>NZ_JAUSYD010000001.1:7204834-7519592 GCF_030816615.1 Streptomyces sp. B1I3
GTCGCGGTCACCGACACCACCGGAGCCGACCAGCCCACCGGCAAGCAGTCCGCGAACCCCAGCGGCATCTTCTACACCGCGTCCTCCGGTATCTGGCAGACCGTCTGGATGGAGCCCGTCGCCCCCGCGGCCGTCGACTCCCTGAAGACCACGCCCGACATCGGCAAGGGCCGGCTCGCCCTCACGGTCAACTCCGGGGACGCCTCGGAGTCGGCCCGGATCACCGCCGTCGCCCGTGACAGGAAGGGCAAGGTCGTAGGCAGGGTCACCGGCCCCGCCAACAGCGAACTGAGCCTTCCGGTCGCCAGGCAGCACCTGTGGACGCCGGACGACCCGTACCTGTACGACCTGGAGGTCACCCTCAAGGACGGCCGCTCCAAGGACACCGTCGACAGCTACTTCGGTATGCGCTCCTTCGGCGTCGCCGAGGTCGGCGGCTACCAGAAGCTGGTGCTCAACGGGAAGCCGTTCTTCTCGCTCGCCCAACTCGACCAGGGCTTCTACCCCGACGGCCTGAACACGGCGCCCAGTGACACGGCCCTGGTCTTCGACCTGAAGGCGCAGAAGGACCTCGGCTTCAACTCCGTCCGCAAGCACATCAAGGTCGAGCCGGCCCGTTGGTACTACCACGCCGACCAGCTGGGTCTCCTGGTGTGGCAGGACTTCGTCTCCGGCAACATCACCGGCGAGAAGGGCCAGAAGGCCTTCCTCGACCAGGGGGCCGAGATGATGGAGCAGCTGCACAACTACCCCTCGATCGGCGCCTGGATCGTCTTCAACGAGGGCTGGGGCGAGTGGGACCGCACCGAGACCGGCAAGATCACCGAAAGGGTCCAGGCCGCTGACCCCTCCCGGGTCGTCAACGCCCACAGCGGTGTCAACTGCTGCAACTCCAAGGGCGATTCCGGCAAGGGCGACATCATCGACCACCACGACTACAACAACACCGACCCGGCATTCCCCGACGACAGCCGCGCCGCCATGGACGGGGAGCACGGTGGCTTCACCCTGCGGATGCCCGGACACATGTGGCCCGGTGCACCCACCGCGATCTACAGCGGTGTCGCGGACAAGGACGCCCTGACCGCCAAGTACGTCGACAACACCCGCACGTACTACCTGGAGGCGGCGGGCGCCGAACTCTCCGGCTCCATCTACACCCAGGTGACCGACCTGGAGAACGAGCTCAACGGTCTCTGGACGTACGACCGCCGCGAGATCAAGGTCGACGCGGCCAAGGTGCGGAAGATCAACCAGGAAGTCATCGCCGCCGGTGCGGCCGCGGGCGAGCGGGACGCGATCAAGGGCGGTGGTGCCTGGGCCCTCGACGAGGACAAGGGAACCAAGGCCGCCGACAGCGGCCCGAACCACAAGGACCTCACCCTCTCCGAGGGAACGTCCTGGGCACCGGGCGTGCAGGGTTCGGCACTGAAGTTCGACGGTGCGGGCCAGTACGCCGAGACGGACGGCCCGGTCGTCGACACCACCGGTGACTACACCGTGTCGGCCTGGGCATCGCTCGACGCGCTCCCGGGCAACTACGCCACCGTCGTCAGCCAGGACGGCCGGCGCCAGGAGAACCCGTTCTACCTCCAGTACGGCCAGGGCGGGTTCGCCTTCTCCACCCCGGGCGCCCACCGGGCCCGACTGGAGCTGAACCCCGAGCTCGGCCAGTGGTACCACCTGGTCGGCGTGCGCAGCGGTGACGAGATCAAGCTGTACGTCGACGGCGAGCTCGCGGCCACCGCCGCGGCCGGGCCCGCCGACGTCAGCACCGGCGCGCTCTCGGTGGGACGCGCCAAGTGGTCGGGCGGCAACACCGACTTCTGGAACGGTTCCGTCGACCAGGTGAAGGTGTACGACAAGGCGCTCACCGACCAGGAGGTGACCGCGCTCCACGACGGCGAACAGCCGTAGGGGCACCCCCGCAGGACCGCTCCCGGCAGTGCGCGCACGCGCGCCGCACTGCCGGGAGCGCCGGCCTGTCCACGGCCTCGACCGCAAGGCGTGGACGACCGTCGGCCGCGCAGGAACCGGGACGCACCCACCTGACGCCGGCCCTGCCCAGGAGCCGGCTGGAGGACTGCCTCCACGCACTCCCTCGCCGGCACTGCGGCCCCGTCGCCGCCATGGCGGAGACGGACCGGTCCGAAGGCCGCTCGGAGGTCAGCCCCGACGCCACCGACGGTCCACTCCGGCTCCCCGGCCCGGCGTGGCCCCGGCCCGGCCGTCACACCGGGGAGACCGCGGTCCCGGTGCTCTCCCGGGCCACCACGCGGTGCGGGACCACGATCCGGCGGGCGGGCAGCGCCTGGAGCCGGCCGAAGACACGCTCGGTCAGACACTGCACCGCGCGTTCGGCGATCTGCTCCCGGTCCGGGGCGATCGTGGTGAGGGAGGGTGCGGCGAACCGGCCGTCCTCGATGTCGTCGAACCCCATCAGCGCCAGGTCCTCAGGCACCCGCACGGCCTGTTCGGCGGCCACGCGCAGGGCACCGAGGGCGAGTTCGTCACTGAAGCAGAAGACGGCGTCGACGGAACCGGGCATCCTCAGCAGTGCCCGCAGGGCCCGCGCCCCCTCCGCCCGGTGCAGATCGGCCACCTCCACCTCGGCCACCGGTGCCAAGCCGGCCTCCCGCAGCCCTTGGCGGAACCCCTCGGCCCGCAGTTCGGCCGTGCCGTGGCCCAGTCCGGACTGCAGGCCGATCGCCGCGATGCGCCGACGGCCCAGCGAGACCAGATGGCGGGCCGCGTCACGCGCGGCCTCCAGGTTGTCCACGGCCACGTGGTCGATGGACCCGTCCGGCTCCAGCTCACCGAGGACGACGAGTGGCAGGCCCCCCGCGAGCGAGGCCAGTTCGGACGGAGACGTCGACCACGGGCTGATGATCATCCCGTCGACCTGGTGGCCCTCGGAGCCGTCCAGAAGGCGCCGCTCCAGGTCCGCCCGCCCGCCGGTCCGCTCCAGGAGCACCGTCCATCCGCGCTCCTGCGCCGCGTCGATGAGGAGACCGGCCAGTGCGCCGAAATAGGGAGAGTGGATCTCGGGCACGGCCACCCCGATGAGTCCGGTGCGCCCCTGCCGGAGGTTGCGGGCGGCGAGGTTGGGGCGGTAGCCCAGTTCCTCGACCGCGGCCATGACCCGGGCGCGCGTTCCCGGTGCGACGGCCGCGGCGTTGCTCACGACGTTGGAGACGGTCCGGACGGACACTCCCGCGAGCGCGGCCACGTCCTTGAGTCTCGCTGCCACGATCGGTGAGCTCCTGTTCCTCCGTGCGGGGCGGCCTGTGGCCGCGCTCTCTGCGCTGAGCACCGTAACAGCCCATGCCCGCCACGATGCGCGCTCCCTATTGCTTCGTTGATTGCAACGTTGCAAAATGGGCGGGCCGGCAGGACGCGACGAGAGAACGCGACCTCGTCGCCTGCGTGCTGTCCCTGCTGCCCCCACCGATGAGAGGACCACTGTCATGACCGAGGCCGCGACCACCGCCGCTCACTCCTTGCACCTCGATGCGGCCGTCCAGGACCTGTACACGGCCGGCATCACCGCCCACCGGGGCGCGTTCGCTCCGGAGTGGGCCGACGTGATGCGGGAGGACATCGAGGAGGCCTTCGCCGAGGCACGCGGCCGGGAAGGCGGGGCGGTCGGCCGGGGGCCCCACCGGTACTACGTGGAAATCCACCCGGAGCAGCTCCGGGGCTTCGTGGACCTGGTCGACCATCCCTGGGTGCGTGCGCTGTCGGAGGCCGTCCTGGGACCCGACTACCGCATCGTCGAGCTGGGTTTCGACGTCCCGCTGGCCGGAGCGGTGAACCAGCCCTGGCACCGGGACTTCCCCATGCCGGACGCCACCCGGCACGGTCGCCGGCTGACGTCCCTCGCCTTCAACCTCACCGCTGTGGACACGCGCGACGACATGGGCCCGTTCGAGATCGCGCCGGGCACCCAGTGGGACGACGACCCGGGCTTCGGCCACGGGATGTTCCCGCCCCGCGACGCCTACCCGCGCTACGCCGCCCTCGCGGAGCGCAAGTACCCGCGGCGCGGGGACATCTCGGCCCGTTCCGCGCTGACGATCCACCGGGGGACGGCGAACCACTCGCCCGACGCCCGGCCGGTTCTGGTGCTGGGCGTCGACGCTCCCGGCGCGGGCAACGACGCCCAGCACGACATGGCGGTGACCCGCTCCTACTGGGCTTCCCTGCCCGGGCGGGTGAGGGCGCATCTGCACTGCCCCGTGGTGGAGGAACTGGCCCCCATCGTCCAGAAGCACACCATCGAAGGCCTGGTCATGGGCGACGCGTGAGGACACCGGGCCCGGCGGCCGGACGGGGCCGGCCGCCGGGCCCGGTGGCTCACCTCAGGGCGCCCAGGGCGCGTCCACCGCCCACGTCGTGTCCTCGGTGAAGGTGGCCGCGTTGTCCCACGCGTGACCGCCGCCCGGAGAGGCCAGCCACACCTCCGAGTCGATGTGGCGCAGATAGCTGCCGGGAAGATTGGCGCTCGACAGCCGTACCCCGCCCTGACCCGCGATCGCGCACCACGTGGCGTCGGCCTTGAAGAGGGCTGAGCCGTCGTCCGCGTCGCGGCGGACCCGGAAGTCCCTGTGGCGCAGGTACTCACCGGGGTAGTTGCGGGACTCCAGCGAATAGCAGTTGCCGTTCGCCAGGCCGGTGACGATCTTCCAGGTGGCGTCGTTCTTCAGCAGCGTGCTGCTGCCGCCGTCGACGACGGCCGTGTAGGCGAGCTCCTGGGAGTGGCGCAGGTACTTGTTCGTATGGCCGGGCGTGGTGACCCGGAGCGACTTGTACTGGCCGGTGGGCAGGGTGACCGGGGGTGCGGGGGTCCTGGAGGCCTGGATGAGGGCCTGGTTGGCGGCCTTCACCCGGGCGGTGTCCACCTTGACCACCTGCCGGTCGTAGGTGAGCAGGCCGTTCACCTCGTTCTCGACGTCGGTGATCTCCGTGTAGACCGAAGCCGAGAGCCCGGCGGGCAGCTGGCCGACGCGGATGCTGTCGAGGAGCCCGACGAAACGGTTGTTCAGCGCGGAGACGCTCGCCTGGTCCTCGTAGCTGAAGCCGCCGCCCGGATACCACTCGTGGCCCGGCACCTTGTAGCCCAGGCCGCCGAACTCACCGAGGACCGCGGCCCGGGTCGCGGTGGGTGCGGTGTTGCCGGGGCCGACGTAGACGTGGTTGTCGATCACGTCGCCGTTGCCGCCGTCCACGGAACCGCAGCAGTTGACCCCGCTCATGTTGTTCACCAGCCGCGAGGGGTCGTACGCCTTCACCTCGTTCGCGATCCTCGCCTGGTCGTACTGGCCCCAGCCCTCGTTCTGGTCGACCCACATGACCAGCGAGGGGGAGCTGCGGTGCTGGTCGATGACCGCGTGGTACTCGGCCTCCCACTGGGTGCGGGCGGCGCCGTCGGGGGATTTGCCGGTGTCCATCGCGGGCATGTCCTGCCAGACCAGGAGGCCCAGCTTGTCCGCCCAGTAGAACCAGCGCTGCGGTTCCACCTTGATGTGCTTGCGGACCATGTTGAAGCCCAGGTCCTTGTGCGCCTGCAGGTCCGACCTGAGGGCGGCGTCGGTCGGCGCCGTGTAGATGCCGTCCGGCCAGTAACCCTGGTCGAGCGTGCCGGTCTGGAAGACGAACTTCCCGTTGAGGACGGGACGCAGCACGTTGTCGACCTTGGCGACGGCGATCGACCGCATGCCCGCGTAACTGCCCACGGTGTCCACCACGGCGGCCTGGTCGAGCAGTTCGGCGCGTACGTCGTACAGGAACGGGTCGTCCGGGTTCCACAGCCGGGGGTTCGGCACCGGTACGGAGATCTCCGTACCGGGGGTTCCGGTCGCCGTGCCCACCACGGTGCCGCCGCTGGAGACGGTGACCCGGGCGGTCCGGCCCGCCGCGCCGGCCGTCTGCGCCTTCACCCGGAGGGTGCTGTCGCCGAGGTTCGGCGTCATGTCCAGCCGGGTGATGTGCGCGGCGGCCACGGGCTCCAGCCAGACGGTCTGCCAGATGCCGGAGGCCGCGGTGTAGAAGATGCCGCCGCCCGAGTGCGGGTTCACGTCGTTGATCCGCTGCTTGCCGACGGCCTGGCCGCCCGTCTGCGTAGGGTCGTAGACGGAGACCACGACGGTGTTCGTGCCGCCGTTCAGCTGGGGCGTGATGTCGTAGGAGAACGCGTCGAAGCCGCCCTTGTGGGCGCCGACCTGGGTGCCGTTGACCCAGACGGTGCTCTGCCAGTCGGAGGCACCGAAGTTGAGCACGACCCGCCGGCCGTTCCAGTCCGCCGGCACGGTGAAGGTGCGCTTGTACCAGAGCTTGTCGCTCTCGGTGATCTTGCGCTTGATGCCCGAGAGCGCGGATTCCGCGACGAAGGGGACCCGGATCTGCTCGGAGAAGGCGGCGGGCTGACCGGCGTCACGGCCGGTCACGGCGAAGTCCCAGATGCCGTTGAGGTTGGCCCAGTCCGGCCGGGTGAGCTGGGGCCGCGGGTACTCCGGAAGCGGCTTGTCGACCGGGACCTGGCTGGTCCACGGCGTGGTCATCGGGGAGGGCTTCGGCGCCCAGGCGGCGGCCGCGGCCTGGGAGGAGTGCGCGCCGACGCCCACCAGTGCGGTCGCGACGAGGGCCAGCAGCCCCGTGCCGGCGGTTAAGCGTCTCCACCAGGGACCGCGGCCTGGCTCGCGTACGGGATTCATCGTTCTCCTTCTCGTGGGGTGCGTCTCATCGGGAGGAGCGGGATCAGAGGAGCTGCCAGAGGTGGTCGGCGGTGCCGTTGTCGTCGTACTGGACGACGTGCGCGCTGTCGGCGGTGGACATGCCGTCCACACCGAGCACCTTGTCCGAATTGCGGTTACGGATGCGGTACCAGCCGCCGCCGTCCGGCACGAGCTGCCAGAGGTGGTCCGGGGTGTCGTTGTCGTCGTACTGGACGACGTGGGCGCTGTTCGCGGTGGACATGAGGTCGACGCCCAGCACCTTGCCCGAGTGCTGGTTGCGGATGCGGTACCAGCCGTCGCCCTCGGCCACGAGCCGCCACAGGTGATCGGCCGTCCCGGTGTCACCGAACTGGACGACGTGGGCGCTGTTCGCGGTCGACATGAGATCGACGCCCAGCACCTTGCCCGAGTGCCGGTTCCCGATCCGGTACCAGCGGTCCGCGAGCCACGGGGCCCCGTCAGGGGCGGCCGTCGGGAAGGACGTGATCCGCAGCCGCGCGGCACCCATCGGCACGAGCGTGACCTCCTCCACCGGCTCGGTGCTGCGCGCCGGGCTGTCCTGCAGCGGCGCCACCACGTGCTCGTCGTCCGCGCCCCACTCGGGGATGCGGCGGGCGCGGGCGGTCATGGTGAGCGGGGTGCCGCCGAGCGTGAACGGGTCGGCGCCCGGGGCCCGTCGCCGGGCGTGGTGGCGCAGGGAGGAGGCCGGCGCGCTCCCGTCCAGGACGAGCCCGTAGTTCCAGGCGCCGGTGGCGTGCACCTCGTACTCGGGGAACCGGTCGGTGCCGCCGATCCGCCGGTACTCCTCTCCGATGCGCAGCGAGTAGGTGAGCGGTCCGTGGTCGACGCTCACCGAACCGTGGTTGTCCGTCCACGTCCGCACGGTCGTGCGCTGGGGGAAGCTCAGGGTGACCCGGTCGCCGTCGGCCCAGGTCCGGTCGACACGCGTGAAGGCGGGGCCCGCGGGGGCGGCGACCGGGCGCCCGTTGACCTCGATCCGCGGTTCGCCGCACCAGGCGGGGATCCGCAGCACCAGGGGGAAGCGCAGGGGCTTCGGCGACTTCAGCGAGAGCGTGACCGTGTCCGTGAACGGGTAGTCGGTCTCCTCGGTGAAGGTGACCTCCGTGCCGTCGGCGACCTTGGCGGTGACCTCGCAGGCGGCGTACATCGCGGCGGCCAGACCGCCGTCCGGGGTGGCGAGCCAGAGTTCCTCGAGGAAGTACGGCCAGCCCATGCCGTAGTTGTGCGGGCAGCACCGGTACTGGTCGACACCGGGCAGGTACGCCTGCATCGCGAAGCCGTTCTGGAACTGCCGGTCCCGCTTGGGGGCGTTGTCCAGGTCGACGCTGTTCGCGCTGGTGATGTAGTGGATCGCCTTGCCCGACGGGTCCAGCGCGGCGGGCAGCGAGTTGAAGGCCAGCTCCTCGCAGCGGTCCGCCCACAGCGGGTCGCCGGTGATCCGGGTGAGGAGCTGGTGGCTCGCCATGAACTCGACGATGCCGCAGGTCTCGAAGCCCTGGCGGGGGTCACCGTGCCCGGGGCGGGCGTTCTCGTCCCCGGCGAAGCCGCCGCCGGGGAACTGCCCGTACGCGTCCATGGCTCTGCGGTAGGTCCCGTACGTGTCGCGGGTGTCCTGCGCCGAGCCACTGCGCAGGGCGTACTGGGCGGGTTCGCGGAAGCCCTGCGCGATGTTGACGTTGTGCGGGTTGACCAGGTTGTCGCCCCAGTCGGCGCCGTAGCGGTGGATCTTGTCGGCGAGGTCCAGCAGGAACGTGTCGCCGGTGCGGTTGAACAGCCAGAAGACGCTGTCGAGGCCGTCGCCCCAGCGCAGCGCGATCCAGCTGGTGTCGAACGCACCGGGGCCCTGGGCGTTCATGTAACGGAAGAACCGGCTGAGGAAGGGGATGATCCGGGCGTCGCCGGTGTACTCCTGCCAGGAACGCATCGCCTGGAGCAGAGGCAGGAACGGCCAGAAGTCGGGGCCGCCGCCGAGTGACGTCCGCAGGGACCTGGGACCGAAGAAGCCGTCGGTCTGCTGGGTCGCGAGGATCGCGTCGAGCCAGCGGCGGGTGGCCGCCAGCGCTGTCGCGTCACCGGTGACGATCGCCAGGTCGGTGTACCCGCGGAGCCAGTAGGGGACCTCCTCCCAGCCGCCCCGGTCGGGGTGCACCCAGCCGGACGCTTCGAACTCCAGGAAGTGGGAGCGCTCCGCGTACCGGCCGCACAGGCCGTCCAGCTGGAGCCGGAGCCGGCCGGCGAGCCAGCCGCGCGCCGTGATCCGCCCGGGCGGCAGTTTCAGGAACGCCGTCGGGTGCAGGGGAGCGGCGTTGGGGGAGTAGTGGCCGCCCCGTACGGCAGTCACCTTGTTCTGCGCCGCGGTCGCGGTGGAGGCCCAGCGGCCGGACATGGACGCCGCGGCGGCCGTGGCCATGGCGCCGGTCATGAGTTGCCTGCGGTTCAGGGACATCGCGAGGTGCTCCGCTTCTGTTCTGCCGGTGGGGGACACGACCGGGCCGGGCGGGTCCGGCGCATGGCGAAGGTGCGGCTGTCGCACACGGGTCCGGGGGCGACAACGTCTCTGCAACGTTGGAAAATTGACGTCGGCGGTATGACAGCACGCCGTCAAGCGGGTGTCCATAGGTGGCGCACGGGCTGGTTCCGAACCGGCCGCCGGTGGGTGCGCCGCGCGGCGCGTGCCGGGGTGACACGTTTTGGAAACGCAACGGCAACTCTCTTGCCGCACGCGCCGCCCCGCCTATATAACGTTGTAAACCGAGCCGCCGAGAGGCCGCACAGGCTCTCACGACCACAGTTTTCGCAGCTCGAAGCGGGTCGTGAGGGTGCAGTGCCATCTGCCGCCGAGCGGCCGATGCATCGTCCAGCCATGCCCGACCGCGCGCCGAACGGCGTGCCGTCATCCCGCCAAGGAGCGTCCCGCGCATGATGACCCAGCGTCGATCCCGTACCCTCGCCGCGGCCTGCCTGCTGGCCGCAACCGCCACGCTGGCCGCCTCCGGCTGCTCGAAGTCGGAGACCACGGACAACGCGGGTGGTGACAGCAGCCAGGGAGCGCAGGCGGCGAAGACCCCCGAGGCCACCTCCGGTGCCGGCTGCTCGCTGCAGACCTACGGAGCACCGAAGCTCGACCTGAAGAACGCGGTGGTCGGCTTCTCCCAGTCGGAGAAGGAGGCCAACCCGTTCCGTATCGCCGAGACCCAGTCCATCAAGGACGAGGCGAAGAAGACCGGCGTCAAGAAGCTGCTCACCACCAACGCGCAGTCGCAGCTGTCCAAGCAGATCAGCGACATCCAGGACATGCTCTCCCAGGGTGCGCAGTTCCTCATCGTCGCCCCGCTCAACTCCGACGGCCTGGAGCCCGCGCTCAAGGCCGCCGCCGCGAAGAAGGTGCCCGTCCTCACCATCGACCGCAAGGTCAACTCCACGGCGTGCCAGGACTACCTGGCCTTCCTCGGCTCCGACTTCGTCGAGCAGGGCAAGCGCGCCGCCGACGCGATGATCAAGGCCACCGACGGCAAGGGCAAGGTCGCCATCCTCCTCGGCGCCTCGGGCAACAACGTGACCACCGACCGCACCAAGGGCTTCGTCGACCGGATCAAGGCCGAGGCACCCGGGATCGAGATCGTCGCCCAGCAGACCGGCGAGTTCGCCCGTGACAAGGGCCAGCAGGTCATGGAGCAGCTCATCCAGTCCAAGCCGGACATCACCGCTGTCTACGCGGAGAACGACGAGATGGGCCTCGGCGCGGTGACCGCGCTGAAGGCCGCCGGCAAGAAGCCCGGCAAGGACGTCAAGATCGTCTCGGTCGACGGTACCCGCAACGCAGTCCAGGCCCTGGTCAACGGCGAGTACAACGCCGTGATCGAGTCCAACCCCCGCTTCGGTCCGCTGGCCTTCGCGACGGCCCAGAAGTTCTACGGCGGCGAGGAGATCCCCGAGAACGTCATCATCACCGACCGCGCGTACGACGAGACCAACGCCAAGGAATCGCTCGGCGGGGCGTACTGATCCGCTCAGGTCACCAACGGCCCCGGCCGCCGTGTCACAGACGACGCCACGGCGGCCTCCCGGCCCACACCCTTGGAACAGCGGAAGGCCAAGACCAGCCATGGCACCACCCGAAGCAGTACCTCAGGCACCGGGGACGGCCGCGCACGCCGCCACCGCCGTGCTCGAAGCCCGCTCGGTGAGCAAACGGTTCCCCGGCGTCGTCGCCCTCGACGACGTCTCCTTCTCCCTGCGCGCCGGGGAGACCCACGCGCTGGTGGGGGAGAACGGCGCGGGCAAGTCCACCCTCATCAAGGTGCTGACCGGTGTGTACCGGCCCGACGGCGGTGAACTGCGACTCGCGGGCGAGCCGGTCAGATTCGCCCGGCCGTTCGAGGCCCAGCAGTCCGGTATCTCCACGATCTACCAGGAAGTCAACCTCGTCCCGCTGATGAGCGTGGCGCGCAACATCTTCCTCGGCCGAGAACCCCGTAACCGCTTCGGCCTCATCGACTTCTCGCGCATGCACCGCGAGACGACGGAACTGCTCGACGGCTTCGGCGTACGCGTCGACCCCCGCCGGCCGTTGCACACCCTGGGGATCGGCACCCAGCAGATGGTCGCCCTGGCACGGGCGGTCTCGGTCAACGCCCAGGTCGTCATCATGGACGAACCCACCTCCTCACTCGAACCGCGTGAGGTGGAAACCCTCTTCCGCGTCATCGAGGACCTGCGCGGCCAGGGCATCGCCGTGCTCTACGTCAGCCACCGCATGGACGAGCTCTACCGGATCTGCGACCGAGTCACCGTGTTGCGCGACGGCCGCCACATCCACACCGGTGACCTCGCCGACCTCGACCGGATGCAACTCGTGTCGATGATGCTCGGCCGCGACCTGGCCGAGGTCCGCCGCGCCGGTGTCACCAACTTCGCCGCCGAAGGCCACGAGGCCGCCCGTACTCCCGTACTGACCGCCACGGGCCTCAACAGCCGCCTCCAGCTCCACGACATATCCCTGTCGCTCTACGGCGGCGAGGTGCTCGGCCTCGGCGGTCTCCTCGGCTCGGGCCGCAGCGAGACGGCGAAGGCACTGTCCGGCGCCCTGCCGCTGGACTCGGGTGAACTGACCGTCGACGGAACCGCGTTGAAGCGGCTCACCCCGGCCGCCGCCATCAGGGCGGGTATCAGCCTGCTGCCCGAGGACCGCAAGGCGGAGGGCATCGTCCCCGGCCTCTCGGTCCGCGAGAACATCGTGCTGGCGGCCATGCCGCGGCTGTCCCGGGCCGGTGTCGTCTCCCGCGCCAAGCAGGACCGGATCGTCGACATCTTCATGAAGCGCCTGCGGATCAAGGCGTCGAGCCCCGAGCAGAAGGTCGGTGAACTCTCCGGCGGCAACCAGCAGAAGGTCCTGCTGGCCCGCTGGCTCTGCCTGGAACCCAAGGTCCTGCTGCTCGACGAGCCCACCCGGGGCATCGACGTCGGAGCCAAGGCCGAGGTCCAGAGCCTCATCGACGACCTCGCCCGCGAGGGCCTCGCCGTCCTGCTCATCTCCTCCGACATCGAGGAACTCATCGAGGGCGCCGACCGGATCGTCGTCCTGCGCGGCGGGGCCGTCGCCGGCGAACTGGCGGGTGACGACGTGGCTGAGAGCAGGCTTCTCGAAGTGCTCGCCGACCACGCACCGGCACCGGGAGACGACACCCCGGCCGCTCAGGAGGACCCCCGATGACCCAGACCGCCGTCTCGCCACCCAGCAAGCCCGCACGGCCCGGCCGGGCCGTGTCCCCCCTGGCCCGGCTGCGTGACCCCGCCTGGTACCAGGAGTACGGCGTGTACGTCGCCGTGGCGGTGGTGCTGCTCTTCAACGCACTGTTCACCGACCACTTCATGACCGCCGACAACTTCCGTACCCAGCTCGTCCAGGTCGCCCCCATCGTCATCGTCGCCCTGGGCATGGCCCTGGTCATCGGCACCGAGGGTGTCGACCTGTCCGTCGGCTCGACCATGGCGCTCGCCGCCGCCTTCCTGCCGCTCTACCTCGGATACGGGCTGGTGCCCGCGCTCGTCGTCTCCCTCCTTGCGGGCGCGGTCGTCGGAGCCGTCAACGGCAGCCTGGTCTCCCTCATCGGGCTGCAGCCCATCGTGGCCACGCTCGCCCTCTTCGTCGGAGGCCGCGGACTCGCCCTGGTCATGGCCGACGGCCAGCTCAAGCAGATCGTCAACCCCGACCTGCTGTCGCTGGGAACCGGTTCCTTCCTCGGAATCCCGCTGGTCGTCCTGATCGCCGGGGTCCTCGCCGTCGCCGTGGCCTTCCTGGTCCAGCGCACCACCTTCGGCCGGCAGATCGTCGCCGTCGGCGGCAACCGTTCCGCCGCCGCCCTCGCGGGTCTTCCCGTCAAGCGGGTCCTCATCGGCGTGTACGTGCTCTGCGGTGTCCTCGCCGCCCTCGCCGGAATCCTCGCCACGGCCCGGCTCACCGCCAGCGACCCGTCCTCGCTCGGCACCCTCATGGAGCTCTCCGCCATCACGGCCGTCGTCGTCGGCGGCACGCCCCTGAACGGCGGGTCCGTCCGCGTGCTCGGCACCGTGGCGGGCGCCCTGCTGATGCAGCTCCTGCGCGCCACGCTCGTCAAGCACGACCTGCCCGACTCCACCGCACAGATCGCCCAGGCGGCCATCATCATCGCCGCCGTCTACGTCGCCCGGGAGCGTCGGTCCCGATGAACGAAACCACACCCGCACCCACCGTCCCGGCGCCCGCGCCGGCGCCGCGGAAGTCGGCCGCGCCCCGCCCCGTCGCGGGTTCCGGGCCGACGGGCCGGCAGCGAGCCGCCGAACTCCTCCAGAGGCAGGGCGTCCTCGCGGTCCTGCTGACCGTCGTGATCGCCGCCTCCTTCATCTATCCGACCTTCGCCTCCCTGGACAACGCCCGCGGGGTGACCATCCAGGCGTCGTTCCTCGCCGTGGTCGCCCTCGGCATGACGATGGTCATCATCACCGGCGGCATCGACCTGTCCGTCGGATCGGTCTTCGCCCTGGGCGGAGTCCTCGCCGCATGGGCCTCGCAGTACGGATTCCTCGCCGCGCTGCTCGTACCCCTCGCCGTCTGCGGCGTGATAGGCCTGCTCAACGGCTTGCTGATCGCCCGGGGGAACATGGCCCCCTTCATCGTCACGCTCGCCACCCTGCTGGCCGCCCGTGGCCTGCTGCTCGCCATCACGGACGAAGGCGCCACCACCTACCTGGTGCCCAAGGACTCCGCCTTCGGCGACCTGGGCCAGGGCGCCGTCTGGGGATTCGGCTACCCGATCCTGATCGCCCTCGTCCTCTTCGGCGCCGGCGGACTCGTCCTGCAGCGCACCTCGTTCGGGCAGACGCTCTTCGCCGTCGGCGGCAGCAGCGACGCAGCCACCCTGATGGGCCTCCCCGTCGCCCGTACCAAGATCCTCGTCTACACGCTGAGCGGTCTGCTGGCCGGACTGGCCGGCGCGCTCAACGCGGCGAGGCTGTCGTCCGGCGTCACCATCGTCGGTGTCGGCATGGAGCTCGACGCCATCTCCGCCGTCGTCATCGGCGGCACCCTGCTCATCGGTGGCGCGGGCTCGATCAGCGGCACGCTCTGGGGCGTCCTGCTGCTCGCCGTCATCCAGAACCTGATCAATCAGATCGGCTCGCTCAACTCCTCGTACCAGTCGGTGGTCAGCGGAGGTTTCCTTATCGTTGTCGTGGTGGCCCAGCGCTATCTGGCGCGCAGTCGCAGAAGCACCTGACCGCGAACCAGCTGTGCCGAGCAGAGCCACCGAGCCGAAGAGCCGAGTCGAGCCAAGGAGTGCCGTGGGCGTCAGCCTCAAGGACGTTGCGCAACGGGCGGGCGTGTCCATCAAGACCGTGTCGAACGTGGTGAACAACTATCAGCACGTCACACCCGCCATGCGCGCCAAGGTGCAACAGGCCATCGACGAGCTCGGGTACCGGCCGAACCTCACCGCACGCCACCTGCGCAAGGGCCGCACAGGCATCATCGCCCTAGCGGTCCCCGAATTCGGCAACCCCTACTTCGCGGAGCTCGCCGGGGCGGTCGTCGACGCGGCCGCCCGGCACGACTACACGGTGCTGGTCGACCACACCGCGGGCCTGCGGGAGAAGGAGCTCCTGGTCAGCCAGGGCTTCCGGTCGCACGTGATCGACGGGCTCATCCTCAGCCCCATCCACCTGGAGACCGAGGACCTCATGGCGCGCACCGAGACGGCGCCGCTGGTCCTGCTCGGCGAGCGCGAGTACGAGGCTCCGTACGACCACATCGCCATCGACAACGTGGCGGCGGCCCGCGATGCCGTGCGCCACCTCGTCGACCACGGGCACCGCAGGATCGCCTTCCTCGGTTCGCGCACCGGCCGCGAACGCCAGCCCGCGCACCTGCGGCTGCGAGGCTGGCGTGAGGAGCTCGCCGCCTCCGGGATCGTGCCGGACGAGAGTCTGGTCGTGGTCACCGACGGCTACGGCCGCGAGGACGGTGCCGCCGGCATGGCGGCCCTCCTGGACCGGGGGGAGCGGCCCGACGCCGTGTTCGCGTACAACGACCTGATCGCCATCGGCGCGATGCGGACCATCACGGCACGCGGCCTGCGCATCCCGGACGACATCGCCGTCGTCGGCTTCGACGACATCGAGGAGAGCAGTTACGGCACCACCACGCTGACCACCATCGCCCCGGACAAGGAGGCCATCGCCCGCCTGGCCGTCGACAGCCTCGTCGAACGGCTCTCCGGCAAGCCGGTGGCAGAACCACGCAGGCCACGCCCCGGCTACCGCCTCATCGTCCGGGAGTCCACCGCACCCGGGCCTGCCACCGCTCTTCCCAAGGACCTCTGATGCCGCGCCCCACCGTGCACAGCACCCCGTTCGGCTCCGCCCACGGCACCCCGACCCACCTGTGGACCCTCGACAGCGGTGCGGGAGTCCGGGCGGAGATACTGACCTACGGCGCCTCCGTGCACCGCCTCATCGTGCCCGACACCACGGGCGCCACCGCCTCGGTCGTCCGTTCACTGGCGACCGTCGACGACTACACGGCCAAGCACCCGTACTTCGGCGCCGTGGTCGGCCGGTACGCCAACCGCATCGCGCACGGGCGCTTCACCCTGGACGGTGTCACGCACCACATCCCCGCCAACGACCGCGGCCACGCCCTGCACGGTGGCCCCGAGGGCTTCCACACCAAGGTGTGGGACGCCACCGCGGACACCACCGGCGACACCGCGTGCCTACGGCTCACCCTGCACAGCCCCGACGGCGACATGGGCTTCCCCGGGGCGCTCGACTGCACCGTCACGTACACCCTCGACACGGCCGGCACCCTGGCCGTCGACTACGCGTCGGTCACCGATCGCCCCACGGTCGTCAACCTCACCAACCACGCCTACTTCGACCTGGCCGGCCACGGCGACATCCTCGGCCACCGCCTCGAGGTCGACGCCGACACCTATCTGCCGGTGGACGGCGACGGCATCCCCCAGGGCGCTCCGGCCGAGGTCCGGGGCACCCCCTTCGACCTGACCGTGCCCCGCGTCCTCGGGGAACGGCTCGGGCACGACCACGAACAGCTGCGTGACGCCGGCGGCTTCGACCACAGCTGGGTACTGCGCGGCAACGGCGCAGGCGTGCGCCGCGCGGCGCGGCTCACCGCACCGGACGCCCGCCGTGTCCTGGAGGTATGGACCACCGAGCCCGGCATCCAGGTCTACACCGCCAACCAGCTCGACGGGGCGTTCACCGACACCACCGGCCGCCGCCACGAACGCCACGGCGCGGTCTGCCTCGAGACCCAGCGCCTGCCCGACTCGCCCAACCGGCCGGACTTCCCCACTGCCGTCCTGCTTCCCGGCGACATCGCGCGCAGCCGCACCGAACTGCGCTTCCCGCACCTGACGCCGGGCCGAGCGGGGTGACCGGCGAGCCGGTGGGGCGGGCGCCCGTGGTGGGCGCCCGCCCCACCCGTGTCACTTGAGGTAGGCGCCCGCAGACCCGATCCTCCCCGGGGCCGCGTTCCTGCCGCCGAGGTCGAGGACGTACACCCGCAGGTTGCCCTTCCCCGGGGCCGGGACGGCGAGCGTGCCGCCCGTGACGACCTGGGCGGCCCCGGTGACGGCGTCCTTGTACGTGCCGTTGGGGATGCCCGTGTACGTGGCGCCGCCCGAGACGGTCACCAGGGCGAAACTGTCCGTACCGCTCGCCGCGTCGGTGTAGCGGCGCTTGTAGGCCATCGAGCCGGTGATGCCTTGTGTCGAGTACTGGCCCATCTGCAGGGCCGGCACCGCGCGGCGGATCTGGTTGAGCCGCTGGACGTGCTTGACGAGCGGCTTCGCCAGGGTGTCGGCGACCGCGCCGGAGGCGGAGGCGACCGTGCCGAAGTCCGACGCCTTGACGTCGCCGGCGAGGTGGGCACCGTAGTACGCCCGCCCGGTCGTGGCCAGCGGGCAGGTGGGCCCGCAGTCGATCTTCTTGCCGGCCTGGAACTCGATCTCGGAGCCGTAGTAGAGCGTGGGGATGCCCCGGAAGGTCCACATCAGCGACATGTTCTCGGCCCAGGCGTCAGTGCCGCCGGCGTACCGTTCGCTGCTCTTGTTGGGCCCGTAGTCGTGACTGTCGACGTAGACGACGTTGTAGGTGGCGTCGTTGTAACTGTCGTCGGAGTCCCTGCCGTTGTTGTAGGCGTTGCCGGCGTCACCGAAGTTCATGTGCATGCGCATGTCAATGACGTTCATCCCGGAGAACCTGCTGTGGTCCGGGCTGTGGTAGGCGTTGCCGTCCAGGAAGGCGTTGGTGGACGTCGGCTGCGAGCCGGTGCCCTGCTGCTGCTCGTAGTCGTACATCTCCAGGGCGGCCTTCTCGTCGTCCGCGCTGTACTCCTTGCGCTCCTTCCAGGTGTAGAACTGCGCCGAGTGGTTGACGGAGCCTCGGTTCCACTTGTCGTTGACGAAGGCGGCGACCTCACCGAAGACGAAGAAGTTCTTCGCCGCCTCGGCGCCGAACCGCTGGGTGACGCGCTCCTGGATGGCCGGCAGGAAGCGCCGGTTCCACGTGGTGCGGGGGACGTGCACGGCGGTGTCGACGCGGAAGCCGTCGACGCCCATGTCGATGTACTTGTCGTAGGCGCCGATCAGGTAGTTCTGCACGGGCGTGCTCTCGGTGTCGAAGTCGGCGAGATCCTCGTGCAGCCAGCAGCTGCGGGAGTCCTCACCCTCCCAGTTGCCGATCCAGCAGTTGTGGTAGTACGCCTTCGGGAACATTCCCGAGGTGGGGCTCGGCCACTGGCAGTTGTAGATCCGGTAGCCCTCCGGCGAGGTGGACCGCGTGGGGGTGCCCCAGTTGACGCAGGTGTTGCCCGAGGGCTCGGCCGTGGACCACAGATCGCCGTTGTAGTACGACTTCCCGGACTTGGGCTCGACGGTCAGGCCGTCGTACTCGAAGCCCTCGTTCTTCTCGTCGTAGTACCAGCTCCACTGCGCGTCGCGGACTCCGTACACCTTGTGGGTGAACAGGCCCTTGGCGCCCCAGCGGGAGGAGTGGTTGTAGACGACGTCCTGATAGATCTTCATGCCCTTGGCGTGGGCCGCGTCGATGAGGTCCTGGTACGAGGCGCCGGCGGACTCGAGCCGGGAGTCGACCTCATAGAAGTCGTAGCCGTGGTAGCCGTGGTAGTCGTAGTCGGACCGGTTGAGGACCACCGGGGTGATCCAGACAGCCGACATGCCGAGGCCCTTGATGTAGTCGAGCTTCTCGACCAGGCCCTTGAAGTCCCCCCGGAACATGGGGTCGTCGTCGGCCGCGTTGCCCGACTTCGTGTGCTGGCTGCCGCCCCGGTTGTTCGCACTGTCACCGTCGTTGAAGCGGGCGGTGAGCACGAAGTAGATCGGATCCTTGCGGGGGTCGGTGCCCAGTGGCTTGCCGGGGGCCGGAGCCGTGGGCTTCTCCCCGGTGGTGGCGCTCGCGGCGGCCGAGGCGGACGACACGTTCCCGGCGGCGTCCACGGCCCTGACGGTGTAGCTGTACGCCGTCCTCGCCTCCAGCCCCGTGTCCGAGTACACCGTGGAGCCGACATCGCTCACGGCGGTGCCCTTGGTGCCTCCCGTCCGTGTCACCTGGTACTTCGTCACTCCGCGGTCGTCGGTGGAGGGGTCCCACGTCAGGACGACGGACACGCCGTCGGCGCTCGCCGACACCTTGGACGGGGCGGTGGGCGCCTGGGTGTCCGGGGTCTCGGCCGCGCAGGGGTCCGTGGCCGCGGCGGTGACCTTGTTGTCCTTCACCGTGGTCAGACCGGCCGGCACCGTGTAGTCGGCGCCGTTGTTGTTGTCCCACACACCGTTGCCGTTGTTGAACGTGGCCAGCATCGTGGTGGCGGCGCCCAGGTCGACCGACTTCCTCACCCAGCCGGTGCAGGCGGCCTCCATGCCCACGCCGGGGACGGTGGTCCACGAGCCGCCCGCCGGCCGGTAGTGCAGGTTGGTGGTGCTCCAGCCGACCATGGCGGTCGAGTAGTAGACCGACGCCGTGTGCGGGTCGTCGGGCTGCGGGCTCGGCTCCGGGTCCGAGCCGCTGCCGTCGCACGGGTCGCTGTGGGCGACCACGCCGTCCTTGACGGTGATGTCACCGGTGCCCAGTGCGTAGTTCTTCCCGGCGTTGTTGTCCCACACGCCCGCGGTGTCGTTGAACGTCGCGGTCAGTCCCGACGCGCTGCCCAGGCTGACGGTCCGCTTCACCCAGTCCGTGCACGCGGCTTGCATCGCCACGCCGGGCACGGTGGTCCACGGGCCGCCGTCGGGGGCGTAATGCAGTGCGTAGGAGGACCAGTTCCTGGTCTTCGTGTAATAAAAGACGGTGGCGGTGGACTCCGAGGCGGCCGCGGGCACGGCCGGATCCGGCTCGGTCGTCCGGGGGGCGGAGGTGAGGAGCCCCAGCACCACGGTGGCCGCGCAGGTCGCCGCGAGTGGGCGTCCCAGCAGCCGGAAGAGGGTGCGTCTCATGAGTGTGTCTCGTCTCCAGGGGAGGGCCGCGGTCGGGTGGACCGCGGCTGCCGACAGCACATCCGCTCCGCGAGCGGTTGCGTAGTCCCGCCGGAGAACCCGGACGCGCCTCGGGGTTCGGGCGAGTGATGCGCTCCGACAGCAAACGCTGTCAGAACCTTGCTGCAACACCTTGCGGCAACAGGAAGTTACCCGTGCATGACAGACGAGTAAAGAGGCCGCACGCCGGTCCGGTCCTGGCCTGCCTTGTGACCTGCCTCCTGACCTGCGCCGAGGAATGGCGAGCCATCCCTCGCTGTTCGGACGTGCATGACCTATTCCGTCGACGTCACGGTGCGCGGCTACGAGCTCGACACCCAGGGCCATCTCAACCAGGCCGTCTATCTCCAGTACGCCGAACACGCCCGATGGGAGCTGTTGCGGGACGCCGGCGTCCCGCAGGAGAAGCTGCTGGCCGAGGGAGTGGGCCCGGTGCAGCTGGAAGTGACGGTGAAGTACCTGCGTGAACTGCGGGGCGGGGACCGGGTGCGGGTGAGCTGTGCGTTCGTCTACGGCCCGGGCAAGACCTTCGAGGTCCGGCAGCGGATCACCAAGGAGGACGGGACGGTCGCGGCGGAGATCGACGCTGTGGGAGGCGTGCTCGACCTGTCCGCCCGCCGGCTGATCGCGGACCCGGCCGGACGCCTGGCGTCACTGGCGGAGAAGCCCGAACTCCTGGGCATCGGGACGGACTGAACCCCGGAGGGCCTGAACTCCGGGCGGCGCGCACCCCGGAGGGGATGAACTCCGGGCGGCCCGGACCGCGGGACCAGCGGTCACCGGCACCGTCCGGCCGCCGGGGGCGGCTCAGGAGGGGCTCTCGCCGGACTCCAGCTTCGCCACGACCCGGGCGAGCCGCGCGGCCCGGAGTTCGGGTGTCCTGGCGCGTACGAGCTGGAGGATGACGAGGTATCGGTCCGTCCTGCCCAGCTGCTCGAAGCGCTGCGCCGCCCGGGAGCCGGCGGCCAGTGCGGCGGCGAGGTCACCGGGCACGGTGGCCTCCTTCTGCGAGGGGTACGCCGCCGCCCACCGCCCGTCCGCCTGCGCGGCCCGCACCTCGGCGAGGCCGGGCTCCCGCATCCGTCCGGCCGCCGTCAGTGCCTCCACCTTGCGTACGTTGACCTGGGACCACTGGCTCCCCCGGCGGCGGGGCGAGATCCTCTGCAGGTAGTACGCCTCGTCGAGGGACTTGCGCTGCCCGTCGATCCACCCGTGGCACAGGGCGATGTCGATGACCTCGGCGGCCGTGACCGACTCGATGCCCGAACCCTTCTTCGCGAGCTTCAGCCAGAGATCCGACCGCACCCCGTGATGGATGCCGAGCCAGGACTCGAGTTCCTCGGCACGCGCGAAGGCGCGAGGCTCCGCGCCGGTTTCGCCCGCGGGGCCGGATGCCGGTGTGCCGACCATGGTGGTACCGCCTTCTCGGAGTTCGAGTACGTACCTCACACGCTAGGCGCCTTGTAGGACAGGAACTGTCCTGGACGGCCCGCTGCCTGCGACGGAGGCGGCGGAGCGGCGAGTGTCCGAACCCGCGGCGCGGCGGCCTGCGGCGACGGTCCGACCGAATGGGCCTGCCCCCGGACGGATCGTTGCGCCGTCCGGCTGACACGGCTCAGGCCCGCCCCGCAGGTGGACGAAAGGTCAGGTGTTCGCACCTCGCGGACTCCCGGTCCGCGAGCCGCTCATCCACCTCGAGGGAGAACGCATGCGCCTGCGCGCCCGCTGGGCCCCAGCGGTCCTACTGCTGATCGCCCCTGTGATCGGCACCGGCCCGGCCATGGCCGACACCGGCGAGACACTCGTGCCCGTCCAGAAGTCCGACCGGGCCGTACCCGGGCAGTACATCGTCACCCTCTCGGCCGAGCAGACGCCGGATGCCATGGCTGAGCAGCTCGGTGTCAGCCCCCTGTTCACCTACAGCAAGGTCCTGCGTGGCTTCGCGGCCTCGCTCACCCCGGCCCAGCTGGAGCAGGTGCGCGGCGCGGCGGGCGTCCAGGCCGTCGAGGAGAACAGCGAGGCCTCCGTCTCGCCACCCGCGGCGAGGACGGTGACGAGGACGGCGAGGACGGTGACGGCGAGGACGCTGACGAGGACGGCGACGGCGAGGGCGGCGACGGCGAGGACGGCGACGCGGAACCGGGTGGCGGCCGGGAGCTGGGGCCAGGACCGCATCGACCAGCGGAACCTGCCGCTGGACGGTGCGTACGAGGTGGACGGCACGGGCCAGGGCGTGACCGCCTACATCCTCGACACCGGCATCGAATCCGCGCACAGCGAGTTCGGTGGCCGGGTGGAAGCCGGGTACGACGTGGTCGGCGACGGCCGCGACGGTGAGGACTGCAACGGCCACGGCACGCACGTGGCGGGGACCGTGGCCGGTGAGACGTACGGCGTCGCCTCCTCGGCCTCCCTCGTGCCGGTACGGGTCCTCAACTGCGAGGGCTCGGGTACGTGGGCCGGGATCATCGCCGGCCTCGACTGGATCGCGCGGAACGCCGAACAGCCGGCCGTGGTCAACGCCTCGCTCGGCGGGCCCGCCTCCTCGGCCGTCGACGACGCGTTCGACGCGCTCGCGGAGCAGGGCACCCTGCCCGTCGTCGCCGCGGGCAACGAGAACCAGGACGCCTGTGACGTCTCCCCGGCCCGGGCCGACCGCGTGGTCGCCGTGGGTGCCAGCGACTCGCAGGACCGGCAGACGGTGTTCAGCAACTGGGGCACGTGCGTGTGGACGTACGCCCCCGGCCTGGACATCGTCTCCGCCAAGCTCGGCGGCGGTTCCACGAAGCTGAGCGGCACGTCCATGGCCAGCCCGCACGTCGCGGGTGTCGCCGCTCTCTACAAGGAGCGGAACCCGGACGCCACGTCCCAGCAGGTCGCCGACTGGCTCGCCGCGCAGGCGACCCCGGACGTCCTGACGGGCCTGGGCACCGGCTCGCCCGACCGGCTCCTGTACACCGGCGGCCTCTGAGCCTCCGCAGTCGGCTTCACGAGAGCGGGGCCCGCGCTGCGGGCCCCGCTCCTTGCCGTGCCCGTCCACCGGTGGGCCGGCTTCGCCGCGTCGCTCCATTCCGCGCCGCACCGCGCCGCCTTCCCGGTGCACGCCCTCCGTGCCGTCCGGCCGACGCCGTGTACAGGCGCTTCCCACCGTCTTGCGGCACGCTGCAAAATACCAACGTCTTTTGCGGGGCCTTTTCATGGAGGTGCTTTCCTAGCTGCGCCCGTAAACACCTTTCGCCGCCCGCACCTCACGCGCGCGCCATGATGCGCAGTCATGTTCCTGTTTCTGCCGTAACCGTGGACGCTCTCGCAGTTCTCTGCAACTCTCTGACCCCGAAGCGCAAAACACAACTCTTCTCACGCAGAAACGTGTGACTCGGAGTTGTGCCACATGAGCCGCGCTCTCGGCGCATTCCGCGTCGAGGCCGAAGATCGGGGACTTATGAGAGCCCAACGCTGGAGATGGCGGACCCTGTCCGCCGTGGTCACCACCAGTCTTCTGATGATCGGATGGCCGTCGTTCACCGCCACGGCGGCCGACGGCCCCAACATCGCCGCAGGCCGGACCGCGACGGCGAGCAGTGCCGGGGCCGAGTACGTCGCCCGGAACGTGACGGACGGCAGCCAGTCGACGTACTGGGAGGGCTCCGGGGGCACGTTGCCGCAGTGGGTGCAGACCGACCTCGGTTCCGCCGCGAAGGTCGACGAGGTGACCCTCAGGCTTCCCGCGGGCTGGGAGAGCAGGCAGCAGACGCTCTCGCTCCAGGGCAGTGCCGACGGCACCAGCTTCTCCACCCTCAAGACCTCGGCCGCGTACACCTTCGGCCCCGCCACCTCCAACGCGGTGAAGATATCCTTCCCGGCCACGCAGACCCGCTTCGTACGGGTGAACGTCACGGCCAACACGGGGTGGCAGAACGCGCAGCTCTCCGAGCTGGAGGTCCGGGCGGCGGGGGAGTCGTCCGCGAACCTCGCCGCGGGCAGGACACTCAGGGCGAGCAGTCACACCGAGACGTATGTGGTTGCCAACGGCAACGACGGCAACAGGGCCAGCTACTGGGAGAGCGGGAACAACGACCTCCCGCAGTGGATCCAGGCGGACCTCGGCTCCTCGGTCCGGGTCGACCGGGTCGTGCTCCGGCTGCCCGACGGCTGGGAGCAGCGGACGCAGACTCTGCAGATCCAGGGCAGCGCCGACGGGTCCGAGTTCGGCGACCTGACGGCGTCCAAGGCGTACGCCTTCAGCCCCGCGGGCGGGCAGTCGGCGACGATCTCCTTCGACGCGACGACCACCCGCTACGTGCGGGTGCTCGTCACCGCCAACTCCGTCCAGCCGGCCGCCCAGCTCTCGGAGCTGGAGATCTACGGCCCAGGGACCGGTGACACGCAGGCACCCACCGCGCCCTCCGGCCTGGCCCTCACCGAGCCGTCCACCGGCCGGATCACGCTGACCTGGAAGCCGTCCTCGGACGACACCGGGGTCACCGGGTACGGCGTCTACGCCAACAACACCCTGCTGACCGGCGTGGCCGGTGACGTCACCACCTTCACCGACACCCGGCCCGCCGGCGAGAGCGTCTCCTACTACGTGCGCGCCAGGGACGCGGCGGGCAACGAGTCCGGCAACAGCAACACCGTCACCCGCACCGGCGACTCCGGTGACACACAGGCGCCCACCGCGCCCTCCGGCCTGGCCCTCACCGAGCCGACCACCGGCCAGGTCAGGCTGACCTGGCAGGCATCCTCGGACAACAAGGGCGTCGTCGGCTACGACGTCTACGCCAACAACGTGCTGCGCAGGACTGTGGCAGGCGACGTCACCACCTACACCGACACCCAGCCCGCCGCCGCCACCGTCAGCTACACCGTGCGGGCCAAGGACGCGGCGGGCAACATGTCCGGCGCGAGCAACACGGTGACGCGCAACGGGTCCACGGGCGCCGCGTCCAACCTCGCCGTCTCCAAGCCGATCACCGCCTCCTCCGTGGTCCACACGTTCGTGGCGGCCAACGCCAACGACAACTCGCTCACCACCTACTGGGAGGGCGCGGGCGGCAGCTACCCGAACACCCTCACCGTGAAGCTGGGGGCCGACGCCGACACCGAGAGCGTCGTCGTCAAGCTCAGTCCCGACAGCAGCTGGGGTGCGAGGACCCAGAACATCCAGGTGCTGGGACGGGGGCAGAACGCCACCTCCTTCACGAGCCTGGTCGCCGCCAGGGACTACGCGTTCAGCCCTGCGGCCGGCAACACGGTGACGATCCCGGTCACGGCGAGGGTCGCCGACGTCCAGCTGAAGTTCACCTCCAACACCGGATCCGGCGCCGGTCAGGTCGCCGAGTTCCAGGTGATGGGCGCACCGGCCCCCAACCCGGACCTGCAGGTCTCGGCGGTCGGCGCGTCCCCGGCCGCGCCGGTGGAGTCCGATGCCATCACCCTGTCGGCGACCGTGCGCAACGCGGGAGCCGTGGCCGCTCCCGCCGGCAAGCTCGACTTCGAACTGGGCGGCTCCAAGGTCGCCACCGCATCCGTGGGCGCCCTCGCCGCGGGCGCGTCCACACAGGTGAGCGCCGGCATCGGCGCGCGTGAGGCGGGCAGTTACCCGCTGGGCGCTGTCGTCGACCCGGCGAACGAGATCATCGAGCAGAACGAGACGGACAACCGCTACGCCAGCAGCACACCGCTGGTCGTGAAGCCCGTCTCCAGCTCCGACCTCGTCGCGAGCGCGGTCACCACCTCCCCGTCCGCACCCGCGAACGGCGACACCGTGGCCTTCTCCGTCGCCGTCAGGAACCAGGGCACCGTCGCCTCGGCGAGCGGCAGTCACGGCATCACCCTGCAGCTGATCGACGCCCGGGGCGTCACCGTGAAGACCCTCACCGGCGCGCACAGCGGCGCCGTAGCGGCGGGCTCGACGACGCCACCCGTCCCGCTGGGCACCTGGACGGCCGCCAACGGCTCGTACACGGTGAAGGTGGTGCTCGCCGACGACGCCAACGAACTGCCGGTCAAGCGCGAGAACAACACCCGCACCGAATCGCTCTTCGTCGGGCGCGGCGCCGACATGCCGTACGACATGTACGAGGCCGAGGACGGCGTGGCAGGTGGCGGTGCGAAGGTCGTCGGCCCCAACAGGACCGTCGGCGACATCGCGGGCGAGGCGTCCGGCCGTAAGGCGGTCACCCTCGACAACACCGGCAACTACGTGGAGTTCACCACCAGAGCGACCACCAACACCCTGGTCACCCGGTTCTCCGTCCCGGACTCCGCGGGGGGCGGCGGCATCGACACGAAGCTGAGCCTGTACGTCGACGGCACCTTCCTCAAGGCCATCGACCTCACCTCGAAATATGCCTGGCTGTACGGGAACGAGACCGCCCCCGGCAACTCTCCGGGCTCGGGCGCACCCCGGCACATCTACGACGAGGCCAACGTCATGCTGGGCAGGAGCGTCCCGGCGGGCAGCAGGATCCGGCTGCAGAAGGACGCGGCCGACACCAGCGCCTACGCGATCGACTTCGTCAGCCTGGAGCAGGTCTCGCAGGTGGCCAACCCGGACCCGGCCCGGTACACGGTGCCCGCCGGTTTCACCCACCAGGACGTCCAGAACGCCCTGGACAAGGTCAGGATGGATACCACGGGCACTCTCGTGGGCGTCTACCTGCCGCCCGGTGACTACTCCACCTCCAGCAAGTTCCAGGTCTACGGCAAGGCCGTGAAGGTCGCCGGCGCGGGACCCTGGTTCACCCGGTTCCGTGCGCCCTCCACCCAGGACAACACCGACATCGGGTTCCGGGCGGACGCCGGTGCGAAGGGCTCGTCGTTCTCGAACTTCGCGTACTTCGGGAACTACACGTCCCGGATCGACGGACCGGGCAAGGTGTTCGACTTCTCGAACGTCACGGACATCGTGATCGACAACATCTGGAACGAACACATGGTGTGCCTCTACTGGGGGGCCAACACCGACGGCGTCACCATCAAGAACTCCCGGATCCGCAACATGTTCGCCGACGGCATCAACATGACCAACGGATCCACCGACAACCACGTCACCAACAACGAGGCCCGGGCCACCGGTGACGACAGTTTCGCGCTCTTCTCGGCCATCGACGCCGGTGGCGCGGACATGAAGAACAACGTGTACGAGAACCTGACGTCGATCCTCACCTGGCGGGCAGCGGGCGTGGCCGTGTACGGCGGGTACGACAACACCTTCCGCAACATCCACATCGCCGACACCCTGGTCTACGCAGGGATCACGGTCAGTTCGCTGGACTTCGGCTACGCGATGAACGGTTTCGGTACCGGGCCCACCACGGTCGAGAACGTCTCGGTCGTACGGGCCGGGGGACATTTCTGGGGCACCCAGACGTTTCCGGGGATCTGGCTGTTCTCGGCGTCCAAGGTGTTCCAGGGCATCCGGATCTCGCACGTGGACATCGTCGACCCGACGTACAGCGGGATCATGTTCCAGACCAACTACGTCGGAGGGCAGCCCCAGTTCCCGATCAAGGACACCGTGCTCACCGACATCTCGATCTCCGGAGCGCGCAGGAGCGGCGACGCGTTCGACGCGAAGTCGGGTTTCGGACTCTGGGCCAACGAGATGCCAGAGGCGAATCAAGGTCCCCCGGTCGGTGAGGTCACGATCAACGGCCTCGAGCTGAGCGGCAACGCCCAGGACGTGAAGAACACCACCTCCACGTTCAAGATCAACATCAATCCGTAGCGGGCAGGCCGGCCGATGCGGCGCGAGGTGTCTCCCGGCAGCCGGGAGGCACCTCGTCCGTGTCCTCCGTCTTCGCCCGCTGCACCCGCCCGCCGTGCCCGGCGTGCCCTGCGTGCTCTTTGCGGGCAGAAGTCCGCCCCTTGCGGCGGATGTGCCACCGGGGGCGCTCCGTGCGCCTGAAGCCCACTGTGCGGCCCCGGTGGCTGCCGAGAGGGCGTGACCCCGCGGGGCTGGCCACTCAAGGCTCAACAGCGCTTCCATGCGACCACTCGTCACATGCGGAGCACTGTCAAGCATTTACGAAATCTGCGCGGGATATTGCGTTCAAGTGTCGTCGGTGATTGAGTGTGCCGCGCCCCGGCAGAGAGCAGGCCGAGGCCTTCCACGCTCTTGCCCGAAGGGGACCACCGATGAGAAGTGCTGGGTTCCGCCGTACTCGCCGCACCGGCCGCGCCACCGCGACCGCCGTTGCCGCCGCGCTCGCCCTGACCGTCCTTGCCGCCTGCGGCACGAGCAGCAGCGGCGACGGCGGCGACGACTCCGGCAGCGGCTCGTCCGATCCGTCGGCACCGCTGGATCCGAAAACCAGGGTGACGCTGACGATCGACTGCATGCCGCCGGCCGCGAAGGCCGCGGAGCTGCGCGAATGGAACGAGGACATCAAGGCGTTCAAGAAGAAGTACCCGAACGTCACCATCAACGGGAAGTCCACGCCCGGTCAGTGCCTGGAACCGCCGCGCTTCACCGCGATGCTCAAGGGCAAGTCCCAACCGGACGTCTTCTACGCCTACTTCACCGACCTGCAGCAGGTGCTGGACAACGACGGGGCCGAGGACATCTCCGCGTACGTCACCGGCACCTCCGTCCCGGCGCTGAAGGACATCCAGCCGCAGGTGCTCGACGTGGCGCGCAAGGACGGCAAGCTCTACGCCCTGCCGACCAGCAACTACACCATGGGCCTGATGATCAACCGGAAGCTGTTCACGCAGGCCGGTCTGGACCCCGACACCCCGCCGGCGACCTGGGACGGGGTCCGCGCGGCGAGCAAGAAGATCGCCGCCCTCGGCAAGGGCATCGCGGGCTTCGGCGAGTACAGCGCCGGCAACAACGGCGGCTGGCACTTCACCGCCACGCAGTACGGCCTCGGCGGCGACGTGGTGGACGCCAGTGGCAAGAAGGCCGCCTTCAACGACGACAAGGGCAAGCAGGTCCTCCAGCAACTGCACGACATGCGCTGGGAGGACGACAGCATGGGGCAGACCCAGCTGCTGAAGTGGGGCGACCTGCAGAAGCAGATCTCCACCGACAAGCTCGGTATGTTCCTCGCCGCCCCCGACGACATCGCGTACATGGTCCAGCAGCTCGGCGCGAAGTACGAGAACTTCGGACTCGGCCCGATCCCCGGGGCGCAGGGCACCCTCTTCGGCGGCAACAACTACATGATCAAGAAGGGCAGTTCGCCGGACAAGATCAAGGCAGCCGTCGCCTGGCTCAACTTCAAGAACCTCACCCCCGGCAAGGGCCAGTTCGACTGGGCGCGCACCAAGGCCGACCTGCTGCCCGTCGGCCTGCCGCAGCCGAACTTCTTCACGGGCGAGAGCAAGACGAAGGACGACGCCGCCCGCGCCGCCAACGCGACGATGCCGGTCGAGAACTTCAAGGCCTTCATGGACAACCCCGTCCAGGGCAAGCCCGAGCCGCCGAAGGCCCAGGAGATCTACAAGGTCCTCGACAACGCGATGTCCGCTGTCCTGACCAACGAGGACGCCGACATCGGCAAGCTGCTCGACACGGCCGAGCAGCAGGTCAACCAGGTCCTGGCGAACCAGTAGACGGATGCGCGGGCCGGGCCCGGAGGCCCGGCCCCGCCTCCGACCGACCGTCCGCCCGAGAGCGACCGCACCGGCACCGAGGAGACACCATGTCGGCCCCCACCCTGTCCACCGGGAAGGCGAGCGCACCGCCGCCCGGCCACCACCACAGCCCCGCCGGACCGGCTCGGGCCCGCGAGGAGTTCGTGCGCGCCGTGCGCCGCAACCTCTCGGCGCACGGCTTCCTGATCGGAGCGGTGCTCTGCTTCTCGTTCTTCTCCTGGTATCCCATGGTCAGGGAGTTCTTCCTGGCCTTCCAGAAGACCGAGGACGGGCGCACCACGTGGGCCGGGTGGTCCAACCTCACCTACGTGTTCAACGACCCGGCCTTCTGGCAGGCATGGCGCAACACCCTGCTCTTCACCGTCCTGGCGCTCCTGCTGGGCTTCGCGGTCCCCTTCGTCGTCGCCGTCGTACTCAACGAGTTCCGGCACGCCCAGGGCTATCTGCGGCTGCTGGTCTATCTGCCCGTCATGCTGCCGCCGGTCGCCTCCGTCCTGCTCTTCAAGTACTTCTACGATCCCGGCTACGGCCTGTTCAACCGCATCCTGGAATTCCTCCATCTGCCCGCCCAGCAGTGGCTCCAGGACCCCGGCACCTCCATGCTCTCCGTCGTCATCGCGTCCACCTGGATGAACATGGGCGGAGCCACCCTCATCTACCTCGCCGCCCTCCAGGGCATACCCGGAGAGCTGTACGAGGCGGCCGAACTCGACGGGGCCGGACTGCTGCGCAAGATCTGGCACGTCACCATTCCGCAGACCCGGCTCATCCTGTCGCTGCTGCTGCTCATGCAGATCATCGCGACGATGCAGGTCTTCACCGAGCCCTTCCTGCTCACCAACGGCGCCGGCCCCGAGGGTTCCACCACGACCGTCGTCTACCTCATCTACCAATACGCCTTCAACTTCAACAACTACGGCAGCGCGGCCGCCCTCGGGCTCGTCCTGCTCGTCGTGCTCGCGGGCTTCTCCGCGGTCTACGTACGGCTCAGCCGCAGCAGCGAAGACTAGACGGGAGTACGACGATGACCTCGAACACGCTTGTCTCCCGGCGCAGGACCGGCGGGCGCGCGGCCCGCCGCCGGGACACCGACCCGGGCCGCCAGCGGACCCTGATCTCGCCGGCCCAGCTCGGCCGCCCCCGGGGGCGTGCCGTCTACTGGATCGTCTTCGCCCTGGTGACGGCGGTCTTCACCCTCGCCTTCCTGGGCCCCCTGTACTGGATGGTCACCGGCGGCCTCAAGACCACCCAGGAAGTCGTACAGAGCCCGCCCACGGCCTTTCCCACCTCGATCCACACGGAGAACTACTCCCAGGCGTGGAAGGTGATGGACCTGGCGCGACTGCTGCTCAACACGCTGTACTACGCGTTCGGCGCGCTGGCCTTCCAACTGGTCCTCGACGTCGCCGCAGCCTATTCACTGTCCAAGCTGCGGCCCGTCCTGGGCAAGGTCATCCTCGGCATGATGCTCGCCACCCTCATGATCCCGGCGACCGTCCTCGTCGTCCCGCAGTACCTCACCGTGCTCGACGTGCCGATCTTCGAGCGCAATCTGCTCAACTCGCCCTGGGCGATCTGGCTGCCGTCCGTCACCAACGCCTTCAACATCTTCCTGCTCAAGCGCTTCTTCGACTCGATACCGCGCGAACTGCTCGACGCCGCCGCGATCGACGGTGCCTCACCCCTGCGCACCCTGCGCTCGGTCGTGCTGCCGATCTCCCGGCCGATCCTCGGCGTCGTCTCCATCTTCGCCGTCGTAGGGGTGTGGAAGGACTTCCTCTGGCCGATGCTCACCCTCCCGGACCCGAGCAAGCAGACCCTCAACGTCGGCATCTACTCCCTGGCGAGCGGCGTACCGGAGAACGTCCTCATCGCCGCCCTCACCATCGCGTCGATCCCGACACTGCTGATCTTCCTGATCTTCCAGCGCAACATCATGAGCGGGCTGACCGCCGGGGGCCTCAAGGGGTAGGGCCTCTCGTCCGGATCACGCCGGACCCGCCGCCCTGGCACCCCACCTCGCAGCGTCGTCGTCAGTTGCCAGGGCCGGGTCCGTGCGTCTCGCTCCGTCTGCACGACACGGCACGGGACCCCGCTCCCGCCCCCGGCCCGGTCCGGACGACAACCCCGGTCCTGCCGCCGAACAGCCCTCTCCCACCAGCACTCCGCCGGCCGGCCCCTCCCACCGCCCCGCCTCCGGGGCCGGCCGGCGGAGCTCCGCCTGCCCGAAAGGAACGTCACGTGGCAGCCATCCGTCCGACCGAGGCCACCGCACCCTGGTGGCGCGACGCCGCCATCTACCAGATCTACGTACGCAGCTTCGCCGACGGCGACGGAGACGGCACCGGCGATCTCGCGGGAGTACGGGCCAGGCTGCCCTACCTCGTCGACCTGGGCGTGGACGCCCTGTGGTTCACCCCCTGGTACCTCTCACCGCTCGCCGACGGCGGCTACGACGTGGCCGACTACCGGGCGATCGACCCCGCCTTCGGCCACCTCGCCGATGCGGAGAAGCTCATCGCCGAGGCCCGGGAGCTGGGCCTTCGCACCATCATCGATATCGTCCCCAACCACGTCTCCGACCGGCACAGCTGGTTCCGGGCCGCGCTGGCCGCCGCCCCCGGCAGCCCCGAGCGCGACCTCTTCCACTTCCGCGACGGCCGGGGCGAACACGGGGAGATCCCGCCCAACGACTGGGTGTCCGAATTCGGCGGCACCCCCTGGACCAGGCTCGACGACGGCCAGTGGTACCTCCACCTGTTCGCGCCCGAACAACCCGACCTCAACTGGGCGCACCCCGCGGTCCGCCGGGAGCACGAGGACGTCCTGCGCTTCTGGTTCGAGCGCGGCGTGGCGGGTGTGCGGATCGACTCGGCGGCCCTCCTCGCCAAGGACCCGGCCCTGCCGGACTTCACCGCGGGCGTCGACCCGCACCCCTACGTCGACCGCGACGAGCTCCACGAGATCTACCGCTCCTGGCGTGCCATCGCCGACGAGTACGACGCCGTCTTCGTCGGCGAGGTGTGGCTGCCGGACTCCGAGCGCTTCGCCCGCTACCTGCGCCCCGATGAACTGCACACCGCTTTCAACTTCACGTTCCTGGCCTGCCCCTGGGACGCCGGACGACTGCGCTCGGCCATCGACGACACGCTCACCGAGCACGCACCGGTCGGTGCCCCCGCCACCTGGGTGCTGTGCAACCACGACGTGACCCGCACGGTCACCCGCTACGGGCGTGAGGACACCGGTTTCGACTTCGCCGCCAAGGTCTTCGGCACGCCCACCGACCTGGAACTCGGCACCCGCCGGGCCCGTGCCGCCGCCCTGCTCTCGCTGGCGCTGCCGGGAGCCGTCTACCTCTACCAGGGGGAGGAACTGGGCCTGCCGGAGGCCGACATCCCCCGCGACCGGATCCAGGACCCGATGCACCCGCGCTCGGGCGGCATCGACCCCGGGCGCGACGGTTGCCGGGTGCCGCTGCCCTGGTCCGGGCAGGAGCCGTACGCGGGCTTCGGATCCACCGTCGAACCCTGGCTGCCGCAGCCCGGATCCTGGGCCTCGTACGCCGCCGACACACAGAGCGCCGACCCCGGGTCGATGCTCAGCCTGTACCGCGAGGCGCTGGGACTGCGCCGCGCCGAACCCGGATTCGGCGCGGACCCGGGGGAGACGGCGCAGGGACGGCTCGACTGGCTGCCCTCGGACCCCGGAGTCCTGGCCTTCGCCAGGAACCACGGACTGATCTGCGTGGTCAACCTGTCCGGCACCCCGACCCCGCTCCCCGCCCACACCGACGTCCTGCTCACCAGCGCCCCGCTCGACGGCGCGGGCCTCCTGCCGGCCGATACCGCCGCCTGGCTGCGCGCCTGACACCGCCCCGGGGACCGGCCGGCCGGTCCCCGGGGGACGCGCCCCGGCGCCGGTCCGGCGGCGGTGGGCCCGCCGGAGTGGTAGCGGGGGAGCGGGGGCTGCGGCACAGTGGTCGTATGAATGATCTCAACGCTCTCGCCGACGAGCACCTGGCCGCAGCCCGCGCCGACGCCCACGGTCGCAGCGCCCACCTGCTGCTGCGCCAGGAGCCGCTGCGGCAGACGGTGATCGCGCTCGCCGGGGGCTCGGCCCTCGACGAACACAACGCGCCGCCCGCCGCCTCGCTGCAGGTGCTGCGTGGTGCTGTCCGGATCACCGCCGCCTCCGGGAACGTGGAAATGACCGCGGGCGAACTCCGGCCCGTCCCCCAGGAGCGGCACGGGCTGCTGGCCCTCGAGGACGCCGTCGTGCTGCTGACCGCCGTGAACGACTGAGCCCACCGGGAGTACACCCGCCGGAACGAGGCATGAGAGGGAGGAAAGCCCGGACGCCGGACCATCCGGCGCCAGGACCGGGCCGCCGATCCTTCCTACGGCCTCCGGAGAGACAGTGCCCAGCAGGACCGATCCCGCGACGGAACGAACTCCGCACGCCATGGAACGAACACCGGACGCGACGGAACGAGAGCCGAACGCGGCGGCCCGCACCACGGGTGCGGCGCGCTGGCGCACGGCTCTTCGCCGTACCCCCGTCTCGCTCTGGAACGACGACCTCTCCGACTGGGCGGCAGCCCTCACGTACTACGCCATCCTCGCGCTGCTCCCCGCGCTCCTGGTGACCGTCTCCGTCATCGGCCTGACGAACCCTGACGCCACCATGGCCCTGATCGCTGACATCACGGCGTTCGCGCCCGCCGAGTCCGGAGCCGCACTGCGCCGGCCCCTGGAGGAGGCCACGCAGGAGCGGACCGCTGTCTGGCTGCTCGCCGCCACCGGTGGCGTGAGCGCCGTCTGGTCCGCCTGCAGCTATCTGGCCGTCTTCCGCCGGGCCCTGCACGCGATGCACCACGTGAAGGACACCCGCCCCGCCCTCCGCAAGGCGCACCTCATCGTGGCGTCCGCCGTCGGCCTGCTCGTCCTGCTCATGGCCAGCGCGTTCGCCCTCGTCCTCAGCGGGCCCCTGGCGCGCTGGTTCGGGCGCCGGGTGGGGCTGGCGCACGCCGGGGAGGCCATGTGGACGGGTGTCAAGTGGCCCGTGCTGCTCTGCCTGGCCTCCTGTCTGATCCTGGTCCTCTTCCGCACCGGCCCGAGCTCCGCGCGGGGTGTGCGGCGCGGGCTGCCTGGCGGAGTGCTCGCTGCGTTCCTCTGGCTGGTCGCCTCGGCCGGTTTCGCGCTGTACGCCACCCATGTCGGCAGCTACGGCCGCCTGTACGGCTCGCTGGCCGGCCTGGTGGTCTTCCTGATCTGGATCTGGTTCACCAACCTGGCACTCCTGACGGGCGCCCAGTTCAACGTCGAACTCGCGCGTACGGCCGAGGTGGACGAGCGGCACGAAGGGGACGGCCAGGTCTGAGGGGCGAAGGCCCGCGCGGCCCTTGTGGGAGCGCTCCCACAGGGGCAGAATGGGGCGATGACCACGGTTCCGCACGTACGCCCGTACCGATCGGCCGACCGGGAGGCACTTGCGGACATCTGCGTCCGCACGGCCGACAACGGTGGTGACTCCCGGCACCTGTACCCCGACCCGGGACTGATGCCCGCCCTGTTCGCCGAGCCCTACGCCCACCTCGAACCCGAGCTCACGTTCGTCCTCGACGACGGGTCCGGGCACGCGGTCGGCTACATCCTGGGCACCGCGGACACCCATGGGTTCGTGAAGTCCTTCCGTGAGACCTGGCTCCCCCTGGTGACGGATCGTTTCCCGGAGCCGGCCGGTACGCCGGGCACCCTCACCGAGGAGATGACCGCCCTCCTGTACCGCCCCGAGCGCATGATCCTTCCGCAGCTGGACGGGTACCCCGCCCACCTGCACATCGACCTGCTTCCGCCATGGCAGCGCCGGGGCTTCGGCAGCGAGCTGATGCGCACCTTCCTGAATGCGCTGCGGGAGAAGGGGGTCCCCGCCGTCCACCTCTCGATGCTGACGGCGAACACCCCGGCCAGGGCCTTCTACGACCGGCTCGGCTTCGGTGAACTCGCCGTACCCGATCCCGGGCCGCTCACCTATCTGGGGCGTTCCACCGAGGGATGCGGCGGCGACCGGATGGGCAGGTAGTCAGGCGCGGGGGACGGACGAGGGCCCGGACGCCGGGCGCGGAGGGGTGAGTGGCATGACGGAGCAGGGCGCGTGGACGTTCACGGACGACCGGGGGCAGCTGCTGGCGGCGGACCGGCGTCCGTCGAGGGTGCTCGCGTACGTCCAGGCGGGCGCCACGCTGTGGGACTTCGGGATACGTCCGGAAGGGATATTCGGCTCCGGTCATGACGGGGCCGCGCCCGACCGGGCGAAGACCGGTGCCCTTCCGCTCGACTCCGTGGACTACCGGGGTGCCGGCGGCGACCTGGACGTGGAGACGCTGTTACGCGGTGAGCCGGACCTGGTCGTGGCCGTCAGCTACGGCCACGGGCAGATCTACGGGCTGGATCCGGACACCGCCAAGCACCTGGAGGAGCGGGTCCCGGTCGTCGTGATCGACGTGGGTCAGGTGCGCACCCTCGACCGCACGGTCGCGCGCTTCGCCGAGCTGGCGCGCTCTCTCGGCGCCGCGCCCGCCCAGGCCGCGGCGCGGGAGCTGGACGCCGCCCGGGAGCGGCTCCGCGCCGTGGCGGGCGCCGTCCCGGAAGGGGTTCGCGTGATGGCCCTCTCGCCGGCAGGTGCGGAGCAGGCACACGTCGCCCGCCCCCGCATGTGGCCCGAGCTGCGGGTGCTGGCCCAGCTCGGGGTCGCGCTCGTGAGCCCGGAGGAAGGGCCCGGGGTCAACTGGTCCACGGTCGGCTGGGCGGCGGCCGCGGCGTTTCGTCCCCAGGTGGTCCTGACGGATGTCCGCTCGAACGCGGCTCCGCTCGGGGAGGCCGGGAGCCCCGAGTGGCAGGAGTCGGTGCGACGGGCGCGGATCGTGCCGTGGAACCCGGAGCCCTTGTGCAGCCCGCGGGCGCACGCCCGTTTCCTCCACCTCGTCGCGGACGCGCTGGAGGAGACGCGAGGCGAATGAGGGGCGCGGCCCGCGGCGAAGGGCGCCCGGCGGCTCTGCAAAAACTATTCTGCAAAAATACTTTGGTGAAGTTGGGATCCGCTCTACGCTGCTCGCATGGACAGCGACGAGTCACCCCGTGTACTCGATCCCGGCCGGGATCCGGCGGCCCTGAAGGCGCTCACCCACCCGCTGCGCCTGAGACTCCTCGGTCTGCTGCGGCAGTACGGTCCGGCCACCGCGAGCGAACTGGCGGTCAGGACGGGGGAGTCGTCGGCCTCCACCAGCTATCACCTGCGTGTGCTGGCCAAGTACGCGTTCGTGGCGGAGGCGGAACACCGTGACGGGCGCGAGCGCCGCTGGAAGTCCGTGCACTCCATCACCTCGTGGAGCAACACGGCGATGCTCGCCACGCCGGGGGGCCGTGCCGCCCTGGAGCTGAGCAGGCGCCGACAGGTCGAGCACCTGCAGCACACGGTGACCCGGCACGAGGCGGACATGGCGGAGGGCCGCCTCGGTGAGGAGTGGCAGGAACACGCGGGCATCGACGACATGATGCCGAGGCTGACCGCCGAGTCCCTGCGCGAGCTCTGGGAGACGTTCCGGGCCAAGGCCGCGGAGCTGACCGCGCGGGACGCCGACGACCCCCGTGCCGAGCAGGTCGTGCTGCTGCTGGCCGGCCGGTGTGCACCGGCGCGACCAATGAGGCCGGTATCCCAACCGTGTGGCGGTGCGGGCTTGGCGGTGGGCCGGACGGCGTTGGGGCTACGGCCTTCGTGCTGAGCACTGTGTGTTCCTTGGCAGGAACACATGCCCAACCGAAGGCCGGCCGCGCGTACGGCAGCTACCAGTCCGAGTGATCACGAACGAGAGATCGTTCGGACCCTGAGTCTGATCAATGCTCCGCTATTGGAGGCTCCATCGGTGTGGGTGCCCGGGCTCGGCGGGGCAGGCGAAGATGTTCAGCAGTCCATCTCGGCCGATCTCGAGTTTTGTGGGGCAACGGTCCCGCAGATGCCCTGGGACATCCCACTCCTCGATGGGCATCCAGCCGCCGTCGGCGCCGTCCCACTCGCGGCTGTCGACGGTCAGCAGCAGGGCCATCGGTGCGGCACAGGCTTCACAGCTCATCGGGTGGGGGTCGGTCGTGTGCCAGGAGGGGAACCCGCCCACGCGGCAACCCTGTGGAATCGACAGGTCGTGCTGGTAAGTGACCAGCTCGTCGTCCAGACCATGCTTCTCAGCCTTCCGTTCCTGGGCCGTCTCCCAGGCGTCGATCCTTTTCTCCAGCCTGGCCGGGAGCGATCCGGAGTATGGGTAGGTGACGACCTGCTCGGGATGCAGCACGCACGGCTCGGCGACCGAGCCCTCGAAGCCGACCAGGGACGGCTCCGGCGGAGCAGGCAGAGGCACTACCACCTGGTCGGAACGGCGCCAGCGTACGTGCAGCGCCAGGCCGTAACCGGTAGGGCCATGTGCCTCGAACGGGCACCAGAGCACCTGGAGCAGATCGCAGCCGTCCGGGCCCGGCGGTAGGCCGGGCACGTCCCGCCGGTACACCTGGACCAGACCGATCAGCGGGATCGGATCGGTGTAGGCCACGTCCTGGTCGCGATGCTTACGGCCGAGCTCCGTGAGCAGGTCCCGTTCGCGGTCGTTGGGACGGTCACGGGCCCAAGCGTCCGCGAGAATCTGTCGCCGGCGATGGATGTCCGCGATGCGGTAACCACGGCTCCGTTTGTGCGGCTCGGTACACAACGGCCACGGTTCCTCGGCCGGCCATAGCAGAGGACCGCCGATCGAGCTGACCGACACGTCCGGACTCCCAGGCCGCGGGTGCAGCCGGGTCGTCACACCCCGGAACGCGCCCAGCTTCGGAAAGAGCCCTTCGACCTGCACCGGGCGCGGCGGGGTAGTTCTGATCATGGTGCAGACCCTAAGCCACCACGCCAGCCCACCTCGGACGTGCCGGTGCTGTCCGAACTCCACATTGAGCCAGAGTTGCTACTGCTCGACAACTCAATCGCGGCGACGGGGAAGATCGGCGGCTCGTTGTCAGCGACACCAGGAGCAACCGACGCAGCGGCGGGCGCCGGGTGCCGGACGAGGGCGCTGGATTCCGCGCTGACCGCCTCAATCGCGATCGCATCATGAGACCGCAGCAGTTAAGGCGGGGCCGGTCGGTGTTCACCGCGTTCCCAACAGTCAGTTCTCGCCCCACGCCAATGCGGGCGCTCATAGCACCGTTGCAGCGGAAGAACGGCTGGACACTGGCCGAAGAAGCTGGCCACGCAGGCCCGGACCGCATCCACCGGCTGCCGAACCGGATCGAGTGGGATGCCGATGAGGTCCTGGACGAGGTGCGTGCCTACGCGGTCGAGCACCTCGGCGACCCTGGTGCGGTCCTGATCGTGGACGACACCGGCTTCCTGAAGAAGGGCACCGGTTCGGCCGGGGCGCAACGGCAGTACTCCGGCACTGCGGGACGCACGGAGAATTGCCAGGTCGGAGTCTTCCTGGCCTATGCGGCCGCGCTCGTACGCACGCTGATCGACCGCCGTCTGTATCTGCCCGCCTCCTGGACTGACGACCGTGAGCGGTGCCCGAACACCGCGGACACACCCCACCAGAAGTTAACCACCCGCCACGGCAAACACCCTTGCAGTGCTAGGACTTGTCGCGCGGGGTGATCCCTCCGGCGTACACGTTGCCCGGTGTGACGACGGACGTGACGGCGCGGGCGACGAGGGTCGACGGCTCCTGGCCGTCGACGAGGGAGTCGGTGTTCAGGATGAGGACCAGGGTGGCCTTCTGCGAGGGCAGGTACACGGTCACGGTCTCGTACCCGGGCAGGGAGCCGTTGTGCCCGATCCAGCCGTTGGTCCGCAGGATGCCGAGGCCGTAGTCGGTGCCGGGAAAGCCGGTCGGCAGCACCTTGAGACGCTGCGCCTGGGTCTCGACGCTGAGCAGCTTGCCGGTGGCGAGGACGGGGGCCCAGCGGCGCAGGTCCTGGAGGTCGGAGATCATGCCGCCTGCCGCCCAGGCCCAGCTGGGGTTCCAGTCGGTGGCGTCCGCGACGGAGCCGGTCAGCGTCTGGTCGGTGTATCCGTGCGCGTGGGGCTCGGGGAACTCGGCGCCCTTGGGGAGGAATGTGTGGCGCAGACCGGCCGGGCGGACCACCCTCTCGTGGATGACGTCGGCGAGCCGCTTTCCGGTGACCTTCTCGACGACCAGGCCGAGCAGCACGAGGTTGGAGTTGGAGTACTGGAACCTCGCGCCCGGCGCGAACGTGTTCGGGTGCCGGTAGCCGTAGGAGAGGACCTCCCACGGGTTGAACGGGCGTTTCGGCGCGCTCAGCAGGTCGTGCTCGAAGTCGGGGTCGGCGGTGTACGGGAACAGGCCGCTGCGCATCTCGGCGAGGTGGCGCAGCGTGATCTTCTCGCCGTTCGGGACCCCTCGGATGTAGTCGTCGATCGGGTCGTCGAGCCTGACCTTGCCCTCGTCGACGAGCTGGAGGAGCGCGGTGACGGTGAAGGTCTTGGTCTCGCTGCCGATGCGGACGTAGGTGTCGGCGAACATCGGCCGGCCGGTGTTCTTGTCTGCGACGCCGGTCGCGCGGACGTAGCATCCCTTGCCCGGCATCCACAGGCCGACGACGAGTCCGGGGACACGGGCCTGCTTGCGGACGTCCTCGACGGTCTTGTCGAGCCGGGCGGTCAGCGCGGGGCCGAAGCCGTCGGCGGGGCAGTCGTCGCCGCCGTGCGGACCGGTGGCCGCGGCGGGGGCGTGTGGGGCCGGGACGGCCGTGGCGGGAACGGTGGCCAGCGGGGCCAGGGCCAGCACGGACGTCGCGAGCAGCGTCGCGGCGAGCAGTCGGCGGGGGGAGGTTCGTCTCATGGTCGGGGGCGCCTCTTCCAGGTCATGGACGCGGACGGCGACAGATCAGCACCAGATACGGCGCGAACGGCAGACCGCCCGACCGGGCCGCGGCGAGTCCACTCGTTCGGCGCCCCGCTCCCGAGCCGGCTCCGCGCCGCCGTCCTCTGCCGCTCAGCGTGCCACGGCCGCCGGGTCCTCACCCCGCAGGGCCGGGTCGGCGGTCAGGGCCGCGTGGACGGCTTCCAGGACGGCGAGTTCCGCCGTGGAGGCGGCGGTCGCCAGGGCCATGTCCTCAGCGGCCAAGGCGACGGGAAGTGGACGCCGGTCGCGGTGGCGCGGCCGACGGCGCCCGCGAGGGGGCCCGCGCCGAGGGTGCGCAGGGCCAGATCGCGGGGCAGGCCGAGGGAGTCCGCGAGGTTGAGCGCCTCGCCGATCAGGGCGACGCCTCCGATGACGGCGTTGATGAGGACGAGCTTGAGGGCGGCGCCGCTGCCGGGGCCGCCGCAGGCGGTGGCGGTGCCGAGCCGGTCAAGGACGCCGGCGACGGGGGTGGTGCCGCCGCCCGCGAGGACGAGCAGGTCGCCGGTGGTGGCCCGGTCGACGCTGCCCATGACGGGCGCGTCGACGAGGGTGACGCCCTCGGGGAGCCGACGGGCGAGCTCGCGCACGGTGTCGGGGCCGACGGTCGAGCTGTCGATCCAGTGGGCGCCGGGGCGCAGCGCCGGGATCGTGGTGTCGGCGACGGCGACGGCGAGGGCAGCGGCCGGGTCGGCCGGCATGGTGAAAACGAGGTCGACGTCGGCGTCGGCGACGGCCTCGGCGGGCGTGGAGGCGCGCACATCGCCGGCCGCGACGAGGCCGTCGGCCTTGCCGGGCGTGCGGTTCCGGACAGGCCCGCGTCTTCGCCCAGATCGAGAAAACTCCGCCGCCGACGACGACCGGGGGCCGGTGGGCAACATCTTCCTCGCGCCCGACGTCCCGCCGTCTCTGCTGGGCCGGTGCGTACAACTCCAAGCCTTTGCCCGCGCCGCATACCGGCCTGCTGAGCCGACCGGGTGATTGCCGGGACTCGTCCGCACAAAGCCGCCTCGACGCGGAATCAGGTAGAGACGGACGACGTCGGTTGTGCGCTGTGCAAAGAAGGATGTGCGGTGAACGTTGACACAAGAGCTTCCGGCGATCCGGGACAGGCGCGCCCGAGAGGAACGGGGACACGGTTAAGGCGGTGGGCAGCTCGTCTTTTCCGACGGATCAGCCTCCGTCGGACGGCTGAGGACGGATGGGTCAGCCTCCGTACCTGGCGGATCCGCAAGACGGGGTGGTACGTGCCCGCCCTCACCGTGACGCTTCTCGGCGCGGCCGTCCTGCTCTTCCTGGCCACGCTGGCCGTCGTCACTCTGACGAGCTCCCCCAGCGACGGCTTATGGTCGCTCCTTTCCCGGGCGGAGACGCGTTGCAGCAGACACAGCCTCTCGTGCGGCATCCTCCAGACGATCCTCATGCCGTTGCTCACGCTGTCCCTTGCCACCGTCGCCTACCTCTTCTTCCGGTTCAGCCGCGTTCGCAGGGTGTACCAGAGGAAGGCCAGGCAGGCACCGCACGAACTCGTGGAAACGGCGGGCAGCATCTTCGGCATGGTCGTGGGCCGTGATCAGCTGTGCGCCGTCCTCGTCGAAGAACTCCGGGACTGCCGTACCCGTCGCACTCACGTCGTGGTCGGTGGGGTGGGAACGGGTAAGACGGCTCTGGTCGTGCTGCTGACGGCAGCCCTCGCCGAACAGAAGGCCGTACCCGTGCCGCTGCGTCTGCGTCACGCGGGCAAGGACCTGGACTTCCGGCGACTCGCCTTCGAACGGTTCTCCCAGGAGGTGCAGGGCAGTCTGCGCTCCGACGCCGAAGCGGAGAAGGTATGGCGGCGACTGGTCAAACAGGGACGGATCGTCGTGCTGGCGGACGGCCTCGAGGAGGCTCTGACCGATGAGGATCTGGCGGAGGAACGCGACACCGTCATCGGACTGGCCATTTGACGGGCCAACGAGCAAGGGCTGCCCCTGATCATCACCTCACGACCGCAGGACTCGCTGAGGGGAATGGAGGTCGCCCTCACTGATCTCGAACCGCTGAGCGAGGAGGCCGCGCTCACGTACATCTCGTCCGGCAGCCCCCGGGAGGACCGCCAGAGGCTGGACTGGATCGTGGAGATGGCCGGTATCACCGAGGCGCCTACGTACTTGCAGATCGCCGCAGAACTCCACGGGGCGGCGCTGCTGGAGCGGGCCATGACCGGACACTCCGACGAGGATGCTGTGGAGACACGAGGCGGGGACCGGGCGGCACTGCGCTTCCACCTGCTCGACACCTGGATCAACGCGCTCGTCAGCGGACGTTTCCGTCCCGAGGTGCCGCTGAGCCAGGAGGAGCGGCGGGCGACGGTCGACCACCTCTGCGCCATGGCCTGTGTGGGGCTGGCGACGGATTCCGCCGAAGTGCGGTTCGCCGACCTCGTTGACGAACAGGACCCGTCGCGGCCACGCTACCCGGAACTCGTGCGCGAACTGGCCCGGCGGGTGGAGGGGAGCCGGCTCGACATCCGACTGGCCGCGTACTGGGGAGCACGCCTGGGACTCATCGAGATCTGTGGTGACCGCGTCCGCTTCCAGCACAGCGTGGTCCAGGCTCACCTCGGGGCGCGCTTCATGAATGCCGTGATCCACCCCGACATCCCCGAGGAGCCGACGGACGGTTCCTTCTTCCCGGCAGCTCTGCGCAACCCGGGAAGAGAGCTGCTCATCGCCATGGTGCTCCATTCCCGCACGCCCGGCGGATCATGCCTCCACGAGGACCCAGCCGGTGAGCGAGTCGCCTGGTGCCCGGTCTCCACCGCGCGCGATCTGCTGCTCAATGCCGCCTGCCGGGCGGAGATGGACCGGGAGAGCCGGTCGCGCGTACCCGGTACGCCGGCACACGCCGGCCACCTCCTCCTGGGCCGCAGCCTGCACACCAAGGCCCTGGAGTTGTACGCGGCCGCTCTGGAGATCGACAGCGTGGACGAGGAACCGCAGCAGCACCTGATCGCGATGCAGCTGTGCACGTCCTGGTCGGATCTGCGGGCACGGGACCCGCTGACCATGCGTGCGGCGAAGATGCAACTGGTGTCGCGTTTCGGGGACGCGATGCGCGGTGTGGCCCGCAGGCACACCGTTGAGCCTGCCTACCTCGAGCTTTTCGAGATCGCACGCCTGGAACCGTCGTACGCGGTCCGGGTCGCGATCGCACAAGAGATCGGCGCGGGCGGCGACATCGCTTTCGAAGAGCTGCACCCCCGTCTCCGCGTGCCGAGGGCGGTGCGGGACCGGCTGATGGAGCGCGAACCCAACTGGCGGGAACAGCTGTGGGGCGGTCAACAGCCGGAGGACGTCGGAGAGCACGAGGGCAGGCGCCGTCGGCACGAGAAGGGGCCTGTCGCCCGCCTGCAGAGGGAGCACGAGGAGCGGGAGGAGCGTCGACGGGGGGAGCGCCGCCGGGAGAAGCAAGAGCGGGAGACCGCGGAACAGGAGTGGCGGGACGGTGTTCTCTGCGCGTGGCTGATTCCCCTCCTCGTGGGCTCGGTCACCACCCAGCGCCACCAGGACACCCCGTACGCATACCTGGAAGGGTGGGTACGCCGAGTGGGCCCGCAGGAGCAGACCGATGCACCGCCCCTGGACCTCGCACTGGAAGTGGCACTGGCACAGGGGTTCAAGTACGCGGCCAATCGCAGGCGCCGCCATCCGCACGCCCGCCCGGAAGCCCGTGAGTACCTCAGCGAGCAAGCCTGGTACATGCTTCAGCGCACGCGGTTCTGGTTCTCCCGGCTCACGCTGCTGCACGCGCTGACACTGTGGGCCCTGCCGGACGACGTCCACTCGGCCCACCCCGAGCAAGGGCATGGGTCGGACCCGGCGGAGCAGGTCCGGCAGTGGCTGGTCCTGCCGGGCGGCGGGCAGGAGCACCCCTTCGTGAAGGCGGCCGCGGAGCTGTCGGTGCGGGCTCTGGAGTCGCGGCAGCCCGAACGGTTCCTATGGATCGACGAATCGGGTGTCGCCGCCCACGTCGGTTCGCAAACGGCGCCGCAGGACGAGTCACGCAAGCACAACCTGTGGATTGCGCCCTCGACCGGGTGGAGCGCTCTGCACACGCCCACCAATCAACTCCTCGCGGATGTGCTCCTGCTGCTCAATCTCGCTGAGCGGGGCGATTGGCCCAAGGACCGCCTGCGTCGCCTCCAGCACACCGACCGGCCTGACCTGCCTCCCTGCCTGACGCGGGACCGAAGTCCTCTCGACCCCAGCCGGACCGTCGTACGGACGGCGGCCTCCCAGGCCGGCTCCAACTGCCGGGACGACTGCGCCTTCGAGCTGTGCCCTTACCCGCCGAAGGGCGTGGACGGGCACCGGGTGGAACTGAGCGAGGCCTTCTGCAGAGCGCAGTCCGCACTACTCTCACCGTCGCTGTCCGGGCGCCGCCGGAAAGCCGCCTGGCAGAAACGGACGGCGCACAGCGAACTGCGGCAGTTCTGGGAAGAGATGGGGCGACGGGCACAGGGCGACTCGCGCCGGTGACGAACCGGAGGGGCCCGTGTCGTTGCCGGTTGTCGACCGACAGGCGCGGTGTCCTCCACTCCAGCACTCAACCCTCTGACCGGATGCGACCGTGCCCGAAGACCTCGGGAGTGAATGAAGCTGGACCGGTTGGTAGGGCGTGGGGTGTTCGGGGCAGACGTGTGCGCGTGAGCGATGAACAGAACGTGAGCGATGAACAGCACAGCACCCCGGACGCCGCGCACCTGCGTCCCGAGGGCATGAGCGACAAGACGGTGGAAGCGCTGGGTGCGTTGTCGAAGGCGCTGGAGACGACCGAGCGGGCCCGCGGCGCGTTGTATGAGTTCCACCAGCTGACCGGCACCGCCGACTTCCAGATCGGTGACGCCGTACACCTACTGCGCGAGGCCGGCCATGACGACGAGGCCGACCTGGTCGAGCGGGAGATCCTCGGGCGCAACGTCATCCCCGGCCACTGGACCTTCCAGATCATCGAGGCCTACAACCAGACCTACCACCGCCCTTTCACCGACCTCGAGCAGCGCCTGGTCCACGACCTCGCCCAAGGCCGTGACCACCTCTACGAAGCCGAACTCAAACAAGCCCGCCGTCCCACAGGCGGCACCCCCCAGGACACCCACCACCACGCCGCCTCGTAGTGCTGAGCCCGGCCACCACGCCACTGCACCCACGAGGAGCCGTCGAGCAGCTGCTCCGCGTCGGGCACCGGACGGCGGGTACGTCGTGAGAATAACGACCTTGGGAGCGATATCAACTCCCGGCCTGCCTGGCGGCCTGGGCCCCTGCGCGATCAGCACGCCGCTGGGAGGGGTGACGCCGGTCGAGTGCATCGCGAACGCCCCGGTCCTGATCGGCGCGTCCTGGTCAGGGAGCGGACCTCAGCGGCGGTGCCTGCCACGTCACGGGCGGCTGGAGTAGGGGCGAGGGCTCCGGTCCGGGGTCATCGGTGTTGACGACGCCGGCGGCCGCGTGGTCGAAGTCGGCGGGCCAGCGGGTGTGCTCGCTGGCCAGGGCGCCGGTCAGGCGTGCTTCGACAAGGTCGGCGGTGCTCATGTCGGTGCCGCGCAAGTCGGCCATGCGGAGGTCGGCGCGGTGGAAGACCGCGCCGTGGGCGTCGGCCTTGCGCAGGTTCGCCTCGCGCAGGTCGGTCTCGGTGAAGTCGGCGTCACGCAGGTCGGTTTCGACCAGCTTTGCGGCCCGTAGGTCGCCCAGAATGCAGCGAGCCCGGCGGAGAATCGCGGTCGTGAGGTCGGCGTGCCGCAGGTTGACCGAGACCAGGGACGCCTGGGTCAGATTGGCGTGGTACAGGCTCGCCGCCTCCATGCAAGCGCGGTCGAAGTTGACCTCGGGGAACCACAGTCCGTCGCAGTCGGCCCGGCGCAGGTCGGTGAGGCTGAGATTGACCCAGGACTGCTCCCGGCGCTGGCACAGCACGCCGAGCGCGGTCAGCGCCACCTGGGTGTCGGCGGCGCGGGTCTCCAGGGGCGAGATGTCGTTGATGGGAGCGTCCACCGCCGGTGGTCCCGGCTCGACGGGTGGCCAGGGCAGGTGGGTACGCAGGTACGCGGCCTGGATGGAGATGATGGCTTCCCGGTCGCGGGCGGACTGCTCCGCGATCCGCCACAGCGCGTGCAACCCGCCGATGCGCACATCCAGCTTATCGCTGCCGAGCTGGTCGACGGCCCGGCTGAATCGGTCGGTGACGTAGCCCTCCTGAGTGGCGCGCAAACCGTCCTGACTGACCCGCAGCTGCCGCCAGGTGGCATACGCGCCGAAGAGCACGATCAGGCCGCCGACCACCTGCAGAAGCGTCGTACGGACATCGTTCACCGCCTTCAGCCGATCCTGCGCGGCGACGCTCGCCCCGGCGAGATCGTGGTTGACCACCACGCCCGGCAGTACGACGAACAGCGCGCCCAGAACGACCAGCACTGCTCCGACCAGTAGGCCTGCGGCTACACGACGCCTGACCGCACCGTCGTGCCATGCCCGCCGCCCGCGGTCTGGTTCCCCCATGTCCATGGGCATGGGAGCCTAGACACCACCCACAAGTCGATCAAGAGTGCTGTGCCACTGGCCCGTGACACGAGAACGGCCATACGAGTTGAGCGAGTTGTGACGCAAGCCTGGGCCCGTGCGGCCTGCTCCCATCCTGCCCTGTCCGGCATCTCTCGCGCGCACTTCGGCGAGTTGCTCGAAGAACTCGCGTCCCGGTGGCAGGCGGCGCGGGAGTCGGCTGCACGAGCGGCGTGGCGGAGCCCGTAGACGGGCCGCCGGCGCCGGACCCAAGCAGCGGCTCGCTTTCACCGATCGGCTCCTGATCACCCTCGTCCATCTACGGCTCGGGCTACCGCACGTCGCGCTGGCCGAACTGTACGGGTTGGACCGCTCCACGCTCTCCGGGGCGATCCGTCAGGTGCGGCCGCTGCTGGCGACTCGTGGCTTCGCCGTCCCCGACCACGGTTCGGTCCGGCCCACACACCAGCGAGTCGGACCGCAGCGACTGCGGCGCTTCGCTCGGCTCATCGTGCGGACCGGATAAGGATGCCCGCGATGTGGAGTCCAGCGAGAAAGAAAGATGGCTGCAGTTTTGTCAGTATCATCCGACGATGATCCACCAGTCAAGATCATTTGAAGACACCGCCCAGCTCCGCGATGAGCGCCGCTCCGCCCAGGAGTATCCCTTCGGCGGGAACGGTTGCGGTTCGCACGAGAGCCGTACGCTTTGTCGGCTGGGACTCCGTCCGGTCGGGCCCGAGGCCGGCCCGGGACGAGCGATCCGGGTGATGTAGAAGGCGGTCGACGGCGACGGCATTCTCACAGAGTGCGTAGGCCCCGGTCGGCGAACGCGATCAGCCACTCGAAGCTCTCGTCGATGTCGGCGCTCCACTGGAAACCGTTGGCCGCCTGCAATGTGGCGAAGCCGTGGCAGAGGCTGCGGAGCATGCGCAGGGCGTGGTCCACATCGGACTCTGCGATCTCGTAGCCGCGCAGGACCGTCATGAACGCGCCGAGCAGCTGCTGACCCGCGGTGGCCAGCGGATCCTCCGGGCCGGACGGTTCCACGCCAATTGTCGCGGCGTACTGGCCGGGGTGCTCCAGCACGAAGGCGCGGAAGGCGCGGGCCGCGGCCGCCAGGGCGTCGCGGCCCGCGTACCCCTGGACCGCGCCGCCGACGGCGTCGGCGGCCTCGCGCAACGCCAGGGCCGCGATGCGGCGGTTGAGGTCTTCCTGGCCGGCCACGTGCTTGTACAGGGACGGGGTACGCACGCCCACCCGTTCGGCCAGCAAGCCCATCGTCAGGTTGCCCAGGCCCACCTCGTCGGCGAGGGCGGCACCGGCCGCGACCACGGCCGCCGGGTCCAGGCCGGCCCTAGGCACGAGCGGCGTCCGATCGAAGGAAGGAGAGCATGAGCGAAACCACCTGGTCGGGGAACTGGTCGTGCGGGTAGTGCCCGGCGCCCTCGATCATCTCAAGGCGACCGAGGCCCGACGGCAGGGCGTCAACGATCGCCGAACCTTCGGCGTGCGGGTCGGCCCAGTCGGGGTCGAGCGTGCCCATGATGACCAGGACCGGGCAACGGACGTTGCCGAGCTGCGTGCCGGCGTCGGTCGGGGCGCTGCGCCCCATGCCCTGCATGGCCTTCATCCGGCCCGGCTCGCGCAGCAGGGCCTCGACGCGGCCGAGTCGTGTGGCCCAGTCGGCCGGCTTCACGCCGGGGTAGGCCACGTCGAGATACGAGCGCCACAGCGGCACACTGCCGAAGACGCCCGAGCCGAGCAGCCGCAGTATGCCCTGCCGGAAACGCTTGACCCGCAGGTCGCCGAGGCGGATCGACTGCTTGCGGGTGAACGGCGCCAACTCGACAACCGCAGTGATCAGCGAGGGCTCCTGCGCCGCGGCAATGGTGGCGGCGCCGCCGGAGGCCGAGTGGCCGACGAGCAAGGCGGGGCCGCCCAGGTGGCGGATCGCGGCAAGCAGGTCGCCGGCGATGGCGGTGCGGCTCCAGGCCGGCCAGCCGACGCTGGACTCGCCGCAGCCGCGCAGATCGACCGCGGCGACTCGGTAGCCCGCCGCCACCAGCGGCGGGATCACGGCACGGTACGCGGCGCGGCTGTCGCCCATGCCATGCGCCAGAACGATCAGCGGGCCGGCCCCCGCCACCTCGTAAGCGATCGTGCCGCCGTCGACGGCAAGGTATTCAGTCACGAGATCCTCCAAGGTGGCTAACTTGATTAGCTAGCAGCTAATCTCAATAGCTCACCTTGTCAACACGGTTATCGTTACGGCTCCCGTACCGCCTCCCGGTCAGTGACCATCGGCAATGCTCCGATGATCAAGTCCCTGACCACCTTGGCGGTCGACGTACGGTGCCTCGCGGCGACCATGATCGACCTCACCGGCCCGCGTAACTCGACTACTCACGCCCGGGCCGGCGTCCAATGAACCTTGACTTCCCGGGGCCTGTCGGCGGCGCGGACAAGGCCGGGACGCCGCCCCGCAGTCCCGGCCGACAAGACCACTACCGTGCGCGCCGCGTACCTGGAGGGCCGGTCCTGGAGGGCCAGTCCATAGCCTTGCCGGTAAGAGACCCAGAGGGATAGGGGTCGGGTCCGGGGGTAGCCGCAGTTGGGTACGACGCACGCGCTATCGCGGGAGGTATCCCTATGAGCAAGCTCGGAGACATGGCGAACAAGGCCAAGGAGATGGCGAAGGGCCACCCCGACCAGGCCGACAAGGGTGTAGCGAGCGCCGAGCGGATGGTCGACGAGCGCACGGGCAACAAGTACGACGCCCAGACCGACAAGGTCGCCGATGCGACACGTCGCTCCTACGGAGGCCACGGGGCCACGGAGCGCTGATCACACCCACACGCCAAAGCCCTGGGCCCCTGGCACTCCGCGTGCCAGGGGCCTAGGGCTTCCAGGCGTGCGCCTCCCGGCTGCGCCGCTCGTTCAGTTCGGTGCGTAGCGCGGCTCCATCCAGGTCCTCGAGGAAGTCGCGCTGGTCATTCTTGGCCAGGATGACGGGGGAGCCCGCCTGATCGCGTGCGTGCGTGCGTGCAGTCGTCAGTCGGTGGCGCGCAGGTCGTGTGCCGGGATCAGCCGTTTCCGCTGCGGGTCCGGTACCGCTTTGGGCAGGTCGACGACCTCGTGACGGCGGCAGATTGCCGCACGGCTGACGCTGCGCGCGGTGGCGGACTGCTGTGGGGTCAGCGTCGGACGCGAGTTCATAGCTTCGCCGGCCACAGCAGTCCGGCAGTGGCTATGTGGGGCGGAGGGGGCAACAGGGGCAGCAGGGGTGGGTCAAGGCAGCGGCGCCGCAGACGACGGGGGTTGCTCCGGTTCATCTCCCCGGTCACCTCGGTGCTGTGCACCCTCAGGCTGGAAGGGGTCTCGTGCAGTCTGGTGAGCGTTTGCTGAGCGATGTCCGTGAGCACGCTGGGGGACATGGTGGCAAGGGCGCTGATCGTGACTACTGAACGTGCGAGCGGCTGGCCGCGGAGCGCGGACTGGGGCAGCTGGACGCCGGAATGAACCTGGCCCGCCAGGATTCCTACCGGCGGATGATCGACCGCGGGTTTCCGTACCTGGCTGCAGGGCGTGGCCATGCACAGACCCAACGAGCCCGGCTACAGCCACCCGGACGCCACGTGATCGACGACTGACGTTGAGACCACCGCTTTACTCGGGTCCGGGGAAGACCCCACTCGAGCCAGAACGCCTGAACAGACACCACTTGTCGACGAGTTGCAGCAGCACTTGCTGCTCAGTGGATGGAGAAATGTCGGCGAGAACTGACACCGGTCGGCGGTCGAGGAATCAAGCTGCCTCTATTCGCTGATGCTGGGGTTGCTCGCCAGGATGTCCTCGGTGGTTTGCCAGAGGCGGGGCAGGAAGCGGGTGACATCTTCGGTGCGGCGGAGGATGTCCCCAGTGAAGCTGATGCCGAGGTCGGTGACGGCTGCCCGGAACGCCGGGGTGAAGGTGCGGTGAAGCTCGGGGGCGTCCGCAGCCAGGATGGTGTGACAGCGGGCGAAGGTTGCGATGATCCAGAAGACGGCTTCATGGTGGTCGCCACGGTCGATGAGGTCCTGGCTGCCGTCGATCGCGATCGGCCGTGCGGCCGGAGTGATGTCGCTGCTGAAGAAGAACGGGGTCCTGGCGACCTCGGCGGTGGCGTCGAAAGTCTTGGTGAGTTCGCGCAGATGGTGCTGGATGCGTCGGGCGGACAGGTTCCGGCAGCCGAGGAGATCCAGCAGTTCGGGGTAAAGGCCGGGGTGTCCGTAGTCGGCGAGGACCTCGCGTGCGGCCAGGTAGCGCAGGCGTACGGTCGGATTGCGCAGGGCGGCGACCAGAAGCACGTGGGTGGTCACGCCCGTGGGGAACAGCCAGGACAGCACCTGTTCGTGGAATGGTGCTGAGGGGTCGATGGCCGCAAGCCGGGATTCGATCCGGTGGCGGGCGTCCTGGCATCTGCGGCGGACCCACGGCCGGGCGGCGAAGCTGCCCGAGACCTGTGCCTGCAGTTCGCGCAGGTGGCCGGTGGGGTCATCGATGATCGTGTCGGTGCGGAAGCTGCCGGCCAGGTGATAGGAGGCGAGGACGTCTTCGGTAGACACGAGCTGTGACCAGGGCAGGTAGCTGATCTCCAGCAGGGTGTCGCCGTAGCGGAGTTTGCCCGGTTTGGCAGGCGGGTCGTCCTGGGCGGTGACGACGACGATGTCGACGTCCGAGGAGGTCGGCAGCTCGGCGTTGTCCGGGAGCCCGACCGTTGAGCCGCTGAAGTACGCCCCCCGGAACCCCGCATCTGACCGGGCATGCCGGGCGACCCATGTGGCCGCAGTAGAACGTCCCAGCCCCACGTTCACAACGCATCCTCCCCTGGTGACGAGTGCAAGATCTTCATTGTTCCAGTGTGCTGCGGCAGGCAGTTGCAATGAGGGGCGCGGCGGGCCGCCAGGAGCGGGAGGAAGCCAGTAACTACTTCACCACCGCGCGCATCATCAGCAGGGACCAACGCTGCGGCCGTCCGCCTCCTCGTCCGCGACGAGCGCATCCAGGCCGCCGACCGGGCCGCCGGCCTGCTCCTGCTGCTGTTCGCCCAACCTGTGCCGCTCCTACCGGCGGGCGCTTGGGCTTGACCTTCGAGTCGGGTGGAAGGTTTACCGTCGATGCCAGGAGGACCATGCGGATCTCCCAGCTTGCCGTAATGCTGATGCAGGGAAAAGGCGCAATGTCAGTGCCGTGCTGTTCACTTGGCCGCGTGGACGCCTCTGCTCTGCGCGCTCGTCTGAACGACGCCTGGCGCGCGCCCGAATTGCACTGCCCGCTGCCCATTCATGGGGCAGGACATTTCTGTGTGCCCAGTGACGCGGAGGATCTGGCCGAGCTGGAGCGCGTCGCTGCGGACGTGGTCGACGGGGCGGGTCTGCCGGTACGTGCGTGGGTCGTCGGGGGTAAGGCGGCAGGAGTGCCCGACGGTCCGCCAGTGGGCAGGGAGGGTGGGCTCCCCATCGGTGGGGAGGGCGGGCTGCTCGAGCTGCGCGGGTGGGTGCTGGCCGAGCACTGGTTCGGATACGGCGTGACGGCCACCGCCGATGGCCCGCGCCGCGTCGTGGTCCTCGCCCGGCGCGCGTTCACCCGCCCGCCCGGGGTCGGGTGGGTGGCGTTGCTGCGGGAGGCCACCGGGTGGACGGAGCCCGATCGGTGCGGCGTCGACTGGGCCGCGACGGAGGCAGCGCTGTGCACCGCGCTGCCCGGTGACTACAAGGACATCGTCGACGCCTTCGGCGCGGGCAGCTTCGACGAGTACCTGGACCTGCTGGTGCCAGGTGCGCTGGGCACGGATCTCGTCTCCTGGGGCCGGGACATGGCGCGGTACCCCGACCTGTACAGGCCATACCCGGTCCACCCCGCGCCCGGCCGCGTGCTCATATGGGGGACCTCCGAGCAGGAACTCACCTTCCACTGGCTGACTGGACCGGCCGATCCCGACGACTGGGCGGTCCTGGTGCAGCACCTGGACGGTGAGTGGCAGCGCTTCGACTGCGGCACCGGCGAGTTCGTGCTGCGCATGCTCACCGACCGCACCCCGCCGTTCGCCTTCCCGCCCTCCGCCGGACCGTTCCCCCACTGGTTCGCTTCATGGGAGCTGCCGGAGCGCTGAGCCCATGCTAACCCGGCTGTCAGCGCCGCTGACCGTGCTCGGCGAAGCGTCTGGGCCGCCGGGACCGACTGCGGGTCTGCTGGTCATGACCCTTGCCAGTTCCGATAGGCAGGCCATCGCCGACGGGATACGGCTTACCTTGCCGGCCGGCCGAGCCGGATCTGTCGCCGAACTCGCAGCCACCGAGCAGCAGTGCTGCCCGTTCTTCGACTTCCGCATCCACCTTGATGGCCGCCGGCTGTACTTGGAGGTCCGCGCACCCGCTGAAGGTGCGCCCCTCCTCGACGACTTGTTCGGCACGTCCCCCTGACCGCGCCCCAACCTCGTTCGCCACCCGCTTGTCAGCGAGATCTTGAGAGTGTGGGCGCCCATTCTCATTCGCTTCGATGAAGCCAGGTTCAGAGTCGAAGGTGGTGTCACCTGCCACCTGGTAGCCACGGCACTTCCCTCGCACGGATCGCAGCTACCACGCTCAGTCCTCCGGGCAGCTGAAGCCATCCGTCGACGGCGTGACCCCAGCCAGTTGCGCCTCCACCGCCTGACCTGCACGATGTCACAACTTCCGGTCGCCGAAGCACTGTTGTGCAGCGCCTGCTCGTCTGGGGCGCACTCGCGATCACCGAGAGGAGACAGCGGAGTGGATCCGGTTGTGGCAGGGGCGGTAGCCACCGTTCTTGTCAGCATCGTGAGCGGTGCAGTGAAGATCGCTCGCCATAGGCTCAGTGCAGAGGTGGAACTGGCCCGCATTGCGGACGCCGGTCTCACTGAGCGGGTCCGTCACACGGTCCCGTGGGGCACGCTTCAGGAACACGCGAAAGACAGGCACGTACAGGCGGCTCCCCGTCGCAGGGGAGGGGGCCACGATGGAGGACACCGCCGGCACTGAACTCGCGACAGCGCCACCACGGGACTCCTCCGCCTCGTTACCCGGACGCCAACTGGCCGAAGCGTTGCATCAGGAGCAGTACCCCGCCCTGGTTCGCTTTCTCCTCCTCAACGGTGCCACGTGGACAGCCGCCCAGGACGCGGCCCAGGACGCGTTCACCCAGATGTGCGCTCCCGGTCTTTCCATCGCCTATCCCAAAGCCTGGCTGCGCAAAGTCGCTTGGCGATCGTGGGTAAAGCAGAAGGTCACGCCCGAGGAACTTTGCTCGGACCCTCCCGAACCGCACGAACTGACGATGCGCTGGCAGACCCCCGCACAAGCGGCCGAACTCGATGAAGAGATCAAGACCGTCATTGCCCGTCTGCTCCAGCTCCCCGCCAAGCAACGCGCCGCTATGGCCTGGACCCTTGACGGATTCACCACAGAGGAAAGCGCGCGTGCCATGGGCACCACACCAGCAGCTGTCCGGCAGAACCTCGCTCGGGCCCGGACAGCCCTGAAAGCCGGCCTCGGGCCGAGTGGCGACGGGCGAAGTACGAAGGAGGAAGGACGATGAGCAGCGACCCGGCACGCACAGCACACGGGCAGTGCTCCGACGAGACTCTGGACGCCCTTCTGAAGACCGCGCACAAAAGGCTTGTCATCGCCGTTCACGATCGTCTGTCCGCGCAGGGCGGCGTCCCCGATCTCCATGACCCCGACCTCGCCCTCAGCAGAACTCTTTCCGCAGTACACCGCGCGCTGGGAACCTGCGTCTCCCAACGATTGGCCCACCAGGCGGCACCGGATGGTGAAGAAGTGTTCACCGAACATCTGGAAGGTTCCCTGCAGCCCGGCCATCCCCTTGCGGACAGGCTCGCGCCCGTACGCATCAAGTACCGAGGCCATGCACTGCAAACCGCACAGTCTTACGGACTGAAGGACCTCATGCCCGCTCTGGCAGGCGCCCGCAGAATTGCCGAGAACGTCATCAGTCTGCTGGAGTTCGAGGATGCCCTCACGCAGGTCTGCGTCTCCGTACAGCAGCTGGAGCGGCTGCTCGAACAGGCTGGACACCTCACAGAACGCCGGCCCGCGTCCACCGCTCCTCCCACCCCGGACTACCTGCGTGCAGTGGAGGAGTCCCTGCAGGTCCACGCCCAGCCCCTGCTGCGCGCCGTTCACAACGCCCAGCACCTCCTTCAGGAAGAGCTGGTGCCCATGCTTGCCGACCCTGACAGCGTCATGAACTCGGAGATGGTCACTCAGGACCTCGCAGATGATCTCGAGCAGGCGTGGGTAAAGGCGCACGACCTGTCGCGCGCCGTAGCGGTCGTGCACGCGGTAAGCAACGACTTCGTCGGGGAGGACCTGCGACAGGCCAAGCTGGAGGGAACCCTTCTTGCAGGTGTTCGCTGGAACGCGTCGACCGTCTGGCCCGAGGAATGGGAACCACTCATCCGGCGCGCATCCATGCCGGCGGAGAAGGAACCGGGAATCCTTGTCATCGCGGCAGAACCGTGCGACACCATGGTGTCGGCGGAGACATGATCGCTTCCCTCGTCGCCAACCACGCAGGATCGGAAGTAGTGAAGAGGAGCCCTCACAGCCCCTAGTGCCCGGCTGTTGAGCAATGCTCAGGACCTGTGGATCAACCTCGGGAGCGCGCGAAGGGCGTACCTTCCCAGGTGATTGATCGAGAAGTCACCGAGTAGACGCGCGTTGCAGCGCGGGCGGCAAGGCACGCCCATGCTGACCGTAGTCACCGCCGAGTGGTCCGCGGGGGCTTTTCCGGTCGCCGCGGCGACGGTGGCCGCGGCCCCCTGGCGAGTACGGCCAGGCCGAGTTACATCGATCTGCCGGGCCAAGTCGGGCGGGAGCGAGGCGATCCCGGCCTTGTTCGCGTCGACGCGGTAGACCGCGGTCTGGGTGAGGGCGAGACGGCCGTTACCGAAACTGGTCAGGAACGAGGTGCGGCAGAGCCGCTTCGAGTGCCCTTGTAACGCGCGGGGGTGGTACCCACGTGGCGTGTGAAGTGGCGACTCAGGTGGGCTTGGTCATGTAATCCCACAGTTGTAGCGACGTCGGCGGGTCGGTGGCCGCTGAGGAGAAGGCGACGTGCCTGGTCGATGCGCTTGCCGGTGAGGTAGGCGTGTGGCGGTAGGCCGTGGGTCTGCTTGAAACAGCGGATCAGGTGTGTGGGGTGGGCGTGCAGGATGGCGGCCGCCTCGCGCAGGGATATGCCGGCGTGTATCCGTGAGTCCAGTAGTTCCCGTAGCTCGGCGGCGAGCCGGTTTGCCTCACGGCCCGGTGTGCGGGGCTGGAGCGCGTCGAGTCGGGAATGGAGGCGTTCCCGGATGAACGAGAGGCGGGACTCGGCTTCGAACCCGTCTTCGGCATGGACGAGCGCGGCGTGCAGTTGATGGATCCGATGGCGCAGTAGCCCGTCGTTGATGACCGGAGACTGCACAGCACGGCCGGTCAAACGCTGCGGGAGTACGGAGTCGTCCAGGTAGAGGTTGCGCTTGCGGAGGCCTGACGCCGTGACGGTCCGACCGTCGTGGGGGACGCCGGGCGGCAGCAGGATCCCCGTTCCGGCGGGATCGGCGGGACCGTGCCCAGGACTCGCCCGGGAGTGATCCGGTACCGGGTCGGGAGCGTCAGGTCGGAGGCTGGGGCATGACCACACCGGTCGGTGCATGCACCCGCCATGCGCCCAACCGCGCATTCCATCCATCGGAGGAGCACGTTGATCAGCGATGTTCTTCACCGTGGAGATGTCCTGACGAAATACGAGGACCGGCTTCGGCGGGCCCTCAGCCAGGTCGGACGTAGCTCCCGGTCCAGCTCCGAGTTCACCCCTCCCTTCGAACTTCCGGCCCCCTCGTCCTCTTTGAGTGAGTTCTTCGCCGTCGCCGGTCCCCACTTCGCGGAGCTGGGCACGGTCGGCCGGACCAGGCTCGTCCTGCTCGACCTGATGGGCAACCCGGCCACCCGTACGGTCAAGACCCTCGCCTCGCTGGTGATCGTGGCCCGCGCGGTGCTGCACACCGAACGCACCGGCGAGCCGGTGATGATCGTGACGCCCTCCTCGGCGAACAAGGCGACGGCTCTGCGGGACGCGGTGCTTCGCGCGTACCGGACCGGCCTCAGCGACCCGGACGGACTGCGGATCGTCACCGTCGTCCCGGAGGCCGCCCGGCCGAAGCTCTGGTCCTCCGCCCTGAGCGAGGACCCCGCCCTGGCCGCGCGCAACCCCATGTGCGTGCTCGCGCCGGGTGAGCTCGGGGTCAAGCCCCTCACCAAGCAGCTGGTCGACAACGCCGCACAGGAACTGGCCGCCCGTACCGGGTTCCGGCTCTGGCACACCCTGGACCTGGTCAACTACCAGTGTTCCGACGCCGTTCGCGCCTTCGCCGAGCACGCCGAACTGCCGCAGGCGCCCGGCGTCACCCGGACGCACGCCCACGCGGTGTCGAGCGCCTTCGGCCTGCTGGGCCACCACTTCGGGACGACCCTGCTGCCCGGGTCGCCGGCTGCGCCGCAGTACTTCCTGGTGCAGCACATGGCGACACCCGACATGGTGCTCAGCCTGTACGGCGCGACGCCACCGGAGTACCGCTTCGACCCTGCGACCGGGCTCTACCACCAGCACAAAGACCCGCGCTACCCCGCCACGACCTTCGACCCGGCCGAGAACCTCGAACCGACCTTCTACACCCGCCGGCCCGCGACCTCACCCGCGATGAACCAGCTGATCCGCACGCACGGCGGGGGCGGCGTAGTCGTCTCGCTGTACGAGTGCCTCTCCCGGTACGCCGAGATCCGGGCGCTGCTCGCGGGCACGGCCGTCGATCTGCCGGCCGACCCTCGTGAGCTGCGAGAGTGGTCGCTGGTGATGGCCCTGACCGGCGCCCTCACCGGCATGGAGCGCGGCCTGCTCGACACTGACGAAGTCGTCGTGCACGGGTCCGGCTCGTACGGCGTCCAGGACTTCACGCCCATCCCGGACGGCCGGCTCCGTGGGATCGCCGATGCCGAGCAACTGCGGCAGGTCGTCTTCGCCGCGGCGAACGCGCGGACCCCTTGATGACCGCCGTACCGCTCACGGTCTGGGCGAGGTACCGGTGGACCACCGGCACCGGGGGCTGGGCGCGGGTCCGGGAGCGCTGGGCGGACCTTCCCGGACGCCGCTTCACGCACCAGGTCCTCAGCTCGGCCGAGGGCCGGCTCTCGCTGGCGTACCAGGGCTGTCCTGAGGGGATGACCTACCTCCTGCCCTACCTGCGAAACCAGATGGCGGCCCAGGTGGGCGCGGTCTCCGTCTCGGACCGACAGTCGCCCACGTGGCGGCAGATGCTCCGCGCGGCGCACCGGCCCACGGCCGACCTGCTGGTGATCGGCTGCTCGCGCGAGCGGGTCCGCCGACTGCCGGCCACCCGGTCGGCGGTGCTGCCCTTCCGGATCAACATGGCACTGGACGTCGACGCCGAAGCCGTCCACAGCAGCGTCTCCGGCAACGAACGTCGCCAGTTCGTGGTGCTCGACCAGCAGCAGCATGTGGTGGTCGGCCGAGAGCCGGAAGAGCACCCAGCGGAACAGCGGCAGTCGCCCGACGTCGAAGGGACGTGCCACGATCGTCTGCATCCGGTCGAGCGCCAGGATCTCCCGGATTTCCTCCGGCTCGCCGCTCAGGTCCTCGACCTGGACGCTCACCGGGTAGGCAGGGTGGATGATCTGCTCCGGTATCCCGTCGGCGCCTTCGACGAAGGTGGTCCGCAGCAGTTCGTGCCGGCGGACGATCTCGCCGAGGGACTCCTCCAGCACCGCGACCGACACCGGCCCGCGCAGGTCGAGGTACGCCTGCGTGGCGTACGCGATGCTGTCCGGCACCAGCTTGCCCAGGAACCACACCTGCTCCTGCGGGAGCGAGAGCGGGATCGGCCCGGTCCGGTCGGCCCGGGGCGGGCCCTGCACCTTCGTGGCGGCGTCGGCGTTGACCCGCAGCCATCCCACCAGACCGGCGACGGTCGGGTGTTCGAACACGACCGAGACCGGGACGTCCGTCTGGAACTCTGCCCGCACCCGCGTGATGATCTTCGTCGCGAGCAGGGAGTGCGCGCCGAGCTCGAAGAAGTTGTCGTCGACGCCGATGTCGTCCAGGCCCAGGATCTGCGCCACCGTGGTGGCGACCTTCTGCTCGTCCCGGTCGCCCGGCGCGACGTAGGGCACCGAGAGCTCGGGCCGGGTCGAGGGCGGGGCGGGGAGGGCGCGGTGGTCCACCTTGCCGCTGACCCCGAGCGGCAGTTCGTCCAGGACGACATAGCCGTTGGGCCGCAGGTGTTCGGGCAGGACCTCGCCGACACGCTTCCGGAGGGCGGGGACCAGGAGGGACTGGTCGGCGGACGCGGTGACGTAGGCGATCAACAGGACGTCGTTGCCGCTGCCCCGGGTGACGACCGCCGCGTTCTGCACGGCTGGATCGGTGCAGAGCGCGTCTTCGATCTCCCCGGGCTCCACCCGGAACCCGCGGACGGCCAGCTGCCGGTCGGCCCGGCCGTGGAACTCCAGCGCCCCGTCGGCACGCAGGCGGCCGAGGTCACCGGTGCGGTAGAGGCGCGCGCCGTCCGGCCCGGTGACGAAGCGTTCCGCGGTCAGCTCCGGCCGCCCGTGGTAGCCGGCCGTGACACCGGCGCCGCCGATGTGGATCTCGCCGATCTCCCCCGGCACGACCGGTGCGAGCCGCTCGTCCAGGACGTGCACGGACGTTCCGGCGATCGGGAATCCGATCGGTACGGGCCCGGCCGCGGTGTCCGTCGTGCAGGACCAGACGGTGGTGATGACGGTCGCTTCGGTGGGCCCGTACTGGTTCTGCAGTTCGCACCACGGCGCGAGGGTCAGGAACCGGTGGGCCAGACCGGGCGGCAGGACGTCCGCCCCGGAGATGGCCAGGCGCAGCGACGCGCAGTCGGCGGCGAAGTCCGGCAGGTCGACGACTTGGGCCAGCATGGCCGGGACCATGTCCCAGATCGTCACGCCGTGCCGCTTGACCGCGGCCACGAGTTTCGCCGCGTCCCGCCGCTCGTCGGCGGCCGCGACGACGAGCTTCGCGCCGAAGGCGAGCGGGGCGAAGATCTCCAGCACCGATGCGTCGAAGGTGAAGGAGTGCGTGAAGATGGTGACGTCGCCCTCGGAGAGCTTGTAGCCCTCGCCCACGGCGTTCAGCAGGTTCACGACGTTGGCCTCGGTGACCCGCACGCCCTTGGGACGGCCGGTCGACCCGGACGTGTAGATGACGTAGACGAGGTCGTCCGGGCCCCGGCGTACCGTCTCGAAGGCCGGCGCGGACCCCGCCCCGGCCGAGTTCGGGACACCGATGACGGGCAGCCCCCGGCCGGACAGGCGCGGCGCCAGGTGCTCTTCGGCGAGCACCGCCGACATCCCCGAGTCCTGCACCAGGTAGTCGAGCCGCTGCTCGGGGTACTCGGGGTCGAGGGGCACATAGGCGGCGCCCGCCTTGAGCACGCCCAGGATGGCGGCGATCATCGCCGGTCCGGGCTCGGCGCACACGCCGACCAGCGCCCCGGGCCGCACCTCCCTGTCGGTCAGTTCGCGCGCCTGGCGGCGGGCCAGGGCGTCGAGTTCGTGGTAGCTGAGCGCGCCCGTCGTGGACACGATGGCCGTGGCGTCCGGTGTGGCCGCCACGTGTGCTTCGAAGAAGTCGATGAACGACTCGGTCACTGTTCGGCTCCTCGTTCGGTTTCGTATGGCACTGCCGTTCAGACGGCGAAGACTGTCTCGACCACGCGTCCACTGCCGCGCCGGTCGGCGGCCGAGGGCACCGGGTCGCTCACCAGACACACCCTCTGCAGCCAGCGATCACGGCCGTCGAACCGCGCGGAGAACTCCGAACGGGCGTGGACGGCACGCCGGTTGTTGACGATCAGCAGATCGCCCGGCTCCAGGCGGACCCAGCGCTGCACCTTGTTGACAGCGCTCCGGAGCGCTTCGAGCGCCTGCTGCGCGTGCGGCGTCTCGCCGACCATCAGGTCGAGGTCGAAGGTCATGTACGGGTCGTACGGATTGCCGTACAGCACGGGCAGCGTGGGCCCGTTGCCCTGCACTCCGTTGGCGCTGCCGAAGGAGTAGTCGACGCCTGTCCGGAACTGCGGGAGGAACAGCTCGCAGCGGTCCGCCAGGCTCACGTGGGGCAGCGCCATCCGGACGCTCGCCATGATGGTCTTCGCGATGCCGTCGTGGTCGCTCCGCAGGCAGTGCAGCATGAGGAAGTCCGGCATGTGCGGGTGGAATGCCGTCTCGGTGTGGAAGTCCAGCAGGATCGCGGAACTCTCCGAGGAGAGGTTGGCCGCGTTGTGCGGAGTGGGTGCCACGTTCTGGAAGAGCAGACCGTGCTTCTCCTGGTGGTAGGCGAGGGGAAAACCCAGTGCGGACGCGAATCCGGCCAGCCAGAGTTCGCTCAGCCACGTCGACTTGTCCAACCGCCGCGCCGGATCGGCGGGGGTGCCGGGCAGTTCCGCGTCCACGGGCAGCCCGCGTACCAGCAACCCCTCGTAGTCGTTGGACCGGTGCCGGAAGGTGGTCACCGCCTCACGGATCACCCGCGGCATCTCGTCGAAGCGCAGCTCCGCCTCGAGCAGGAAGGCTGCCTGCTCCTGGTAAGGATCCGGCAGGATGCCTCCGCCGATCCGTTCCAGCAGGGACCGGTACGGCCGGGCATCGACGACGTGCGAGCCTTCGACCTTCGCCAGATCCTCCTCGGGATGGAACGAGCGGACGGTGAAGCAGCGCTCGTGCGTAACCGCCTTCGCCAGTTCGGAGCCGGCCGGAGCGTACTGGCCGGTGAGCAGCCAGCTGAGTGTGTTGAGCAGGAACCTGGCGTTGTCCGCGCGCCCGAGGAAGGGCAGGGCGGACAGTTCACCGCCGCCCACGACGACGAGCCGTCCGGCGCCCACCTCGGCCGCGGCGGCGAGGACGCGCCCGTCTCGGGCGGCGATCGCCGTGGCTGCGGAGCCGGTGACTGTCAGCCCCCTGGCCCGGTGGAAGTACAACTGCTCGACGCCTTCGGTCACCGGATGTCCCGGCAGCACGTCGGCGGAGACCGAATAGGTCAGGAGGTGGCTGGTCGGCGGTTCCTGGCGGACGGATACGAGGTCGGGTTCCAGAACCAGCCCCCGGCACCAGGTGGGACAGCGGGCAGGGCGCGGTGTCGGTCACGGAACCGCCGAGGACCAGCAGGTTCCTGCCCGAGGTGAGATGGCCGCGCAGCAATGCCAGGTCCCCGGCCGTCAGCGGCGGTTCGTCCGCCGTGGGCAGCGTGAGTATGAGGAGGTCCGCTCCGTCCAGCGTGTCCTTCCCCCAACCGGCGTCGATCGATCTGATCGCCACGTCACCGAGGTGCTCGCTGAGCACCTCGGCAAGGTCCGCGAGGTGTCCCAGGTACTTCTCCTCCGGGGCGGCAGAGGTCTCTCCGCGAATCGGCGCAATGTGCCACGCATCGGAGTGGAATCGATCCAGAACGATTTCTGGCATGTCAGCTCCCTCTCTGAACTCCCGAACTCCCGAACTCGCGCTCGACAAGGCAGGCGGTTGTGGCCCCCCGAGAGGAGCCACTCACTGCAAAGCCCGTCGCTGACGTCGGGAAACTTCAGGCGCGACGTATCAAAGTCCCCCGTGCGCCTGCTTGTGGTGCCTCGACCATCATGGGAGGACGGCTTCCCGTCCCATTCCCGCGAGGTTCCCGGTGCCGGGCCGACCGTTCGCGGCAGCCGCAGGTCAGCCCTTGGCCATGGTCACGGGAGTCGGGAACCCGCATCGGCTCCCGCCGTCGCCCGCCTGTACTGGCAGGCACCCGCGTCAGCTGAGGCCTGCTCTCGGGCCACCCCGCAACGCGCGGTTCGCCCGGGGGCCATCTCGCTGTCCGCTCGGACAGCCACCGCACCGTCCTGGTCAACTCCGGCCCCTCCCGGGGCCGCTACAGGCGTACGCGACCCGCGCGACGCTCACCGCAGCGCCCGCATACAGCCGGCTCGGGCCCGTGCGGCAGCGACCAGGAGGAACCACTCACGGGACGCGAACTCTCACCGCTCCGGCGCCGCATCCTGCTCCTCGTCCCCGCCATCCGGCAGACCGGCCGAAGTACGACCGCCGGCACCCCGGACGTCTACCGGGCCCTGAGTCGCCTGGCGTCGCGCGGTCTCCTCGCCCGGGACGTGGCCGCCGGAGCGGGCGCCAGGGCCCGGCTCATGGAAGCCGGCCACCGCACCGCCAACGACCGTGCCGCCAACGGCCGCGCGCCGCCAACCACCGCACCGCCAACGACCTAATGCCGTGATCAGCGAGCGAACAGACGCCGTCGCCTCCGAGGTTGCGTCGCGAACGCCGTTTGTGGGGCTCCCAGCGCACCAAGCCGTGACGTGAGTTGAGCCTCTTGCTGTGATGTGACAGCGATCCACAGGGCTGTGCCCGTGTCGCTAGCGCTGAAGATCTGCCGACCCTGTCGCCACGCCTCTGCATGAATCGTGAAGGGAGCCAAGGCCAGAAGCACGTCGAACTGCGTGTCGTCGCGGACAGCGATGTCAATACCCATACCGACATCGTCCTTCGCGGACCGGACACCGGCGGCCGCCTGGTTCTCGGCCATGGACAACGCCTGCTCGTACGCGGCTACCACTTCCCGTGGCCATGGGGCATCGCTGTAAGCATCGACGTGAGCGGTCTCGATGCTGTCCCGCAGGACACGAAGCGCCTCCCGGTGAGCGCTGTCCACGTATACAGCCTCCAGATCATCTCGGAGGAACAGCTCCCGACGTGGTTCATTGGCTTCGCTGATCATGCTGCTCAGCATTTCACCCGTCCGGTGTAGGGGGGAACGTGCTTCCCGGCGCGCAACGACACGCACCGGGTCCCACCTGAAAGACGACGAGAGTGCATAAGCGTGAGTACCTGTTTCCAACCCTCGAGCTCTTGACTTTCCCGCCGGGAAAGTGGGACGCTCACTTTCCCGATAGGAAAGTGAGGCTTCGTCATGAACGACATCACTCCGGAGCAGGCCGGCGACGCCCTGGACGCGGTCGACCGTGTCCGACGCCAGGTGGCCGAGGAAGTGGGCTTGCCCCGCGGCTACTGGTGGGCGATGGCGGCCGGCTGGCTCCTGCTGGGTGGGCTCGGCGGGCTGGCGTCGCCGTGGCCGGCCTGGATCGCGACCCTAGGTTTCGGTATGGGCCACGCAGTTCTCGCGTCGCGCCTGCTCGGCGGACGTCGACGCACGGATCAGCTGCAAATCAGTATGGCGGTCGCCGGTCGCCGCGTGCCGCTGGTCGTGGTCGGCATGCTGCTCGGACTCGTCACGGTCACCATCCTTGCGGCCCTCGCGCTCGACGCCGACGGCGCCGAGCATGCCGGCCTCTGGGCGGCGCTGCTGGTCGCGGCTGTCATCGGGTTCGGCGGGCCGGAAATCCTGCGTGTACTGCGTCGGTGGGTGCGGGCATGACGAAAGCGCGTTTCGACGAGCTGATCCATCCCAGTACCCGGCTGTCGCTGGTGGCGACACTGGCAGCGGTCGACTGGGTGGAGTTCGCCTTCCTCAAGGACCGACTCGAGCTGTCCGACTCGGCGCTGTCCAAACAGCTCACGACACTTGAAGAAGCCGGGTACGTCACCACGGAACGCCGCCTCAGCGGCAGCCGCCACAGACGCTATGCCCAGCTCACCGGCACCGGCCGAGATGCCTTCAACGGCCACATCGCGGCCTTGCGGACCATTCTCGCCGAAGCGACACTCCCCGAAGGCGGAGCTGGGCAGCCGCCTGTGTGAGGGCGACGACCCGTTGCTCGGCGTCTCCCCGGACTCGTCGGCCGTGTTCGAGGAGGACCCGCGATCGACGGCAAGCATGCCTGCTCGCCGGTATGCATGGAAGACGTCTTTGGCCCGCAGTGGTCGGGTCGGTACCGGGGCTGGTTGAACGTTCATCTGCGTATGGGTGCAGAGAGGTCTGAGTCCCCGGGCCTCACCTGTCGCCTATGGGGAATGTCGTTCGGCTGAACCCCCGTGGGGCCCACCGCCGGGAAGCGACCGCCCTTCGCACCCACATCCCTTTTGCCGCCCCGGCTGTCCCCGACCGGCCGGGGCTTTCCCGTGCTCGGGCACGCGGCGCCCGCGGACGCGGATCCTGTCGTCAGGTTCCGGCCGTGTGACCGAAAGTGATCTTCTGGTGACGTGTTGTCAGTGGCGGCTGCTTTGATGGTCAGGCTGCGCGAGGGGCGTAGCCGGGTGGGGGAGGGGTGTTCGTCATGCCGTGGGTGCGGGAGTACATGCGCAGGGACGGAACGAGGGTGCGGGGTCATTCCCGGTGGGCTGCGGGTGGGCGCCGGGAGATGTCGATCGTGGTGGGGATCGGGTTGGCGGTGGTCGTGCTCGGTAACTCCTCGAGTTCGGCCGACGGCCCTGGGGACACACCGCGGCCGGCATCGACCGCGGTCTACCCGATCAAGTTCCCGAAGGCGGGGCAGGCACCGTCGAAGCCGAGGTCCCGGCCCACGGTGTCCTATCCGATCCGGTTTCCGGCGATGAAGAAGGCGCCGGTCCGGCCACAGCCGCGCTCGACGGTGACGTACCCGATCCCGTGGGACCGGAGCGGGCGATGACCGCCCGCCGCCCCGCCCCACGACGCCGCCGCAGCCCGGCCCGGTCACGCAAGCGCAAGCAGGCCTACACCGGCGCCGAAATCCTTGCCGGCATCTTCGTCATCGGATGGCTTCTCTCCCTGCTCATGCACTGGCTCGCCGCCCACCCCTGGGTCCCCCTGCTTTTCCTGCTCATAACGGGTGCCGGGGCGTTCCTATGGTTCCGTACCCACGTGCAGCAGCAGCTCCAGCGGCAGACGCAGATGCAAACCCTGCGATACCGGATGGACCTACTGGACCGGCTGCACCACCGCCAGTTCGAGCACGCGATACGCGATCTCATGCTCCGCGACGGCTGCCAGAATGCTGTCCAGGTCGGGGGCGCGGGCGACAACGGGGCGGACGTGAAGGCCACCGATCCCTTCGGCCGCCGCTGGGTCATCCAGTGCAAGCACCGCCGAGCGGGCCTTGCCGGAGCAGCCGTCGGAACCCCCGACCTGCACGTTCTCAACGGCACCGGACGCCCTGTCCACAAGGGTGACGTCATAGTCCTGGTCACGAACGGCCGCTTCACCAAACCCGCGACCGACTTCGCCCAGTCCCAGCGTCTGCACCTCGTCGACCGCCACACCCTCGCCACCTGGGCCGGAGGACAACGCCCCCTGTGGGAGCTTTTGAACGCGATCCCACCTCCACGCAGACCTACACCACTGTCCTGAACGGCCGCGCCTGCCGTGCGGAGTCGCCTGGTTGGGCTTGGAGCCGAGCTGGGCCACGGCTGCACCTGGGCACACAGGGGGTAGGGGGGCGTGCTCAGCTGTTGCGGGTCGTCATGCATTCAGCCAGAGAAGGGCTTCCTGCCGCCAACCACTGGCAACTGAGTGCGGGAGGGCACAGGGGCGGGTTACACCAGAAAGCTGAAGACGAGGTGTGCCGGCGAGTGGGGGAGTGGCCGTGGTGCTGACAATCAACGTGGCGGTGCTGCTCGCCTTCATCGTGGTCATGCGGCTGCGCCGGCGCACTCAGGCCCGCAGCCGGATGGACGAGAAGTTCACCGTCGTCATCGTCCTGGCCCTCGGAGTGCTGATCGCCCCGACGGATCTCGGGCAGGGGATTCTCAACGTCCTGACTCAGCTCGTGCAGGGCATTTCCGACGCTCACTGATGGGTCTGGGAGTTGTGGGCGCCTGGGGTGGGGTCTGGAGGTGGCTGGGGGTGGCTGGCTTCCGTGCTCGGTCTGGGTGTGGTGTGGTCGAGGACCGTGCGGCGGCGGTCGCGGCCGGCTCCGGCGAGTAGCCCCGACACCGGAACCGGCCGATGACGCGCTGTCAGTCGGGCTACTGGCCCGATGGGCCACATCCACCCAGGAACCGATCGCCGCCTTGCGAGCCGCAGGTCCCGCGGTGGGTTGCTGGACCTGGTGGGGCGACTCCGACGTGCCGATGACACGACACCGACACCGACCAGACATCCGCCTCGTCGGACGACAAGGTGGCGGAATGCACGGACAACGGAACTCCGGTGACGAGAGCTCTTGGCGGACGTCTCTGAAGGACCCCGAAGGCGTACGTCCCCGGATCTTCTTTCAGTCGGTTCCGCAGGGCAAGACCGCCAAGAACCGCCTGCACCTGGACGTACACACCGCATCGGCCCGCACGGCGACGAGCGGACGGCCGCCCTCGAAGCGGAGTGCGATCGCCTCGGCGGTCCCGGCGCCACCCGCTTGCGCCGCGACGAGCCGGCGCCCCTACCGGCGCAGGCTACATCGTGACGGCCGATCCGGAGGGAAGCGAGTCCCACGTCGAACTTCTGGTCGATCTCTTTCTAGAGGCGCAGGCAGTCACCTACAGTCGCTGCCCGCATCGCTGAGCTCCCAGCCATCGGGAAAGAGGCTGTGTTTCACATGGGCCCGCAGGTGCTCGACCGCGTTCAGCCGCGGCGCCGCGTGAGAGCCTCACGCCCGTGGCTACCGAGACCGAGGTGGGAGAGCTGCTGCGCCGGCGCGGCTGGCGAACGGCTTTCACGGGCGCTGAAAGGGTGAACGCGTGGGCCGCCCTCGTGGGCGCCGTCGAGCGCGGCTTCGGCGACGACATCTACGAGTACACCAACGACCTCTACTGCCGAAACTGGCTGCATGAGGCGTGGCTGCTGCTGGACGAGCACATCGTCCAGCTCTGGACGCAGATCAGAGCTCTGGACGACCGGTACAAGGCCGCGACCGTTGCGACGACGGCCAAGCGCTCACCCAGTTCCACAGTTTGCCCGGCCCCGACCTGTGGCGGTGGCGACGATATCCCCGCATCCTCACTGGTGACCTCGGGCGTTCGCTTCGCTCGGCCGGTGCTGTCGGCACCGACACAGCATGACCCAGGGGCTCGTGAAGTTACGGGACCACTCTTACGACCCGCCCCGCGATTAGCCTGGCCAAGCGGTCTGATCAGTGAGTGGGTTCGAGAGTTCTGCTACCGCGCTGCCCACACCTTCCCCTTGCCGGGGCAGCGTTCACCAGCCGACCAGATCCATGGACCTTCGAGAGAGCCAGTCCGTGAACGACACGGACTCACCGCCCAGGTTCAGAGGAAGGATTTGGTCGCAGGTGGCCCGGCCGTCGAACCACAGTGAGCCTCGGTACGGGCCGGTGACAACGAGCAGGGTCGAGAAACCACAGCCGTTGTCCTGGATGAATACAGCGCCGGACGTCTTGCGCTCCTGGAACACCTCGTATTCGGCACACCACTGCGCACATGCTGCCTGGTAGGCGTTGTGGTCCGGGAAGTCCTCCGCCAGCGGCTCGCGCGCGTTCAGCTCGTCCTCGTAAGCACGGTAGGAGTCGGGATGCGGGAAAGCGGTGGTGAGCAGGTCGTAGTTGGTGTCCGAGTCCCCATGCCAGCCCCAGCCTGCCGAGGATCGGCATAGGCGGTTGACCGCGCCGCCGGCCGTCCTGCGGAGCAAGTACTCGCGGTACTGGTCCGGGAAGGCGATGCCCAGCTCCGCCTCCGCTTCGCAGATCTCCGCTTCGGACAGCGGCGCCGCCGGCCAGGCCCTCTGCCGCGAAGGGGGCGAGCCGAACTCGTCGAAGCGCCTACCCCGGGCTATGCGTTGTGCCTCCGCTATCCAGTCGGTCGTCATACAAGTGAGGTTAGCCCGAGCGATCCGTCGCGCTCTGCCGGGACATTGGAGCGCCCCGCCAGGTTGTCGAGGCGTAAAGAAAACAGGCTCGTGCATGTCGCACCGTGCGTTCTGCGGCATCTCGGCTGAGTATCTTGGAGAGTCGCTGGGATGCGCGGTGCGAGTCAGACCGATACGAGCGGCGACGCGGGGCATGGAAGCGGAAGCGCGGCGCCGGACCGAAATACGAGCTCCGGTCTGGATTCCGGACGACGCCCCAGGCTCTCCTGCGCCGGCCAAGGGCTGACGTGGGCAAGATCAGCGCCGTATCGAGTCCGGGAGTCAGAGTGAGAAGCCCTACAACTAGGGCGAAGGACCACAGGGCGGAGCTTATTGCCATGGAATGCCGGCCTACCCGGCCCCGCCAGATCGCCTGCTCTGCTAGGAGGTCCGGCGGATCTGAGATGGGCAGCTTCTACTCCGAAGAGGCAGGCCCTTAAAGGTTGTTGTCCTTCCGGGTTTGAGGACTGCGTTCTCGCTGGTCAGGCATAGGGTCGGCGGTCTCGTGGCAGTGGTGTCGTGTCGTTGCTTCGGTGGAGGTCGAGGATGCCGTCGGTCGTGGGACTGCTGGAACAGCGTGAGCTCACCGCTCACCGCTCACCGCTCACCGCTCGCCGTCGTGTCGACGATCTGCGAGAGGAGGTCGACCGCCTCCAGGTGGAGCTGGCCGTGGCTGAGCGGGAGTGGAACGAGTGGGTCATCGCCCGCTCGCGCGTTGGCGAGGCACTGGCCCCGGACAACGACGCCGTCGTCGGCCCCGCTGCCTCCGAGGGTCTGCCGGCTCCCGGTGTGCAACCGGCGCGGCCCGAACCGGCGGAGGCGGCGAAGCCGAAAACAGTTGTGCCGGTGTGGCGCGCGGGGCTGGCCTGGTCGGCGCTGTCGGTGGACTACCAGCGCATCCTGAAGGCCCTCAGCGACCGTAACCGGCTCGGTGAAGCAGCGTTGACATGCCAGAAGATGGCCGCCTGCTTCGGCTTGGACCCCGTACCGGGAAAGGTGGAGGCACTGCGATCGAAGGCCAAGCGGCTGACGGCGCGCGGCTGGCTGATCGAGCCGGCACCTGGTCGATTCACGCTCGCGAAGGACGTGGCCGGGCAACGCGGCGGGTCATGAGCATCGTCATCGACCAGTAGACCATCGCCTCCGCGCTGGCGATGGAACGCTCGAAGTCGCGCACGAGACGGCGACTTCGCATCAAGTGGGCGAAGAACCGCTCGACGATCCACCGCTTGGGCAGCACGACGAAGCCGCGCATGTCGTCGCTGCGTTTGACGATGGCGAGGACCAGGGCGAGGGCCGCGAGGCAGTACTCGACGAGGCTGCCGGTGTATCCGCCGTCGGCCCGGACCAGGGCCAGCAGGTGGTGCGCGGCGGGTGAGCAGGACCTGGGCCGTGCGGTCGCCCACATCCGCTGCGGTGACCATCACCGCGAGCAGCAGGCCAAGGGTGTCGACCACGGCGTGCCGCTTGCGCCCGTTGATCAGCTTGCCGCCGTCGAAGCCGCGGCTGTCAGAGCCGACGACCGCGTCCGCTTTGACCGACTGCGAGTCGATCACGCCCGTGCCCGGCTCCGAGTCCCGCCCGGCCCGCTCGCGGACCAGGCGGCGGAGCCGGTCGTGGAACTCGCGGACCAGATCGTGGTTGCGCCAGCGCAGGAAGGACGCGTAGACCCGGTCCCACGGTGGGAAGTCGGCAGGCATGGCCCGCCACTTCGTGCCGTTGTCGACCAGGTAGCGGATCGCGTCCAGCATCGCGCGGTGGCAACAAGCCTCCGGTTGCCCGCCCCGGCCCCGCAGCCAGCCCGGCACCGGTAGCAGTGGCCGGACCACCGCCCACTCGGCGTCCGACATGTCGGTGGGATACCGACGCTCGCGCGCCCCGTGGTCTCTGGCGTTCCCGACCCTGTGAGCCAGACAGCCACACGCGAGAGTGGCCGAAGCGGACCCCACTCCCGCGTTGCCGTAGAAATACGACACCAGGGCCTCCTGGACCGCACGTTGGCTTCGACACCCTTCGAGCTGCCAAGAGGCCCTGCTCTCATGCACGGCAGCCGCCGCAGTCACCCGATCGACTGACTTCTCGACGAGATCGGGACGACGGCAGTCGCGTCACTTCTCGTGATCGCTGGGACGGACAAATGCGCACTGCCCTCCAGATAGGCGGTCGGCTTGGTGACGCCCCGAGGCCGCCTCGCGGGTTTGAGCCCGGTGTCGCGACTGACGAACCTGGCGAAGAGTCGTGTCCTACCGGCTCGAGGCGCGGCCAACCGCCCCCGCTACGTGCTACTTCTCCTCCGGCTCCCAGGCGCGGAGCAGGTCGAGCAGCCCTGCGTCTCCGTCAACGTGCAAGGAGTCGGCCTGGATCCGGTCGTACAGGTAGAGGACCAGCTCACTGGCCGTGCCGTGGACGGAGGCGCCGGCTGCGTCCGAGTCCTCGCCGGTCGCGGCGGTGGGCGCGGGGATGCGGGTGGTACGTGCGCCGTCGCCGTCGACGGTGAGGCGCCAGGAGCGGCACTCGGCGGCGTGGAAGTCGAAGGCCGTGGGCTTGTGCGGCCAGGCACTCGGCGTTGCGCAGACGGTGAACAGGAACTCCTCCACACCGTCGAGTGCCAGCTCGACCGGCAGCGGCTGCGGGGCGCCCCCGGCGAGTTGGGCGTCGTAGGTGTGCACCGCGGTCTCCTGGACCCGGTGCCGGGCGGTGCCGCCGGCGGTCTGCGGTGACTGCGACGCGGGCCACCACGTCCAGCAACCGTTCTCCGGTCCCGCCGCGCGCAGGGCGCCCAGCAGAAGCTGCGTCGACGCGTCCAGCCAGGCCAGCAGGGCCTTACGCTCCTGCGGCACTTCCAGCGCGGCGCGCGCGGCGACGGCCTCGGCCGGGGGCGCGTCGGCGGGCCCCGCGCCGACGATGGCGGCCCAGAAGCGGTCTCCCCCGCCCAGGTGCTTCACCAGATCGAACAGCGTCCACCCAGGGCAGGTCGGCACCTGTGCGTCGAGACCGGGCGCGGCGGCGACCACGGCGCGGAAGGCGGTCGACCGTTCATCGATCAGTCGCAACAGGTCGGGGAACTCAAGATTCTTTTCCACGCCGGATGTCTATCACCGTGCTCCGGTGATCGGACAGCGATTTTCACAGTCGCCGCCGGTTGGCCATTGCGGACGTCCTCGCCTCCCACCGCTCGGGTGACAAGCTGCGTACTGCTGCGAGGACGCTGGTGGTGGCGGTACGCCAGGCGTCTTTCCTGTGGACGCTCTGGCCTCGCCGCGCGGCCTGTCACCTCGGCGACGTGACGTCCACCCGGTGCGCGCGGTCATGCTGCCGCTCGATGTGATGGACGCGGAGGTCACGGCGGCGGGGGAGGACCGGTCGGGTTGGGAGTTCATGTGACTCCTGTTCGACCAGCCCTCCTCAAGACCGGAACAGCAACAGCCACCCGCCGCGGCCACCATGGGCTCTGCAGCGGGCTCGGCCAGGGCCGGATCGATGCCGCGTGGCTGGAGCAGGCTCTGGCCGCGGTGCGAATGCGGCGGGTAGCGGATTGGATCCTGTCAGCTTCGTGGTGGCCGCCGAGGAAGGGAACGGGCTCATTCCAGCCGCACCCGGGTGCCACCGGTTCGCTCCGTCTCCAGCACCCACACCTCGTTATCCCCGGGACGGAGTACGGGGCCGGGAACGTACAGGGCAGACTGAGGGCCCGCAGACCAGTACCGCCCGAGGCAGAAGCCGTTGATCCAGACGAAGCCCCGTCCCCAGTCGGGGAGTTCCAGCATCGCGTCCCCGGGGCCCGATACGTCGACGCTGCCCCGGTAGAGGCCCGGCTCACCCCCCTCCGGCAGGCGGGACGGCAGCCCGGCGACCGCCTTCCCGTCGTCGAACGCGTCCAGCCGCAGGCCGCGTGCGCTCACACCGTGCACGTACTGCCGCTCGTGCAGGATCCCGCCAGTCAGTCCCTTGGGCTCGCCCAGGCGGGGCCCGTAGTTGACGCGCCCCAGGGACTCCACCCATAGTTCCAACTCGGCAGGGCCGGCGACCGCCGTGCCGACCGGGGTGTCGACGCCGTCGACGGAGAGCCGGACCAGGTCCCGCACGCCGGGCAGGGACAGCGGCAGTGGCGGCCGCGGCCCGGGAACGCGGACCCGGTAGCGCACCAGGCCCCGGTCGACATCGAGCTCCTCGAAAGTCGGCGCCATGCCAAAGACACCCTCCGTTCCGCCGAGCGTGTCCATCACCTCGTCCAGCGGCGTCCACGCATCGAGCACGGCTGTGGCCGGTGCCGTGAGGATCGGCCAGGCGGCCGGCACCGGAGGCGGAGGGGTGTCAGCGAAGTCGGCCAGCACCTCCCGGAAGCGCCGGAACAGCTCCGTGGGCCTGCCCCGTTCATCGACGGGGGCACCGTAGTCGTAGGAGGTCACCGTCGGCTGCAAGGCGCCGTCGTGCAGGTCGCCCGCGCGGTTGGCGCCCGCCCAGCCGCCGAAGCTCGTCCCGCCGTGTGCCATGTAGATGTTCACCGACGCCCCGCACTCCAGGATCTCGCGCAGTACCGCCGCCGCGTCCCGGGCTTCGCGCGGCTCGGGCTCACCGGCGCCCCAGTGGGCGAACCAGCCGCACCAGAACTCCATGCACATCAGCGGCCCGGTGGGCCGGTGCCGGCGCAGCGTGCGGAAAGCCCCGGCTGCGTCCGAGCCGAAGTTCACGGTGGCCAGGACACCGGGCAGCGAACCGCCGGTGAGCATGTGGTCCTCGGACCCGTCGGAGGTGAACAGTGGCACCGTCACCCCGCCGTCCCGCAGGACCGTGGCCAGCTCTCGCAGGTACTCCTGGTCGGAGCCGTAACTGCCGTACTCGTTCTCGACCTGCACCATGACCACCGGCCCGCCGTGGTGGACCTGGCGCTCCACGACCTGGGGCAGCAGGCGGCCGAACCAGCGGCGCACCGGCTCCATGTACGCCCGGTTCCTGGTGCGGACCTGCCCTGCCACGGTGCCGGTGAGCCACTGTGGCAGCCCGCCGTTCTCCCATTCGGCGCAGATGTAGGGACCGGGCCGGACGACGGCCCACAGGCCCGCCGCGTGTACTGCGTCCAGAAACCTGCCCAGCGCCTCCGCGTCCCGGTACTGTCCGGGAAACGGCTCGTGCAGGTTCCACGGCACATACGTTTCGACGCAGTTGAGCCCCATCGCTCGCAGCATTTCCAGCCGGTGCGCCCACTGGTCCTCGTGCACCCGGAAGTAGTGCAGGGCGCCCGACAACAGCCGTACCGGCCGACCGTCCAGGGAGAATCCGCTGTCGGTCACGCTGAAAACGCCGTCCGCCGGTCGTTCGGTCATCGACGGTCACCTTTGTCTCTCTCGTTGTGCACGGCAGGTCAGCCGACGTCCGCGTAGGTGGTGCCGACGCGCAGCCGGTCCAGTCGGTTCACGACGTCGCTCTGCGGGGTGTCCCGGTCGTAGACGCCCCACTTGGGTTCGTTGGCGCTGTCCCAGGTGCGTGCCGCGTAGCGGGAGCCTCCGCTGGAGAAGGTCTGCCGGGTCCCGTTGAAGGACAGCTCTACCCAGCCCGACTCGGCCGAGGCGGAGGTGTGGATACCGAGAGCGAACCGGTTCCATGCCCCGGCTGAGACGGGCGCCGACCAGATCAGGTGCCACGTGGCGTCCGTACTGACGTGGAAGAGGCGCACTGAACCGTCCTTGACGGTCATGATCAGGGGGTAGTTCTGTGCCGCGTTGGGATACGACTTCCACTGCCACACCACGAAGTCCCCGCTGACGGTGGACAGCTGGGACTCCCAGCCCAGCCAGTAGGTGGAGCCGAGCGCGAAGGCGTACCGGGCGCCGCCCACCGAAAGGCCCCGGGATTCGCAGCGGATGAGACCGCCGGGCTTGGTGAACCGGAAGATGGTCCCGTGACCGTCCTGGTTGGCGGCGGTGACCAGGCTGCCGGGCTCGGCGCACTCCACGCTGCCGAAAACGCCGGTGCCCCCTGCCGCGTCACCGTCCCAGACGGTTTCCGCGCGCGCCGAGGTGGCGGAGACCAAGAGGCAGGCCAGCGCCGCCGCCACGGCGGTGGAACGTCGTACCGTCGCCCTCATGCTGTCCTCACCGTGATCTTCTGGGTGGCGCCTGCCTCGGCGGTGAGATCTCCAAACGTGAGGGTCAGCTTCCGTCCGGGTACGGCCTGTTCGACCGTGGCGGGATGGGAGACGACTGCGGTGATCCGGTGCCGCCACGTCAGGGTGAGCGTGGTGAGGGTGCGGGTCGGGTCGGAGACACAGACGACCGCGGTGCCGTCGTTCCGATGCCGGATCAGCACCGCGCAGGGGCCGCTCACGGTGAGATCGCCCACCGTCCCCGCCGCCCAGAAGTTGACAGCGGTGACGCCGAGGGAGGGGACGTGGACGCCCTGGGCCCGGGGTGTGTTGACGAGTGTTCTGAGCAGTCCTCGCGCGCCCGCGGCGTGGGCCGCGGTGCGGGCCGCACTGGCTCCGGGCAGCAGGACGTAGGCGTAGGCGCCGTCGACCGGGTCGATGCCGTGGTCGACATACAGGGTGAGGTAGCGGTCGGTGAGGGGGGCCGTGGACGAACCGGTCCTGATGTCGCTCCACCGGCCGGTACGCTCCTCCCGCAGCGCCGTGATGCGGCCGCCCGCTGGAAAGACGTAGCCTCCATGGCCGGTGATATGCGCCCAGCCCGGGTCGCTCAGCGTCTCGGTCCAGCCCGGAGTGCCGGGCTTGAGGTGGCGGTCCACGGTCAGGGCGTGGGTGCCGGTGGGGCCGAGGCGGCGGTTGTCGATGACGGTGTCGACCGCCTCGCCGTCCGTGGCGGTGACCCCCGCGCCCAGACAGACGATGCCCTCGTCCAGGAAGAACCAGGATTTGTGTGCCTCCAGCGTCGAGGCCAGCCCCTTGAGATGCTGGCCCACCGCGGCGTACGTGCCGTCGGTCGTGCCTCCGACCCATGCCACCGCCGGGCGTTCGGCGCCCCACTGGCCGCCCTGGCCGTCGGCGAGCTTCTTCCTGGAAGCGGTGATGCCGGGCAGCCGATTGGGGTCCACGGTGGCCCAGAAGGTCTGCGAGTACTGCTCGTTGGCGAAGTCGTCCCCCCACCAGGACAGCCAGCCGGCCCCGGTGTGGTAGCCGCGCAGGTTCTCCCCGTTGCCCCACTCGTAGTGCGCGATTCGGTCGGAGGCCATGGACAGGCAGGCAGCCCACTCCCGGCGGCGGTGTACCGCCCGGTCCTGGGCCGGGAAGAGCCGGTGTGCGACCGGCTCGGGCAAGGGCTTGACCGAGGTGTCGTCCACGACGCTCTGGAGCTGGGCGAGCTTGTAGATGCCGAGCATGGGGTTGGTGTGCGGAGGGCTGAAGTGCGCCCGCTGGATCCATCCCTTGGCCAGGGCGCGCCAGCGCGCGTTCTGCTCGGGGCTCGCGGCGCGTCCCAGGGCGACGATCGAGGCGATGATCGAGTGGCCGCGCAGATGGTCGTCGTTGGCGCCGCCGGGATCGCCGGGCGCCAGGCCCCGTGAGACGGCGCGTCCGGAGACGGCGTCCATGCACAGGCCGTTGTAGATGAAGGGGGCCCAGGCCCGTTCGACGGCGTCGAAGTAGTTCTCCCGGGCCGGATCGGTGATCTCCCACGGGGAGCCGGCGAGCAGCGCGCACAGCAGGCTGAGGCCGGTGAACAGATCCGCGCCGTACGACCCGGCGTAGGGCACCCACGTGTGCTGGACGAAGGAGCCATCACGGTAGAGGCCATCCCCAGACGTCACGTAGGGGAAGACCGGCGACAGCGCCCCGGACGCGAGGGCGAGCCGGTCCGCGTCCTCGCCGACCAGGCCGCTGAGCGCGATCGTCCGGCACAGGTCGACGCGGTTGGCGCCGGTGGAGGTGCCCGTGTACGAGGCCACCGCACTGTCGGGCACGAACGCGCGGACGGCTTCCGTGATCGTGGCGATCAGTTCGGCGTCCAGGTGGTCGTACAGGAGGGTCGCCGCGTCCAGCAGCGCGTGGGGCCCGCCGATCTGCCAGTTGTACCAGTTGCCATAGCGGGCCCGGCCCGCGTGGTAGACGTCGGTGACCACGTGCCGGATGCCGGTCACGACATCTCGAGCGAAGGCCTCGTCTTCGGTCAGACCCGTGCCGGGCTGGGCATACGCCTCTGCCATGGAACGCAGCCGCTGGAAGGTGAGCTGGATCTGCGCGGAGTAGGTGTACGACGCGGTGTCCGTGTCGGGATCCGGGTCCAGCCACACCATGCCCGGCCACAGGGAGCCCGGCGCGGGCAGCATGGTGGTCCGCCAGGCGGCGGCGTCGGTGCCCAGCCGGGCGAGCTTGGAGGCGAACGGCTCCGCGGTCGGGCTGAAACCGGAGCCGAGTATCAGGCCGCGCCAGGTGGCTCTGAGCCTTTCGAACTCGGCGGACGCGGCCGAAGGGGCTTGGGCGGGCTCGGAGGTGGTCAGGACCGTCGCCGAGGCGGTTGCGGGGAGACCCAGTGCGGCGGCGGCACCTCCCGTCGCCTTGACGAATCCGCGGCGGGACCAAGGTGTGGGCATGGCGTCTCCTGGGACAGGACGGAGGGAGGAAGACGGAGGAGGAACGCGAGAAAGGAGGAGGGCGAGTGCGGTGGTGGGTTTCTAGCACGGTACGCACAAGATGCTCAATACGTAAGACTCATAAGAATCGATCACTAGAGTACGGTGGAACTTGCACCAATCGGGGGATCATCAGGAGGACGACAGATGCGGTCGCATGTCAATCAGCGCCACGAACGGGTGCTGGAGATCGTGCGCAGGCGAGGCGAACTGCGGGTAACGGATCTGGCGGAGGAGCTGGGAGTCTCGGCCGTCACCGTGCGGCGCGATGTCGAGACGCTGGCCGAACAGGGGCGGCTGATGCGGCTGCACGGCTCGGTCACGTGCCCCGAGCCGCCCGGCTCCGGCCCGGCCGACGCCGGCGTGGACGCCCCCGTGCGATCAGCGCCCACCGGAGTGGTCCTGGGCATGGTCGTGCCCAGCATGGAGCACTACTTCGCGGAGCTGGTCAAGGGCGCTCAGGACGCCGTCGCGGCGCGCGGCGGCCGGCTGGTGCTCGGCATTGCCCACTGGCGGTCCGAGGAGGACACCGCGCAGATCGGACGGATGCTCGACGGCGGCGTCGACGGCCTGCTGATCCAGCCCAGTTGGGAACGCGGGGTACCCAGCCTCGAGCAGGAGCAACAGCTGCTGGCGCTCCGAATCCCGGCCGTTCTGGTGGACCGACGCATCCCTCTCGGGGGCCGGCTGGCCGGACTGGACAGCGCACGCTCCGACCATGCACTCGGGGCCGCCGCCGCCGTCCACCACCTCGCCGGGCTGGGGCACGAGCGGATCTCCCTCCTCGCCCAGGACAACCCGACGTCACCGCAGGTCCGGGAGGGGTACGAGGCCGCCATGGCGGCGCGTGGACTTTCGGTGCCGCCGCTCGTGGACGTCGACCCGGAGGACCCGGCCGGCCTGGAGGCGGCGGCCCGGACGCTGTACCGGTCGGTGGCGGAGGGCGGGGTCACCGCCGCGATCGTCCACAACGATCAGACCGCGATCGGGGTGGTGCAACGGCTACGCGAACGAGGCCTCTCCCTCCCTGGCGACGTGTCGCTGGTGGCGTACGAGGACGAAATGGCGGCGCTGGCCGATGTGCCGCTGACCGCCGTGGCTCCGCCGCGGCAGGCAGTGGGGGAGAGCGCCGTCGAGATGATGTTCGCCCGGCTCGAAGCGGGGCCCGGTGCGGCGGCGCCGAGTCGACACGTCTCTTTGGTACCCCGGCTCATGGTGCGGGCGTCCTGCGCTCCACCCCGGTGATCTCGGATACCCAATAGTTGATTGTTTTGATCGAGTTGGTCATTTGCTCTTGACGGACGATCGTTCTGCGCAAAAGATGAACGGAATCGCCTCCGGTCGCTGAGGCGCCTTGCTCATCGAGGAGCCAGTGCAGATGAAGCCCGCCCACCGCATGCCCCGCCTCGCTCTCACAGCCTCCCTGGGCTGTCTGGCCCTCCTCGCCACCGCCTGCGGCGGGGGCGGCGGTACGTCCGGGGCCACGGACGGCAAGCCGGTCACCCTCACCATGTGGTCCTGGATGGTCGGCACCAAAGAGGTCGTCGAAGAGTTCAACGCCACCCACGAGGACATCAAGGTCGAGTACACCGAAATCACCGCCGGCGCGGACGGCTACTCCAAGATCGACAGTGCGATCAAGGGCGGCAACGCACCTGACGTCGTGGGCATGGAGTACGCGATGCTCCCTGAGTTCGCCAGCCAGGGGAACCTGGAGGACCTGACCGGACACTCCGGGAAACTGGTCAAGTCGTTCCCCGAGAGCCTCCAGTCGCTGGTCACCCCCGGCGGCCGTACGTGGGGCGTCCCCTTCGACGTCACCCCGCAACTCCTCTACTACCGCACCGACCTGTTCGAGAAGGCAGGCGTCGAAGTGCCGGTCACCTGGGCCGAGTTCGAGAAGGCGGCGAAGAAGATCAAGGCCGCCGACAAGGGGGTCCGCATCCTCAACATCCCCAAGGGCGGCGACATCCCATTCATCAACGGACTGGCCTGGCAGGCTGGTTCGCAGGGCTTCGGCGTCGAGGGCGACGCCTGGACGGTGCACATCGACGACGAGCCCGCCCTGAAGGTCGCCGGGTTCTGGGACGGCCTGGTGCGCGACGGCCTGGTGCTCAACCACCCCGCCTGGAGCGAGGAGGAGAGCACCGCCAAGAAGAAGAATCAAGTCGCCGCGTTCATCGGCGCCCCCTGGAGCGGAGCCGGCCTGATATCCCAGACACCGGAACAGAGGAAAAAGTGGGCCGTGGCTCCGCTGCCCACATGGGACGGCACACCGGCCACCGGAACCTGGGGCGGCACCTCCTTCGCCGTGCCCAAGGGCAGCGACCACATCGATGGCGCGGCGGAGTTCATCGAGTGGCTCACCACCGATCCGGCCGCGATGAAGGCCCGGCTCGCGGACGCCGAGGCGCCAAGCAGCGTTCTGCCCGCCGACCCCGGCCTGCAGAAGGTCGCGGCAACGGAGTTCACCCGAGCCGCGGGCGGCTACTTCGTCAACGACCTTTACCAGGTCGCTGCCGACCAGGTGGACACCATCGGTGACGGCTGGAGCTGGGGCCCGGTGCAGGGTTCGGTGAACGAGGCGTTCGAGAGCACCGTGGCCAAGGGCGGCTGGGAGGCCGGGTTCGAGGCGGCCCAGCGGGCGGCGCTGAAGGCGCTCGACGACCGCGGACTGAAGACCGTCGGCTGACCCCGTGCCCGGCGGACCCGCGACATACCGGCCGCGCCCCGGCCCGACCTGGTGCGGCGGCCACTGGCAGCGGATGGGTGCCGCAGAAGTGCCTGACCTGGTGGCGGCCCGGGTGGCGCGAGCGCCGCGGAAGCCCCCCTCGCCGCACGTCGACACGCCACGAAAGCCGCCACCCCCGCCATCTCAGGCACGTCGAGCCCGCGGCACACCACCTCGGCCTGCCCTATCCGGCCGTCTCGCCCCCTGATCCACCACTGTTCCGGCCCCGCTGCCCCGGGTGCCGAGGTCAGGAGAACTTCATGACAGTTCCGGCCCCAGCCCCTGTTCGCCCCTCGGCCGGACGCGCCCGACAGCGTGCCGCCGCGGCCTACCTCGTGCCTTTCTTCGTCCTCTTCACGCTCGTCATGGTCGCTCCCATCGGCTACGCGCTCTGGACCAGCCTGTTCAAGGAAGAGTCCTCCGGTCTCGGCTTCGGCGGCACCGAGAGCGTCTTCGTCGGCCTCGGCAACTACGCCGACGCACTCGGCGACACGGCCCTGCGCGCCTCGTTCCTGAACGTCGCCGCCTACGTGGCGATCTACATCCCGCTCATGACCTGCACGGCACTGTTGCTCGCCCTACTGCTGGACTCGACCGTCGCACGGGCCAAGCGGCTGTTCCAGCTCGCCCTCTTCCTGCCCTACACGGTGCCTACCGTCATCGCGGCGATCATCTGGGTCTACCTGTACTCCCCCAGCCTCAGCCCGGTCATGGACTGGCTCGGCTCCGCAGGCGTCAGCGTGGACTTCTTCTCCGCGCCGCTGGCCGTCCCCTCGGTCGTCAACATCGTGACCTGGCATTATGTCGGATATAACATGGTGATCCTCTACGCGGCGCTCCAGGCGATCCCTCGGGAGACACTCGAAGCGGCCACGATGGACGGCGCTGGGGCGGTTCGTACCGCGCTACGGATCAAGGTTCCCCACATTCGTTCCGCCCTGGTCCTCAGCCTCCTGTTCACCTGCGTCGGCGCCATCCAGCTCTTCAACGAGCCCTACATGCTCACGACCCAGTCAGAGGCCATCAACCGCGACTGGTCACCCGTGATGTACGTGCACAAGACGGCGTTCGTCGATCACCAGCCCGGCCTCGCCTCCGCGGCGGCGGTCCTGATCGCTCTCCTGGCCGGCCTCCTGTCCTACGCAGTCACCAAGCTCGGCAACCGCTGGAAGGCAGCATGACCACGCACACCGTCACCGGGCAGCCCTCCCCCCGCACGGCCGGCGAGGGGAGCGGACCCAAGATACGAACCCGGCCGCCCGGCCCACGCCCAGGCGGCCGGGGCCATGCCCGCCCGAGCCGCTCGTGGACCGCCAAGGCCGTCGTCAACGGCCTCCTCGCCCTCTTCGCCTGTTACACCCTGGTGCCCCTGACCTGGCTGTTCGTCGCCAGCACGAAGGACCACGGTGATCTCGTCGGCACCGGCGGATTCACCTTCGCCGCCTTCAATCTCTTCGCCAACCTCGGTGACCTGTTCACCTACGGCGACGGAATCTACGGGCGTTGGCTGCTCAACAGCATCCTGTACTTCGGCCTGGGCTGCCTGGCCTCCACCCTCGTCAGCACGGCCGTCGGCTACGCCTTCGACAAGTACGACTTCCCGCACAAGGAGAAGCTATTCGGCATAGTGCTGCTAGGCGTCCTCGTGCCGAGTGCCGTCCTCGTGCTGCCCCAGTACCTGCTGGCCAGCAAGGCGGGCCTGGACAACACCTACTGGGCCGTCCTGGTCCCCCTGCTGGTCAACCCATTCGGCGTCTACCTCGCCCGGGTCTTCTCCGAGGGGTACATCCCCGACGAGGTGATCGAGGCCGCCCGGATGGATGGCGCGGGAGAGTGGCGCGTCTTCCGCTCGGTCGGCCTGCCGATGATCGCGCCCGGCTTCGTCACCCTGTTCCTCTTCACCTTCACCTCGAGCTGGAACAACTTCGTCCTGCCGCTGTACATGCTGAGCAACGACAAGCTCTACCCCGTCACCCTCGGCCTGGCGATCTGGAGCAAGTCCTCCCAGCAGAACCCGGAGTTCTACATGCTGACGATCGTGGGGGCGCTGGTCTCGGTCCTTCCCCTGATCATCGCCTTCGTCTGTCTCCAGCGCTTCTGGCGCTCCGGGCTCACCGCAGGCGCGGTGAAGTGACGATGACCGCACGGCACACGACGGCGCCGGCCGCCAAGGTCCTTCCCCCGCTCGCGCCCAGCCCCCGTCCGCGGCGTCCCCGCACCGCCCTCGCGATGTCGCGGGAGACCCGCGACGCCCTGCGCGACGAGGGCGCCATCGACCTGCTTCGCGAGGTGGCCGACCTCGATCCGGACCTGCTGGTCACCAACTTCGCGGACCCCTCCGCCGCCACTACCCTTGGCCGGACAGAAGTGCTGCTCACCCACTGGGGATGTCCGCCGCTGACGGAGCAAGCGCTCGCGGCAATGCCCCAACTACGGGCCGTCGTCCACGCCGCAGGGTCCGTCAAGCACCATGTGACCGACGCCGTGTGGGAGCGCGGCATCACCGTGTCCAGCGCCGCATCGGCCAACGCGCTGCCGGTCGCCGAGTACACGTTGGCCGCGATCCTCCTCACCGGCAAACGGATCCTGGAGAGCGCGGGTGCCTACCGTGATCGGCGCGCCCCGTACCCGCTGCTGCCCTACTTCGCCGGTCACGGCAACTACCGGCGGGTCGTTGGCATCGTCGGCGCCTCGCGCACCGGCCGGCGCGTGATCGAACTGCTGCGGCCGTTCGACTTCACCATCCTGGTCCACGACCCCTATCTGGACGACGCCGGTGCCGCCCGTCTCGGGGCGCGGCCCGTCGGCCTCGACGAACTGACCCGGCTCAGTCAGGTCATCTCCATCCACGCCCCCCAACTACCCGAAACGCACCACATGTTCGACGCCAGGCGGCTGGCCCTGCTGTCCGACGGGGCCACACTGATCAACACCGCACGCGGCTCCCTGGTCGACACGGACGCGCTCCTCACCCACCTGACGTCCGGACGCATCCAGGCAGTCCTCGACGTCACCGACCCCGAGACACTGCCCGCCGAATCACCGCTGTTCCGGCTGCCGAACGTGCTCCTGACCCCGCACATCGCTGGCTCGCTGGGCAGCGAGCTAGGCCGCATGGCCGACTACGCATCCGCCGAGATCACCCGCTACGCCCGGGGCATGCCCTTCGCCCATGGTGTGGAGCCCCAGGACCTGGCTCGGACAGCGTGACGGTGGCGATCGTGCAGAGCGTGGGCTGCGTCGGCCCGGACGGCTCGTTCACCCGCACCCAGGCCGAGGCCAAGGGCGCGCCGTGGCCGAGGCCGCGGGCTGCAAGGAGCTGGTCAGAGAGATGGCGAGCGGAGTTCCGTGCCGGTCGACGATCAGGTGGTGCTTGCTTCCGGGCCGGGCACTGTCGACCGGCGAAGGTCCGGTGTGAGCCCCCTTTGAGGGCCCTGACGTGTGAACCGTCGATCGCGGCGTCGTCCATCTCCAGCAGCCCCTCTTTGCGCAGTTCCGCCAGGAGGACCTCGTGCCGACGGGGCCACACTCCGGCCTCGGTCCACTCCCGCAGACGCCGCCAGGCGTCACCCCGCTGCAGCCCACCAGCGCAGCGGGGACGTCTCGCCAGCTCACACTCTCGCGCAGCACGTAAACGATGCCGCGCAGCGCGGCACGGTCATCGGCCGGCAGCCGCCCGGGATGCCGGCGCCGTCGAGGCGGACGAACCGGCAGCAGCGGGCTATCCGTCCCACCGGTCATCAGGCACAAGATCAGCAGACACTCATCAGATCCTGCCGACTCAACACCCAACTGCCAAGCCACCACACCGATCTCATTCTGAAACGATCAGTTGGGCGACCCGCGGGCGGTCTAGCCTGCTCGGTCGAACGTGACTTCGGTGTCGATCGGAGCGGACCGCCACATCGCGCTGAGGAGCGGGTCCTGACCGATGAAACGGCGTGTTTCTGCGAGCGCCTCCGCTCTGGGCCCGCCAATGGTGGCGTGATCGAAGCCGCTGTCTCCGCCACCGCTGATGTGTAGGTCCGCCCAGGCGGGGCCCTCGGCGAAGCATGCTTGGAACTCCACCTTCCAGTACTGGGGCTGCCAGTACGGATCATCCCGGTCGCCGTCCTCGTTGATGGCCAGCAGTCGCCCAAGAGCCGGCGCAGGCCGATTCCCGGTCCAGTCCCAGACGCCCCACTCAACGATGAAGCCGTCACCGTCGTCCTCGGGACCCTCGATCCCCTCGACCGGTACTTGGACGAACTCCTCAAAGGCAGTCCACGCCGCCTCCAGGGTGCAGGCACCAGCGGCGACACCATGTCGGCCGAGAATCCGCTCGAACGCTGCGGCGCTGTACCGCCATGGGATGGACATGCCGTCAGGCTAGCCACTTCGATCGGCCTCGCCGGACTCAGGGCGGAGATCCAGGCCCTGACAATCCCTGCTTCTTGAAGTGCTCCAGGTCCCTGCCGCGTCGTTGCCGACTCCGTACATCAGGGCGTCTCCGGTCAGGATGTACACATGGCCGTCGTTTCCGATCGTGGTCGCGACCACCTGGTTGTGGCCGTTTCCGGTGCCGGGGACTGAGGCCCAGGAGTTCCACGAGCCCGTGTTGTAGTTGCCGCTGACGTTGTGCGCCCGAGCAACGGCACCCCGTCGTCCAGCGTGCGGCTGAGCCGGAACCCGCCCCCGGCGACCGCCTCAGCCGTGCCGGAATGCCCGGCCGCCCAGCGGCGCGGGGCCACCGCTGGATCCTCAGCCGAGCGGGCTCAGGAAGGTGAGGAGAGACTCCTTCTCCTGAATCAGCGGCTGGAGCGTCGCGTTGAACGGCGGGCCGTAGGGTGCCGCCAAGTGGGCCTGGAAGGCGGCCTCGTCCGCGTACACCTCAAATATCCAGTACGCCAAGTGGTCGAGTTCCTTGGTGTACACCTCGAACACCACGTTTCCTGGCTCTTCACGGACGCGCACAGCGTAATCCCGGACGAGCTCAGCGACGCGTTCCTCGCTTCCAGGGAGCACGGTGAACTCTGCCAGCAGTGTCTTCTTCATGTCCTGTCTCCTGTCTCTTTCGCCGGGGCGCCGGCGTGGCGGGACGGTGCGGAGGCGGGCCGTCGGTGGCCGGTAGCCTGCCCCCGCACCGTCGACCTGCGTGGGTGGTCAGCCGCGGTACGACCGCACCTGCCAGACCTTGGCGCTCTCCAGGCGGGCGGAGCCGCCTTCGGCGAAGAGCCGGACGCCGTCGCTGTCCGGACCGGGGAATACCTGGTCCGTGATCACGGCCTCGCCGTCGCCGCCGAACACCTCGACCGAGGACCAGTCGACGAGGATCCGGAGCTCGACCTTGCCGCCCTGGGCTGCCAGCGGTGCGCGGTGGATGCCGGGGAAGTCGCTGTGGAAGTCCACCGCTCCGGAGCGTGTCCGGTCGACGTACAGCTCCTGGGTCTCCTCGTCGTAACCGATGACGGTCTCCTGGCCCTGTCCGGTGCGCACCTTGAACCCGAAACGCTTGGCGTTTCCGAGGGTGAACGTGGCGCGGATGTCGAGGGCCTTGCCGTCGGCCCGGCCCGCTGCCAGCGGTATGGAGCCTTCCGTGATCCTGATGTCGTGGACCCCGACCGAGGGGCCGTGGAGCGACTCCACGGTGGAAACGGGTCGCTGCGTCAGCCGGATCCGGTCGCCCACGGTGCGCAGCGCCATCTCGCGCGGGATGCTCTGCGCGCTGCGCCAGGGGGAGGTCGGGATGTTGTTGCCGTATTGCCAGTTGTTCATCCAGCCGATCATGTGGCGCCGGCTGTCCGGGGCGCCCTCCCAGGAGACGGCGGCGTAGTAGTCCTTGCCGTAGTCGACCCAGTCAGCCCGCCGCAGGTTCGAGAGGGCGGGCTGGTCGGCGGCGACGAAGTGGTCGGCTATGACGTGTCCCCAGCCGGCCTTGTTCATGTCGACGATCTGGATGGTGGCCTGCTTGCCCTGGTGGGCGCGCAGGTCGAAGGAGGCCCAGTCCAGGCTGCCGCTGTCCGCGCCGGTCCTGCTCTGGACGACCTTGCCGTCGATGAGGAGGTCGACCGCCGTTTCGGTCGAGCGGGGGCGCGCGGGGGTGTCGGACTGCATCACCTGGTCGAGCAGGATGTGGCCCCAGCCGCCGGTGTTCTCGTCGACGACCTCGATGTGCGCGGTCCGGCCGGCGAGGTCGCCGACGTCCCAGGACGTCCAGTTGAGCTCTTCCGAGTCGGAGCCGGTGGCGCTGCGCACGGTCTTGTTGTCGACGACGAGCCGGACGGCGGTGGGCGTGTCGGATCCGGAGGGGTGGTTGCCGCCGCCGACGAGGAAGTTGATGTGCTTCGCGGTGAGGGTGAACTCGGGCGAGGTGAGGGTGCCCGTGGTCGCGTCGCCGTCGAGGAAGCTGTTCACCAGACTGTTGCCGTTGTGGCCGGTCACCGTGTTCTGCCCGGGGAGGGTGCCGCGTGCGGGGCCGTTGCCGAAGGCGGTGCCCGGGGTGGTCCAGGAGCCGTAGCCGTCCTGCTCGAAGTCGGCGAGGAGCTTTCCCGCCGGCGCGGGGGAGGCGCCTGTCACTGAGCCGGGGACGTGTGGGTGGCGGCCGCCGGCCACCTTGAAGTTGAGGTACGGGCTGGTGACGGTGAAGGGGGGTGAGGTGAGGGTGCCCGTTTCGTGGTCGCCGTTGTGGAGACTGTCGACGAGTCCCTTGCCCTCGAAGCCGCTCGTGTCCGAGGTCCCCGGCGCGGGCGCGGGGGCAGGCCCGTCACCGAAGGCGGTGCCGGTCGTCTGCCATACGCCGTAGTCGGGTCCCTCGAAGTCCTGCACCACCAGGCCGGCCGGGGGTGTGTAGGAGCCGTCGTCGTCGGCGGTGAACCGCTTGCCGTCGAAGTCGCCTACGAAGTACTGGGCGGCCGAGCCTCCGGCGATGCCGCCGGGGTTGATGTTGACGACGAGCACCCACTTGATGCGCTTGGGGTCACCGTCGACGGGCAGCGGGAACAGGTCCGGGCACTCCCAGACGCCGCCCACGGCGTTCCGCGGGCCGAAGTCGCTCAGATGCGTCCAGCTCTTGAGGTCCTTGGAGGAGTAGAACCGGACTTTGTGCTCCGTGGACAGTGAAACCGTCATCAGCCAGCTCTTGGTGGGTGCGTACCACTGGACCTTGGGGTCGCGGAATTCCTTGGAACCGATGTCGAGCACGGGGTTTCCGGAGTACTTGGTCCAGGTGCGGCCGCGGTCGGTGCTGTACGCGAGGGACTGGGCCTGCTCGCCGTCGTCCTTGTAGTGGCTGGTGTAGACGGCCACCATCGCGGGGTTCTCCTTGGTCCCGAACCCCGTGGTGTTGTCGTGGTCGACGACGGCGCTGCCGGAGAAGACCATCTCCTCGTCGTCGTGCGTAAGGGCAAGGGGGAGTTCCTGCCAGTGCACCAGATCGTTGCTGACGGCGTGGCCCCAGGACATGTTGCCCCAGGTGTTCCCGCTCGGGTTGTACTGGTAAAAGAGGTGGTACTCGCCCTTGAACCAGACGAGCCCGTTGGGGTCGTTCATCCAGTTCTTCGCGGGGCTGAAGTGGAACTGGGGTCGGTAGGTCTCGGTGTACGGCGGGCTGTCCTCCGCCGCCGCCTGCGGGGCGACGGAGGTGACGGTCAGCGCGCAGGTCGCGACTGCGGCGGCGACGAGGCGCAGGGGGACACGACGGCGTGCGGGGACTCGGCTCATGGTTTCTCCTGCACTGGGGGCGGCGGCGTCGGCTCCGCGTCCGCTGCGGTGGTACGACGCCGGTGGATGCGCAGTGCCGGGCGGTGGGGGCGACCCGGGAAACGGGATGTCATCGATGACATGTGACAGCGACGACATCCGCTGGGGAGTGATGATGTGTGGGCACCGGTCGGCGCGTCAATGGCCTGGGCCGAGTTCGTCTGGGTAGCCGTCAGCCGGCCGTGCGTCCGACCGCGGGCTCCGGCAGCCGCAACTGGCCGGCCCACGGCGGATTCGGCCCGACGACACCACAGGTCAGCGCCGCCACCCGGGCCGCGAACGTGCAGGCGTCGACAACGTCGTCGACCCGCAGATCCGTCAGTCGACCGCCGAGGAGACCCTTGGCGGCGAGATGGTGCAGCAGCCCTGCGGTGAACGAGTCGCCCGCGCCGACGGTGTCGACCACGTTGGTCGGGGGCGACGGTACGAAGGCCCGCTCGCTGTTCAGTGAGGCGACCGCGCCGCGCTCCCCGCGGGTGATCACCACGAGTGGGACGCCCGCCGCGTGCCAGGCGTCGCAGGCGCGCTCGATCGTGTACTCGGGCAGCAGCAGTTCCAGGTCGTCCTCGCTCAGGCGGAGGATGTCCGCAGTCGCGCACCAACGCGGCAGGCGTTCGCGGTAGACCTCCGGTCCCACGAGCAGCGGCCGGACGTTCGGGTCGATGGAGATCGTGGCCGTCGCGGAGGCGCGGGTGAGGAAGTCTTCCACGACCGCGCCGCCGGGCTCGCGTACCAGCGCCAGGGAACCCGCATGCAGGCAGGCCGTGGAGGTCAGGTCCGCTGCGGCCAGTTCGTCCGCCGTCCACTGCCAGTCCGCAGTGCCCTGGGCGTGGAAGAAGTACGCGGCCCGGCCCTGGGCGTCGAGCTCGGCGACCGCCAACGTGCTGGGCTCAGGGGCGTGTACCGCGGCCGTGAGGTCCACGCCCGAGGCTTCCAGGTGCCTGCGGAACAGGCGCCCGAAAACATCGTCGGACAGCCGCGCGAGGAAGCGTGCGGGCGTGCCCAGGCGGGCGAGCGCCACGGCTGTGTTCGCCGGACCGCCGCCCGGCAGAACCCTCAGGGAGAGCTCGCCCGGCACGGACTCGGGGACGGTGAAGGCGTCCGCGACGCATTCTCCAAGGACGGTGACCAGAGGCAGGCGCATGGCTCGTTCTCTCCAGGTGGGCAGCGCAGAAAGGCTGCGTTTTCAAGGGGCCTTGAGGAAGCGCACGGGAAGCGGCGCTCTCGGTGTGAGGCGGTGCAGGCGGGCGGCGTTGCCGATTTGTGACGGCGCCAAGGCATTGACGTTTCCGGGTGACAGAGTTCATCATCCTCCGCAAGCAGTGTCAACGATGACATCAGTCGGCGCCGGCACCGCTTCCCACGCATCCGGCAGCAGTAACCCCCCTGTGCGCCGCGTCCCTTCGACGCGCGGCCGTTCCGCCTTCGCCCAGCAGGAGACCAGTCATGCTTCGCAGAAACCGCACCCTCCGTGCCTCCATCGGATTCACCGCTCTCGCCGCTGTCTCGGCGCTGACCCTGACAGCCTGCGGCTCCGGTGCCCAGGGAGGGTCCGGGGGCGGTGGCACCAAGGTCGGCTTGATCACCAAGACCGACACCAACCCGTTCTTCGTGAAGATGAAGGAGGGCGCCGAGCAGGCCGCGAAGGACAACGGCGTCGAACTCGTCAGCGCTGCCGGAAAGTTCGACGGCGACAACGCAGGCCAGGTCACCGCCATCGAGAACATGGTCAACTCCGGTGTGAAGGGCATCCTCATCACGCCCAACGACTCCAAGGCGATCGTCCCCGCCCTCGAAAAGGCACGCGCCAAGGGCATCCTGGTGATCGCGCTCGACAGCCCGACCGATCCCCAGGACGCCACCGATGCCCTCTTCGCCACCGACAACGTCAAGGCGGGCGAGCTCATCGGCCAGTACGCCAAGGCTGCCATGGCCGGCAAGCAGGCGAAGATCGCCACCCTGGACCTCGCGCCCGGCGTCGCAGTGGGCGTGCAGCGCCACCAGGGCTTCCTCAAGGGCTTCGGCGTCACCGAAGACGACCCGTCGATCGTGTGCATGCAGGACACCGGCGGCGATCAGGCCAAGGGCCAGACCGCGATGGAAAACTGCCTCCAGAAGTCTCCGGACATCAACGTCGTCTACACGATCAACGAGCCGGCCGCGCTGGGCGCCTACACCGCGCTCAAGGCGAAGGGTCTCGAGAAGAAGGTGCTGGTCGTTTCCGTCGACGGCGGCTGCACCGGCACGAAGGCCGTCAAGGAAGGCAAGATCGCGGCGACCTCGCAGCAGTACCCGCTCCAGATGGCGTCCCAGGGCGTCAAGGCGGTCGCCGCATTCGCCAAGGACGGCAAGAAGACGCCCGGCTACACCGACACCGGCGTCACGCTCATCACCGACGCGGCCAAGCCGGGCGTCGATGCCAAGGACACCGCCTACGGTCTCGAGAAGTGCTGGGGCTGAGCCCGGCCATCGAGGTGCGCCGCGAAAGTCCTCTCCCGGCCGGCCGCTCCGGTAGCCGAGCGGTGACCTGAACCCCGCCTCCCCGGCCGGCCGCTCCCGTGGCCGAGCGGTGACCTGAACCCCGCCTCGCCGGCCGGCCGCTCCCGTAGCCGAACGGTGACCCGAACCCCGCCTCCCCGCCCCTGAGGCCATTCCGCCCGCGCTCTTCGGGGAATCTCCTCACGGCACTCCTCGGACTCTCCGGCGAACGCCTCCCGCGGTGAACAGCCTCTCGGCATGCACTCCCTGACGATCTCTCTGCTTCGCCGACAACCGACCACCGGCAAGGACCACCATGACTGCCACAACCCTGCCCTACGACCAGCTGAAAGGACCGACCACGGTCCGCCGGCTGCTCACCACACCGACCACGGGCCCTCTCGTCGCCCTGCTGCTGGCCTGTGTCTTCTTCTCCCTGACGACCGAGCAGTTCCTCTCCGGCGGGAACTTCTCACTGATCGTCCAGCAGGTCATGGTCGTGGGCACACTGGCCATCGGCCAAACCCTGATCATCCTCACCGCCGGCATCGACCTCTCGTGCGGTGCCGTCATGGCGTTCGGCAGCATCGTCATCGCGAAGACGGCTGTCGAGGGCGGTCTGCCACCACTCGCCGCGATCGCTCTCGGTCTGGTCGTCTGCGCCGGCTTCGGTCTGGTCAACGGCCTGCTGGTGCAGATGATCCCGCTCCCGCCGTTCATCGTCACCCTCGGCATGCTGAACGTGGCGTTCGCACTGACCCACATCTACTCGGCCGAGCAGACGATCACCAACCTGCCGGCGCCGTTGACCGCCCTCGGCGAAACGTTCCCTCTGGGCAACACCGACATCACCTACGGCTCGCTGGTGACGATCGCCCTGTTCCTGCTCTTCGCCTACGCGCTCAGCGGCACCTCCTGGGGCCGGCACGTGTACGCGCTCGGCAACAGCCCCGAGGCCGCCCGCCTCAACGGCATCCGCACCTCCCGGCTGACGATCGGCCTCTACACCCTGGCCGGAGCCGTCTACGGAATCGCCGCGCTGCTCCTGATCTCCCGCACCGGCGTCGGTGACCCGCAGGCTGGACAGACCGACAACCTGGACAGCATCACCGCCGTCGTCCTCGGTGGTACCAGCCTCTTCGGCGGCCGGGGCGCCGTCCTCGGTACCTTCATCGGCGTCCTCATCGTCGGTGTGTTCCGCAACGGCCTCCAGTTGATGGGCGTCGCCTCCATCTACCAGACCCTGATCACCGGTGCGCTGGTCATCCTGGCCGTGACCGTCGACCAGATCTCCCGGAGGAAGACCCGATGAGCACCGCCGATATCACGCCCGTACTCCAGGCCCGTGGCCTGGTCAAGCGGTACGGCCACGTCACCGCCATCGACGGCGCCGACTTCGACCTGCTGCCCGGCGAGGTCCTCGCAGTGATCGGCGACAACGGCGCCGGTAAGACGAGCCTGATCAAAGCCCTCACCGGCGCGCTCACCCCCGACGAGGGCGAGATCCGGCTGAACGGCGAACCCATCAGGTTCACCGGCCCGCAGAGCGCCCGGCAGCACGGCATCGAAACCGTCTACCAGGACCTGGCCGTCGCCGCCTCCATGGACATAGCCTCCAACATGTTCCTCGGGCGCGAACTGCGCCGGCCGGGCTTCCTCGGCAGCGCGCTGCGCATGCTTGACAAGAAGCGCATGCGCCAGGAGGCGGCCGCCCACATGGCTGATCTCAAGATCGGCCTGAGGTCGCTCACCCAGCCGGTGGAGACGCTGTCCGGAGGCCAGCGCCAGGCCGTTGCCGTCGCGCGGTCCGTCGCCTGGGCCAAGAGCGTCGTCGTGATGGACGAGCCCACCGCCGCGCTGGGCGTCAAGGAGTCGGGACAGGTCCTCGACCTGATCCGCCGCGTCCGCGACAAGGGCATGCCCGTGGTCCTGATCAGCCACAACATGCCGCACGTCTTCGAGATCGCCGACCGCATCCACATCCACCGGCTCGGCCGGCGCGAGGCGCTGATCAAGCCGTCCGACCATTCCATGGCCGAGGTCGTCGCCATCATGACGGGGGCGCTCAGGGTGGACGACAATGGCGGTACGGTCGTTGCCGACGCGGATGCCGCCGAGGCGGCAGGCGTGTCTGCTCACTGAGTTGCCGCAGGGGTAACGCGCAGACCGTAGGGTCGCCGCACAGTCAGGACAGCGGGCCCGGCCCTGGGCAGGGGCCGGGCCCAGCGAATGCACAGGAACGGTGGTACATGGCCGCGAACCGTCGCCCCACACTGGCCGATGTCGCCAGGGAAGTGGGCGTCAGTGCCAAGACGGTGTCCCGGGTGCTCAACGAGGACGGGCCGAGTTCCCCGCAGACCCGCGAGCGCGTGCTCGCCGCAGTGGCGAAGCTCGGCTTCCAGCCGAACCTGATGGCCCGCAACATCCGCGTCGGAGGCCCCGACACCACCGTCGGCCTGGTCGTGCCCGACCTCGGCAATCCCTTCTTCGGAACCGTCGCCGGCGGCATAGAGGACGTCGTGCGCGGCCGGGGGCTCACCCTGCTCATGGGCTCGTCGGCCGAAGACCCGGACCGCGAAAAGGCGTTGATCCAGACGTTCCTCGCCCGGCGTGTCAGCATGCTGATGGTCGTCCCCGCGTTCGGAGCCGACCACAGCCATCTCAAGGCACCACGCACGGCCGGGCTACCGGTGGTGTTCCTCGACCGTCCGGGAGCCGGACTCTCCGCCGACTGTGTGGTCAGCTCCAACCAGACCGGCGTCCGCGAGGGCGTCTCCCACCTCATCGCCCGCGGCCATCACCGGATCGGTTTCATCGGAGACCTCCCCACCAAGCTCTACACCCGGCGCGAACGGCTCGCCGGTTACCGCTCGGCGCTCGCCGAAGCCGGCCTGCCCTACGACCGGACCCTGGTGACCGGCGGGCACGGCCAGGACGGGGCCGCCGCCGAGACCACCGCACTGCTGGCGCTGCCGCATCCCCCCACCGCCCTGTTCGCGGCGAACAACATCATGGCTCTCGGGGTCATCGCCCAGCTCACCCGCGCGGGACGCAAGGACATCGCTCTGGTCGCCTTCGACGACCTCCCGCTCGCCGAGGTCCTCGAACCGGCCCTGACCGTCGTGTCCCAGGACCCGGCGACCATCGGTGAGACGGCAGCCAGGACCGCCCTCGCCCGTCTGGACGGCGACCGCACACGCGCCCGGACCATCATGGTCCCCACCCGCCTGGTGGTCCGCGGCTCCAGCGAACCATCTCCGTGACCCGCGGAGCCGGCACCGGCCGAGAGCTGAACAGCATCCTCGCGGCTGAGGTCTACCCCAGTTTGCTGGCATCTCTGCATCACACCGCTCCCGGGCCGTTCGATCGATGTACTTCGTTGCTCTGACTTCGGGCTCCGGCAATCAACTGCTCGATGCCATCGATACGGTGCCGGCCTTCAGGGCGGGGACGGGATCGACGACCGGCGCTCACTGAGCTTGTTCTTCAGGGTCTGAACTGGTCAGTGCAGCAGGGTGTCTGTGAACGTCTCGCGGTGGGTAACCAGACAGGCTTGTATACGGTCCCAGCGTTCCCAGCCGCCGCGCTCGGTCAGCGCCTTGACGTGAATCGGGTCACCGTCGGCCACGCGGTCGGCGACGCAGTCCCGGCAGGTCTGGGTGGCCTGTTCGATGACGCCCGGTAGTTCGGCGCGTTCCTGCGGGGAGAGGCCGTAGCTGTCGGCGAGGATCCGCAGTCGTGCGGGTACGTCCAAGCCTGCGGGGTAGAGGGCATCGGCAGATGCAGGATCGAGCATGGGGGCCCAGTAGCGGGCGGTCATGGCGACGTCCCAGAGGGGGCGTCCCGGAGCCGCCAGGTCGAAATCGATCAGGGCGAACGCATGGCCGTCGCGGAAGACGACGTTGTCCGGGCAGACGTCGTTGTGGCACAGCATCGTTCCTCCGGTCGTGCGGTGAGTGTGCTGAGATTTCGGGGGTAGGCAGGTTGCACATTTTTTTGTGGCGTTTCGGGCAGTGGGGGCGGATGTATGGATCTGGCTGGGCAGGACGAGGGCCGGCATCCGCTGGCGGAGGGTGCGTTGTCGGTCTCTGCCACGTTCGAGGGCAGCGAGCAGATTGCCGTTGCTCGGGATATGGCCTGCGTGTTCCTGATGTCGGTGCAGGCTGATCATGGGCTGCCGGTGTCGCAGCGGGCGATGGGCTCGGTCCAGCTGGTGGTGAGTGAGCTGGTGACCAACGCCCGCAAATATGCCCAAGGGCCGTGTGAGCTGACGCTGGAGGTGCGCGAGGGCGCGGTGGAGGTGACGGTGTGGGACAGCGGCACGGCACTCCCATCGATCCTGGCGCCGGATCCGACCCGGATCGGTCAGCACGGGCTGGAGATCGTCATGGCGATGTGCCGCAGCTTCGAGGTGCACCGCGAGCGGATCGGCAAACGCGTCAAGGCGACCGTCGTCCTGGCCGACGACCCGGACGGTGGCGCAGCCGGCCACCAGGTGATGTGAACACACGGCCGGGTTCAGGGCAGCAGCTCACTCCGGCCGAGATCACGGGCGCTCGTGCTCTCGTCCTCAGGGGAGCGGGCTCGTCCTGGCCGCTCCGTCCCCGGCGAGAGCCTGAGGGCGGGGGCGGGACGATGACACCGACACCGGTGGCGACGCTGGGGCGCCCGCCGACCCGGCCACGGGCGCGAGCAGCGGCCAGGCCCGCGCGGGTGCCCTGGACGATAAGTGCGAGGATCAAGTCGGCGAGCGAGGACGAGGCGGCCGCCGGGGGTCGTGCTGTCGATGTTGGGCCTTGACCCTTGATGTTGAACACTCGAGACACTGGATCCTGCTGATCTGAGGACGGACATCTCGTGGTCATGAAGAACTACCCGCCGGAGTTCAAGGCGGACGCGGTCGCGCTGTACGAGTCGCGGCCCGCGGCGATCAGGTCGGTCGCCGCCGATCTGGGGATCAACCCGGAGACCCTGCGGAACTGGGTCCGGGCAGCCGGAGTGAGCCGTCCCCGGGGACGGCGGACGCAGGAACCGGCCCAGCCGCCGGCCCCGCTGGAGGCTGAGAACGCGGCCTTGCGGAAGAAGGTTCGCGAGCTCGAGGAGGAACGCGAGATCCTGCGGAAGGCCGCCACGTATTTCGCCCGGGGAGACGCGCTGGTGAACCGCTTCCAGTGTGTCGCCGACCTTCAGCGCCGTTACGGCGTGAAGCGGCTGTGCACCATCCTCGGCGTCAGCCGCTCGAGCTTCTACTACTGGCGTCGGACTGCCACGGACCGGGCCGCCAGACAGGTAGCCGACGCCCGCCTGGCCGCCCGGATACGGGGTCAAGGCCCAATCGATCACGGCGCCCGCCTGGGCATTGATGTCGACGTCGTCCGCCGCGGCCCTGATCAGAAGGGTTTCGCAATCATCCCCAGGCGCCGTGGCATGGAGAGGGCATTCGGCTGGCTCATGCATCATCGCCGGCTCGCCCGTGACTACGAGACTCACCCCCACCGCTCAGAGGCCATGATTCGCGTTGCGATGATCGACCTCATGAGCCGCAGGCTGACCCGACAGTCCACCCCGAACTGGAAAAACGCATGCGGACCCAGCGAGAGCAGCCCCAACCCGGCGGCCAAGCCCAGCCAGCGATGCGAGAGGATGCACCATCCGACCATCACGAGAGAGGGGGCGACGGTGACAGAACCGGACGCAGTGGACCTGATCCACCTGGAAGATGCAGACGGCAACCGCTGCATCATCCGAGTGACCGGCCGCTACCAGCCGGGAGTGCTGACCGGCCATGACGTCCTGCGGGCCGATGTCCTCGCCTCCGCCGACTTCCTTGACGCCCGGCTCGAACTCTTCCTGTTCCAGCAGGACCTCGACGCCTGGCAGCGCGACCTGGCCCAGCTCGCGCCGGGCGCGGATGCGAGCATCGGTGGCGACCGCGGACTGAGCCTCGTCTTTCACATGCATGAGGACCGCTCCTTGTCCGTGACTGTCGACGACCCCGACCGCCTCACCGCAGCGCTCTCGCTACGGCCGCAGGAGACCTGGATCCCAGAGCATCAACAGCGGCTTAAGCACATTCGCGAAATCTGGCCGACTGAAGTCGTAGAGACGGCTCCCATGGCCTACGAGTGGAGTCCTAGCCGCAGGCCTTGAATTGCGTCGGTCCGCGAAAATCTCGACTTCTCAGACATGCCTGGCGGAACAAAACGCTCTTTGAATAATCTGGTTTCGGGTCGGACCTTTCCCCTGCGGCGACCAGTTCGGTTGAGACGCTGGAGTGCCGAAAATATCGGGCTATGTGATCTCGGACGGGGCACCGGATGTCGTCTCAGCCGATCTGGTCCGGCTCTGCTGTTCCGAACCGGTACCACGCCGATGGTGTCGGTGCGCAGGCGGCGCAGGGAGGCGTCGGCGAACTTCCGGATCTGCTCCGGGCGACTGTCGACGCCGGAGATCGCGCCGTCCTTGATGTGCTCGATGACGACCTGGTCCCGTACGGGGGCCAGCTCCTCGCCCACCAGTTCCTCATTGACGTACGGCCCGTAGACCTCGGCGGTGTCAAAGAATGTGACGCTCCGGTCGACGGCGGCGCACAGCACGCCGATCATGTCGTCGTGGCTTCCGGGGTTGGGTGCCATGAAACCCTCGCCCCATGAACCGTGATAATCCATTGCTCAAGATCCACTTTCGATACACGTAGGCCATTTCGTTTGGATCACCGCGCGGACCAGAGGAAGATGCCCGCGATGTGACGTCCGGCCAGGTAGATGGTTGCGGTCTTCTCGTAGCGGGTGGCGATGCCTCGCCACTGTTTCAAGCGGTTGATGCAGCGTTCGACGGTGTTGCGCTGTTTGTATGCCTCGCGGTCGAAGGCGGGTGGTCTGCCGCCCCGGCTTCCGCGCCGCAGACGGTGGCCGCGCTGGTCGGCCGGGACGGGGATGACCGCTCGGATCCCGCGTTTGCGCAGGTGCTCGCGGATCGCGCGGGAAGAGTACGCCTTGCCGGCCAGGACCACGTCCGGCCTGGTGCGGGGCCGTCCTCGCCGTCGAGGGACGCGAAGGCGGGCCATGACGTGAGCGAAGGCGGGTGCGTCACCGGCCTGTCCGGCGGTGAGCACGAAGGCCAGTGGTCGGCGTTGGGCATCGGAGGCCAGGTGGATCTTTGTGCTCAGTCCGCTGCGGGACCGGCCAATGGCATGGTCTGCCGGCTCGCCTGCCGGGGTCTTTCTGCGGGGCCCAGCCGCGTGCTGGTGTGCGCGCACGATGATGGAGTCCACCGAGACGGCCCAGTTGAGGTCGTCGTCGGCGTCGGCCTGCGCGACCAGCGCGGTGGACACCCGCTCCCAGGTGCCGTCGATGGCCCACACCCGCAGCCGGTTGTGGACGCCCCGCCAGTTGCCGACTTCTCAGGGAGGTGGATCCACTGCGACCTCGTCTGGAACTTCCAGGCGATCGCGTCGATCACCTCTCGGTCGTCCCGCCACCGGCCACCCCGTGCGGCGTCCGGTCTGGGAGTAACGGCTCGATTCGCGCCCATTGCGTCAGTCAACGGCACACACGAATAACGACCGGCGGGGCTGGTTGGAACGGCGCCGCCGTCAGTCAGTCGGCCCAGTGCGGAGCCGCTGTACGTCCCGCACGAGCGTATACGAGGCGCTGAGGAAGATCACGGCTCCAGCCACGAGCCAGAGGATCGACGCCCCAGAGCGGTATTCACGAAAGCCCGCAACGACCAGCATCACGCTGGCAAGGACGCCGAAGGCCGAGATCAGAGCGCTGATGCGGTGAGTCACACGGGCATTATCAACAACAACCTCGGCCAGCGGAAGTGATCTAAACGAAACGGCCTGGTGCCGCATCAGGCAACGTTCGCCCCGTCCCCGTCCTCCGGTGCCGGAGTGGTTGCGATCAGTCGGTTCGTGATCTCCTCGGCAGTCAGCACGAGTGCGAAGCCCTTGCGCAGCACGGCGAGTTCTGGTTCCTGGCGGGACTCGTCGTCGGTGGCCGTGGTGTCGGATCCGAAGACGACCTTGTAGCCGCGTTCGTATGCCTGCCGGGCCGTGGTGCCGCAACAGTAGTTGGTGAGGGTGCCCGTGACGATGACCGTATCGCGGCCGAGGTTGCGCAGCATCGTGTCGAGCGGGGTGTCGTAGAACGCGCCGTAGGAGGGCTTGCGGATCAGGGCCTCGTCGTGGCGGCGGCCCATCGGAGCCCACACCTCGGCGGGGCCCGGGCGGCGCCAGTCGGTGTCGGCATGCGGGAGGAAGGGCAGGGCCTGCGGTCGGTCCAGTCCGAGGTGGGTGTCGTCGAAGATGCTCCAGATCACCGGGATCGAGGCGGCCCGGCAGTCCTCGACCAACTGCCGCAGCCGGGGCGCCATCCGGGTGGCCGCGGGCACCCAGTAGGGGCTCCAACCGGGGCGGACGAATTCGTCCTGCATGTCGATGACCAGCAGCGCCGTGCGCTCGGGACGCACGTCGAACGATGCCCGGCCCTGCTCGTAGGCGTCGCGCGCTCGCGCGGTCACCCATTCCTCGGTATACGCCATCCCCGCCCCTTACATCGATTCGAGGTACCTCGCTTCGATGTGCGAGAGTAGCAGCATGCTGGAACTCGCGATCCTGGGATTCCTGGCCGAGGGGCCACTGCACGGCTACCAACTGCGCCGCCGGATAGCGCACTTGTCCGGCCATGCCCGTCCGGTCAGCGACGGCAGCCTCTATCCGGCTATCAACCGCCTGGTCAAGGCCGGGCTACTCGACCGCAGAGCCGAGCCAGGCGCCTCGGCCGTCCAGCGGCACACCCTGAGTCTGACGGCAGCCGGCCGCACCGAGCTGCTGCGCCGGCTGCGGGAAGCCGACGGCCTGGACATCAGCGACAGCACCCGGTACTTCACGGTCCTGGCCTTTCTCTCCCAGCTTCCCGACCCCGCCCACCAGCACGCGGTACTGCGCCGGCGACTGGACTTCCTGGAACAGCCCGCCAGTTTCTTCCGCGATGGCGACCGCCTCCTGCGCGCCGAGGACACCGAGGACCCCTACCGCCGCGGCATGCTCACCATCGCCCGCGCCACCAGCCGCGCAGAACGTTCGTGGCTACGGGAACTACTGGCCTGACGCCGACACGGCGGGCCCCTGGCCTGCACCCGGATGGTCCCTCTGCCGCGAGACCGAGACCCGCACCACCCCGTTCACCGCCGCCATTGTTCTCCACCGCACGCGGCACTGGTCATCACCCGGGCCGGATCTGGACCTGCTCATCCGCACCGGCGGTGAACAGCGCACCTCCAACTTTCTGCCCTGGCAGTCGACCTACGCCGAACTCCTCTTCCGCGACACCCTGTGGCCGGACACCGACCGCACCCATCTGTGGCAGGCCATCGACACCTACACCCGCCGCGACCGCCGCTTCGGCGCCGCTCGGTCCCCACTCACCAACCCCGACGAACACTCATTCGCCGGGTGCTCTTGTGTGATCCGTACCGGCCACCCGGAGTTCTCGGACCGAGCATCGCTCTGCACCCGGCCCGCCGCTCACTCCTTTCCCCTCTCACACTTCGGCGCGGCGCAGGCGGTTTCCGCTTGCAGCCGGCCGGCCGCGCAGCTCCGCTACTTCTTCCACCCCCACTCTGCGTTTCGGGCGTCTCCCGGTCAGGCACACACCGGGGTGCGGGCCCGCGAAGGCAGCGCTGGACAGCCGGTGGCGGGGGCCGCGGGATGGCCGCCGGCAGCAGGCGTGCCGACGAGACACGGCCCGTGGCGAAGGGGCAAATCCAGGAAGTTTCGGTGAGCGGGACGGGGCTCACGTCATCTCTGGTCCTCGGCTGGCGAGTGCGGCCCAGATGGTGTCCGGGCGCAGCGGCAGGGTGGTGAAGCGGATGCCGGTGGCGTCGTGCAGGGCGTTGGCCAGGGCGGGGGCCACCGGACTGATGGTGAACTCGGCGAGAGGCTTGGCTGCCGCCGGACTGTGCCCGTCGGAGCGGAAGACGAAAGCGATGCGTGTGCGGGGGACGTCGGCCAGCTGGGGAATGGGGTAGTCGCGCAGGGTGGTCACCACGGGACGCGCGTCGGCATCGAGAGGCAGATCCTCGAGGAGGGTGGTGCCGATGCCCTGGGCGAGGCCGCCTTCGATCTGGCCGCGACTTTGCGCGGCGTTGAGGACGGTGCCGGCGTCGGCGGCATGGGCGCTGTCGAGGATGCGCGTCTCGCCGGTGCGGGGGTCGACGGCGAGACGGAAGTACTGGGCGTTGAAAGCGGCCGGCCCGGAGGAGCCGTTGGCCTCGCCGCTCGCGTTCAGTTCACGGCCGGCCGAGCAGGCTTCGGCGGCCAGTTCGTGCAGCGGCAGCTGCCGGTTGCCCGGGGCCAGAACGGCGTGAGCCGTCAGACGGCAGTCCGTGGCGGCTACGCCGGTACGGTCGCCGGCCGCGGCAAGGATCGCGCTCCGCAGGGCGTGGGCGGCGCGGCGTACGGCGTGGGCAGCGACTGTGGTGGCGGTGGAGGCGAAGACGCCGGTGTCGTGGTCGACCAGGTCGGTGTCGGCCTGGCGTACCCGCACGGCGGTCGGCTCGGTGTGCAGGACTTCGGCGACGATCTGGCGGTGCACGGTGGTGGCGCCGCTGCCGAACTCCGGGCCCCCGATGTCCAATTCGTAGTGGCCGTCAACGCTCAGGCGCAGCCGGGCCTGGGCCAGATGGCTGCCCGTGGGCACAGTGGGTTGCATGGCGACGGCCATGCCCTCACCCGTCAGCCAGCCCTCCGGCGGGCGTACGGCCGGCCGGTCGGGGTGGTGCCGCAGCGTATCCAGCAGGTCCAGGCAGGCGGTGAGGCCGCCGTCGGCGCGGGCGAGGACGGTGCCGTTCAGCGCGGTGATGTCCTCACCTGCGGGGACGGCGTTCTGCCGGCGCAAGGCCGGCGGGGCGATACCGAGCCGGCGGGCGAGTTCATCAAGGGCCGATTCCATGGCGAAGGTGACCTGCGCGCGTCCGTAGCCGCGAAAAGCCCCCGACGGCACGGTGTGGGTGTAGACGGCGTACCCGTCAACGGCCACCGCACCCCACCGGTACATCCCCGTCACGTCCTGGCAGGCGCGTTCCAGGACAGTGGGGGAGTGGTTGCCGTACGCCCCGGCGTCGCAGACGATCCGCAGCTTCAGGCCGCTCAGGGTGCCGTCCCGGCTGGCCGCGGCCTGAAGGTGGATGTCGAAGGGGTGGCGGGTGGTGGCGGCGAACTCCTCACTGCGGGTGTATTCCAGTCGCACCGGGCGGCGCAGTTGCCAGGCGGCCAGCGCGACGATGTCCTCGCACAGCAGTTCCTGCTTGCCACCGAAGCCACCTCCTACCCGCCCGGCCACCACCCGCACCTGCCGCAGCGGCAGGTTCAGCACACGGCACAACGCCCTGCGCACCAGGTGCGGAGTCTGGGTGGCGGTGCGCACCGTCAGCCGGCCCGCCTCGTCGAGCCATGCCAGGGCCGCATGGGTCTCCAGTGCGGCATGCTGCACCCGCTGAGTGCGGAACGTCCCTTCGTAGACGCAGTCCGCCCGCGCGAACGCCCCGTTCACGTCGCCGCTCAACCGGTGGACCTCGTGCACGACGTTGCCGTCCGGATGGACGCGCGACGCCTTCTCGGTCAACGCGGCATGTGGATCCGTGACCGCGGGCAGCACCTCGTAATCGACGCGCAACCGCCGGCAGCCCTCCTCGGCAGCCGCCTCCGTCTCGGCGACGACGGCGGCGACGCGCTGACCGGCGTAGCGGACCACGTCATCGAGGACGCGGGTGTCGAAGGGTTCGTCGTCGGCCTGTTCGTGCATGCCGGTGGAGAACCGCACGCCAGGCACATCGTGATGCGTGAGCACCAGGCACACACCGGGAACGTCCAAGGCGCCGGTGGTGTCGATGGCGGTAATGCGGGCGTGAGCGTGCGGGGAGCGCAACAGCTTCAAATGGAGCACACCCGGCAGGTCGGCGTCGAGGGTGTAGCGGGCCGCACCGGTGACCACCGCCGGCCCGGCCGGGTCCTGTTCGCTGTGGCCGAACACCGCCTCACCGCACGGCTCCCCCGTGACGGGGCTTGTGCTACCGCTGCTGTCGGCTGGGGCGCGGATGGCGTCGACGATGGCGCGGTAGCCAGTGCAGCGGCACAGGTTCCCCCGCAACGCTTCCGGCAGGTCCTGGCTCTGCTCGGGTGTCAGGGCGGCCGCGGTCATCACCATGCCCGGCGTGCAGAACCCGCACTGGAACCCGCAGGCGTCGAGGAAGGCCTGCTGCACCGGATGCAGTTCCTCACCGGTGGCCAGCCCTTCGATGGTGGTGACCTCCCGGCCGTAGGCGCGCAAGGCCGGATACAGACAGGAATGGACCGGCTGGCCGTCGACGTGCACGGTGCACGCCCCGCAGTCCCCGGCGTCGCAGCCCTTTTTCACCCCGTACCAACCGCCCGCCCGCAGGTAGGTCCGCAGGCACTGGCCAGCGGCCGGCCGGCGGGTCTGAACGCGGCCGTTGACGGTGATCTCGTACGTCATACCCGCTCCTCGTCGGCGAGCTCGGTGCGCAGTTCCTCGGCGAGCAGCAAAGTCATATGGCGCCGCCAGGCCGGATGACCGTGCACATCGTCCACCCAGCCGACTGGGTCGACAGCCTGCTCCAGGGCCTCCCGCAAGGCCTGCGCGGCCGGCGGCCGGTCGAACGACACCACCACCGGCCGCGTGGTCGAACCAGTGACCGTCACCCGCCATGTCCCGTCCCCGGGATCGACGGTGGCGACCAGCAGAGCGGCCGACCGGCCCTGGGGGCGCAGCGACGCCCGCCGCACCGCCGCCCGTCGGCGCAGCGCCCGGGCGGGTAGCAGCACCGACCGCAGCAGCTCTCCCTCCGCCAGCGCGGTACGCCCGGCGCCGGTGACGAATCGTGCCACGGGCATCCGCCGTACACCGCCGTCCTGCGCCAGCAGCACGCACTCGCCCTCCAGCGCCGCGGTGAGAGCGATCAGAGGAGCGGCCGGCAGCGCCAGGCAGATGTTGCCGCCCAGGGTGGCGGTGTTCCAGACCTTGAAGGAGGAGGAGAACGCACGGCAGCACGGCCCGAACAGCGCCACAGCCGCCGGCCACGCCATCCGCCCGGGCGGGACGAAGGCGTGCAGCTGAGTGACAGTGCAGGTCGCGGCAATCTCCAGCCCACCGGACGTGACCCGCAGCGCTTCCCAGCCCATACGTTCGAGGTCCAGCAGCCTACGGAGCAGGGGCTGCGGTTCGGAGAACAGGTACGTCCCTCCGGCCAGCCAGGCGTCCCCCGCCTGCCACCGCGGCGAGCGCCGCGCGTCGCACACCTCCCGCACAGTCGTCAGGTCCACCGCGTCACACTCCCCGGATCGGCGCGGACCCGCCCGTCGTGCACGGGCCGGGCCGGTTGTGCTCTGCCCGGCCTCAACGAGCGGATGCCGCAAATGTCACCGAAGCCGCTCGTTCGGGGAGGCCGCGGAAGGTGATGCCGACCGGCCGAGTGCTGCCGAGAGCGCTGGAGGATGGTCTGCCAGGGGTTCGCGAACGCCCGGCAAACTGGACGACTGCGGGCTGCCCAGGCCTCAAGAGGCGGCCCGGTCACCGGAGTACCGATATGGGCCGGGCCGCATGGCGGCGACGCTAGCCAACAGGGAGGCAGCCCGCTGGGCGAGATCGCGAGCCGGGGGAGCTCGGCGGCGGCTCAGGATGCAGCCGCTCCGCCTGCAAGGGACTGTCGAGTGCGCGGTCGTGCCAGCTCGGACGCCGCGCCAAGGTCAGCAAAGGCGCGCTGGTCGGGCTGGAGAAGGCCCAGGGCAACCCGAACTCCGCCACACTGGTCCGGTTCGCCGACACCCTCGGCGACTCGGTTTCCGCTCTGACGGAAGGACGGCCCCAGGAGCGCGTCAGGGTCGTGTCCGCCGACACCGTCATGCCGCTGTGGAAGGGTGAGCTCGGCAGCGAGTCCCGGCTTATGCTGACGACCGCGGGCCCGGCGCCCACCGAGGTCTGGCGTTGGCACCTGGAACCCGGCGAGGAGTACCCCGGCCATCCTCGCCAGGGCAGAGTCGTCGAAACCCTCAGCGTCACCGCAGGCCAGATGGTCCTGATGGCCACCTTTGACGGCGATGCCCCTCACACCTACCGGGGCGCCGGTGACGGTACCTGCCACCTGATCAGGACCCTCCACCTGCCGCCCGCTCCCGCGGCCTGACCCGCGTACGGGGCGAAGCCGGCACGGACTACCCGGTGACCATGATCGGTGACCGCCGGAGGCGGGGAACTCAGGCAACCGACGTCCTGAAAGGATCGGTGGGGATGATCTGTGCCTCGTCGAAGAGCTGCTCCAACGCCTCGTGCCCGTGACGCCTGCGGAACTCGATCTCGGCTGTCGTCACGGGCAGGGTCCACAGGATGCGGGCGTGGCCCCCGGGAACAGGACAGTGTTCAAGGTCTGGTCCGTGGAGATAGGGCAGGCTGACCAGCAGGTGATCGCAGGTCGACCCCGGCACCCACGGTTCACCGATGGCATGCTGTGTTCCAGGTCGAGCTGATGTCCTCCGCAGTGGTAGTAGGCGATCATCGCCATGAGCTCGATGAACCGCTGGTCGCTGACGTGGGCGGTCATGACGAACTCAAGGCCGTGACCGTCCTTCTCCATCGCAGCCCAGCACCCGGCGGTCACATAGGCCCAGCTGTCGCTGCGGGGACCGGGCCCCACAACGAGAACTCGCAGATCGGGCGCCACCTCTCGCCGTTCCGGCCCGAGGTCGTAGCCGACCGCCTCCACGGAGTGCCCTTCGAAGAACGCCCGGACATGTGACTCAACGGCCTCCGTGGCCAACACCCTCGCATCACTCACCGCCCGATCATCCCACCGCGAGCGACCGCCCCTGACGGCTCGCCCGCCGTCATGGGCTGCCGACGTCAGCTACGAATACGCGACACCTCAACATGCGAACTCACCAGTCCCGGGACCGGTCTTACGGTTCGCCGCTATTGGCCCGAGCATTGCCGAGGCCTGCGATCACCAGCTGTGCTCGTCCGGTTCGACTTGACCTACGATGACGCGGTGAAGTTCGTGATGGTGCCGGGTGGCTGGCAAGGTGGATGGGTGTTCGACTCGGTGGCTGCTGAGCTGCACCGAGACGGTCACCACGTCGAGGCGGTGACCCTGTCCGGGTTGGAGTCGGACGGCCCAGCAGATGTGGACCGTCCACCGAACCTGGACACCCATATTGACCAGGTATCCGAGATCATTTGACCGTGGTGACGGAACGCCTGTCGCGCTGTGTGGGCACAGCTACGGCGGGATGGTGATCGCCGGTGTCGCGGATCGGCTCAGCGACCGCCTCGATCAGCTCGTCTTCATCGACGCCTACGTCCCGGACGACGGGGATTCGTGTTGGTCTTTGACCAGCGACAGCTACCGGGAGCTGTTCATAGCTGGTGCCCGCACCGACGGTCGATGGGTCGCAGTCCCCGAAGGACTCGACCCTCGCGCGCGACCGCACCCACTGGCGAGCTTCGTCCAGTCGATCAGGCTCGGAGGCACCCTCAGCCGCGCGCTCGGCCGGACGTTCATCAGTCGTGGCGCATGGCCGGGTAGCCCGTTCGTGACCCTGACCGAACGGTTGCGCAACGACTCAGGCTGGCGGGTTCACGAGATCCCCGTCGGCCACAACATCGCCCGCCGCGACCCGTAGCCTTCTTCGCCGCGTCCATCGCCGCGTCCATCACCTACGTCGGGGACACTGTCCCTGCGGCGGTCCGGCAACGACCGCTGAGTGAGCTGATGACCGCGTTCGCCCTGGGCACCGCTGTCGCCACCGTGGTCGCCGGAGTCCTGGCCCACTATGCGAACTGGCGCCTGGTGTTCGCCCTCCCCGGTCTGCTGGCCGTGTATCTGGTCGTCGCCCTGCGCAGGCTGCCGGAGCCCCCCGCCCGGCGGCAGGTTCACTGCTCGCCCCGATCCGCGTGGTCCTGCGTTCACGGTGGCAGTGGTACGTGATGGCCGTCGCGAGGCTGGAGGGCGCCGTCCGTTGACTTCTGGGAACTCTTCGCCGAGGCCGCTCACCAGATGATGCTCGACCGCAGCCGGCGTTGGTGCGTGTGGCGGGGCTGGGAAGTTCGACACGGCACCGTCCGGGCGACCTGAACCTTGTGGGTGCTGAGGAAGGCCGACGCCGGACTGCCTTTGCCGCAGACGGGCGGCTCCGGCCGATGTGGGACATTGGCAACCGCACCGCTGGCGGGGAGCGAGAAGTGAACATCGCCCGGTTGTGGGTGCAGTATGCGCAGGAGCTCGGTCCGGGAGAGACCGCCGATGTTCGGCTGGTCCCTCTGAGCCCCGAGCAGTGGAGGCACCTGAAGTGCGGCGATGTGATCACCATGTACGAAGCCCGACCTGTTTCCGGAACGGCCACCGTGATCGAGGTCCTGCCGCCGCGCCTGAGCTCATCTCGCGTCAGGCGGGCTCCGGCTGCGACCAGGTGGTCCTCGAAAACTGTCCGAGCTCAGATGGCGGGACCAGTTCGCATCGTTGCGATGTCGGTTGCTGCGGAGCCAGCTACGTCTGGACTCGGCGGCATAGGCAACGGCACACACGCACCCCCGGCCCCAGCATTGGCCACGACAAACCAACCCCAGCCCCACCGGATGCAGCAACACATCCCTCGTGTGGGTGAACCCGCCGACGTGCCGCCACAGTAGGGAAGTGCTCTGGGCTGACTATGGAAGTCACCAACCCGAGGAGCGTTCATGGGACTGCCCATCATTGGCGGTGTGGTCGACAGCGTGATCGGCATTCTAAATGGCACCGTGGCAGGCATCGCGCCTCAGCTCCTGGCCCTCGCGCGCGGCCTGGGCGTGCCGGTGTGAGTGACGTAGGGCCTACCGTGACGGCTCGACTCATTGAGCGGACAGAGGGCCGACTCACCTGCGGCACTTTGCCCGCCGGATGAATGCCGAAGTCTTCACCCCTCCGCAAGACCCGATAACGACTGCGGCCCCTGCCGGATCCGGCAGGGGCCGCAGTCGTTTGCTGCTGTGGTCAGGGCTGCAACACGCCTGTGTTGCAGCCCGATGTTGCATCACCGATATTAGTGCGCTGCCCCGTGAGCTGTCCTTAGTTTCGTGGCGTGTCCTCGGACGTGACTCGAAGCCGGAGGGCGATTCGGGCTCTGGCGCCTGGGAGGCCCGCAACGCCAAATCGGGCTCCGGTGAGGACGTCGAGGCCACAGCCGACGCCGCGACCGGTGTGACGAAGACCGGTGGCAAGGTTCCGTTCCGTAAGACGGAGGACCTGGCCATCGACGCCAGGGACGCCGCGCCTGACGAGCAATCCGGCAGGATCGACATCACCATGATCAACCGGGTCTCGGCCACTTGCTCGGCGACAGGCTTCGCGGGCGTCGACAGGCTTCGCGGGCGTCGACATCAAGGACGCCGACAACACCTCGAGTCCCATCGAGCGCGGCCCCGCACAGCCGCGTACCGGCAGTGGATCGGCACTGCGTCCTATAGTGCCGATCCACCGCACGAAAGGAGGCCGGAGCGAAATCGTGAGCCGGGGTCACCGGGTGGCGAGAACTCCACCGTCGACAGGGATTACGGCTCCGGTGATGTAGCTGCTGGCCGGGCTCATGAGGAATACAGCGATGCCTGCCATGTCTTCCGGGCGGCCGATACGCCGCAGGGGGATCTGTTCCGCGATGGCATCGGCGCCGAAGCTGAGGATGCCAGCGGTCATCTTCGACTCGAACAGGCCGGGAGCGATGGCATTGACGAGGACATCGGGAGCGAGGGTTCCCGCGAGCTGCTGGGTGAGTATGTGGACAGCGGCTTTGCTGGCGCTGTACGAGAAGTTGTTATAGCCGGGGGCGGGGGCACGCAGGCCGTCGACGCTACCGGTGTTGATCACACGGGCGGGATCGTCCGGCGTTGATGCTGCCTTCAGTAGCGGCAGCAGGGCCTGGGTGAGGGCGAAGACCCCCTTGACGTTGACAGACAGGACCTTGTCCCAGGCCGAGTCGGGGAACTGCTCCAGCGGGGCGCCCCAATTGGCGCCGGCGTTGTTGAACAGCGCGTGCACGCGGGTCTCGCGTTCACCCACGTATGAGGCCAGGCTTTCGACACCGGGGGCGGTGCCGAGGTCGGCGGGCACGGCGTGGATCTCGCCGAGCGGGCTCAGCTCATCGACGGCCGCCGTGAGGTCGGCTTCCTTGCGGCTGGAGATGTAGACCTTGGCTTCGGCTTCGAGGAGTCCTCGGGTGATCATTTTGCCGATACCGCGGCCGCCTCCGGTGACAACGGCGACCTTGCCCGTAAGGGAGGGAGTGTGCGTACTCATGTGAGGCTCCGGGGGGAGGTAGGGCTCCGACGTGGCCCGGCAGGGGATGGTGTCCCTGCCCGACCTGGCGCGGAGCTGTATGAGGGGAGCACTGCGCACAGGGCAGCGTGATGGCGCCTACTGGATGCGGCGGCCGGAGAGTGCGCGGCCAATGGCCAGGCGCTGGATCTCGCTGGTGCCTTCGTAGATGGTGAAGATCTTGGCGTCGCGGGCCCAGCGTTCGACGGGGTAGTCGCGGGTATAGCCGTTGCCGCCGAGGATCTGCAGCGCGCGCTCGGTCGAGCGCACGGCGACCTCGCTGGCCTTCAGCTTGGCCATACTGCCCTCAGCGCGCGTGAAGGGCTTGCCACGCCTCATCATGTGGCTGGCACGCCAGACGAGGAGGCGGGCGGCGTCGATCTCCGTCGCCATGTCGGCCAGGGTGAAGGCGATCGCCTGGTTGTCGATGATCGGCCGCCCGAACTGCTCACGAATGCCGGCGTACTCCAGGGCGCACTCGTAAGCGGCGCGGGCCACACCGACGGCCATCGCGCCGATGCCGGGCCGGGTGATCTCGAAGGTGGCCATAGCCGCAGGAACGCGGACCCGGGACCCTTCGCGGGCTGCCGCCAGACGCTGGTCGAGCGCGTCCTTGCCGCCGAGAACCAGGTCCGCGGGGATGCGTACGTCGTCGAGGACGACCTCGGCGGTATGGGAGGCGCGCAGGCCGTGCTTGGAGAACTTCTGGCCCTGGCTGAGACCGCGGGTGCCGGGTGGAATGAGGAACAAGGCGTGCCCGCGGGCGCCAAGGGCGGCGTCAGTGACGGCGTTGACGACGTGGATGCTCGCGATGCCGCCGTTGGTAGCCCAGGTCTTGGTGCCGTTGAGCACCCATTCCCTGGTGGCTTCGTCGTAGCGGGCGTGGGTGCGGATGGCAGCGGCGTCGCTGCCGGCGTTCGGCTCGCTGGCGCACAGGGCCGCGACTGCCAGATCGCCGGGGGTGCCGAAGAAGCTGGGCAGCCAGGTGTCGATCTGCTCCTCGGTGGCGGCGCCGAACAGGGCCGCGGCGGGCAGGAAGGTGCCCAGCAAGGCCTGGCCCATTCCGCCATCGCCCCAGAAGATCTCCTCAGCGACCACGGGCTGCAACAGCCCGGTGGGGTCGGCTAGCAACTGAAGAGCGAACTCGGGCGTGTACAGGCCGATTTTGGCGGCTTCCTCGATCATGGCCCACGGCATCTCCTCGCGCTCGTCATACTCGGCGGCGACCGGCCGCACGTACTTCTCCGCGAAGCCGTGGGCCCACTCACGGGCATCGGCGATGTCGGACGGAAGATCGAACAGGTTTGCGGTGGTCACAGCAAGTCTCCTGAGGATGTCGTTCGGGCTGGTCAGCGGCCGGTGAAGGCGGCGTCGCGGCGCTCGATGAAGGATTGGATGCCTTCGGCGCCATCAGCGGTGGCGAAGAGGCGGGCGATGTCGGGGCGCAGCCGCTCAATCGCGGCCCTCTCACCGGATTCGCGCGCCAGGTGGGCGGAACTGAAGACGGTCCTGACTCCCAGTGGAGCCGATTTTTCGGCGATGACCCGGGCGATCCGGGTGGCGCGCTCGAGCGAGGCCGGTCCGTCGTCGGCAAGTTCTTGCACCAGACCGATGCGGTGGGCCTCAGCGGCGTCGAACTCCTCGCCGGTGAGGATCCAGCGCATGGCGTTACCCCAGCCGGCCTGCTGGGGGAAGCGGAAGGTGGCGCCTCCGAAGGGGTAGATGCCGCGGCGGATCTCGTACTGGGCGAACCGTGCGTCCCGGGCGGCCACTCGGATGTCGGCGGCGAGCAGCAGCTCGATCCCGAGGGTCATCACCCAGCCCTGTGCGGCAGCGACGACCGGCTTGGTCCAGGGTCCGTCCAGTCGCCAGGGGTCACGGCTGCCCTCTGGGGCGTCGAACTTCCCCGAGGCCAGTTCCGTGCCGACATCGAGCATGTCCAGGCCGCCGGTGAAGTGGTCGCCGTGCGCGAACAGCACTCCGCACCGCAGGTCGTCGTCGGACTCCAGCAGGCCGTAGGCGGCCGCCAATTTGGTGAGCATGTGCCGGGTGAACGCATTGCGTTTGGCGGGGCGGTTCAGGCCCATCAGCAGGACGTGCCCGTCCCGCTCGACGGTGACTTCGGCAGCGTCCTCAGATGTGGACATCATCAGCCCTCCTCGTTAGTTGCATGATGAGACTTACTGGACGGTAGCTTTCTGCGGCGGTCGACACAAGTGCATCTCAAGATGAGACTGATAAGGTGGAAGGTATGAGACGAACCTCGTTCGATGGCTGGCCCTGCTCCATCGCCCGCACCGTGGACATCCTCGGCGACGGCTGGACGCTGCTCGTGCTGCGCGAGGTCTTCTACGGCGAGTCCCGCTTTGACGGATTCATCGACTCACTCGGCATCGCCCGCAACACCCTCTCCGACCGCCTGCGACGCCTGGAAGGGATGGAAATGCTCCAGCGCCGCGCCTACCAGACAGAACCCGTCCGCCACGAGTACCTACTCACGGACAAGGGACGTGACTTCTTCGGCGTGCTGGCTGCGATGAACGCCTGGGGTGACCGCTGGCAGACCGGCGAGGAGGGCATTCCGGTGATCATGCACCACACGGCCTGCGGCCATGACACCCAGGCCACGGTGGTCTGCTCCTCCTGCAGCGCGCCCCTGCATCACTACGACGTGGCCGTGCGCACCGGGCCCGGCTACCCGGACCGGCTGCTCGACAACCCCGCAGTGCGCGCGCGCTTCAACGCCGACACGAACACGGGCGTTTCCCCTTGATCGTGGACACCCACTTCGTATCGTGCTCGCCCTTCGGTGTCCCGGTCGCCCGACTGGAGGCCGGATGCGCCGCCCTCCGCTCCGTTCGGGGTGAGGAGGGCAGCTGAGTACGGCTGCGATGCGGTGTCGCCGAATCCTGCCTAGCGTGGCCTGGTGGCTGTTGCCCCACAACCAGGCCATCGCTCCCTCGGGGCGATGCAGGAGCCGCATGTGCCGCCGTTGAAGCAGGAAGGTGACCGTCATGGTTGAGCAGTCGCAGAAGGACCCCAACGAACCCGGGGTCGACGACGCAGTGGGCGATATCGGCAGACGTGTCGCCGCGCGCCGTGAGCACCTCGGACTGACCAGAGCGGAGCTCGCGCTCCGCACCGGCTCAGCGCCCGGATACATCGAATATGTGGAGACCAAGCCTGGTGTTCATGGGATGAGCTTCATGCTGCGCTTGGCCAACGCGCTCGAGACGACGGTGGACGAAATCACGGGTGGCACAGTCGACCTGCCTCCTGGTGTCGGCCGAGCGGCCTATCACCCCGAGTTGGTGGAAATCGGTCAGGAGGAATGCTGGAAGCTGCTCGGCAGTCACGGAGTGGGCCGGGTAGTCGTCAGCGACGCGCAGCGGGGACCAGCCGTTTTTCCGGTCAACTACATCTCCACCGAGGGCCAGATCGCCTACAGGACCTCGGTGGACTCCGGTCCGGTGGACGCGGCCGGGCACGAGACCGCCTTCGAGGTGGATCACATCGACGACGCCTTCAGCCGGGGATGGAGCGTGCTGGTCGTGGGGCAAGCGCGCACTGTCACCGAGCCCGAGGTGGTCCAGCGGCTTGTTGCCCCGCACAGCTCTACTCTGCCCTGGGCCGGCGGGCGGCGGGATCTGTGGGTCGTGGTGACACCCAGCAGGGTGACCGGACGCCGCATCGTTGTTCGCGATAGATGACACCGTTCACCCACGTCCGCCCGGCTGCCACTGCCTCGGTGGGGCGAGGGGCCCTCGACGACGTACCAGGAACTCGCATCGCCCTCCCACCGGATGCCGCAGCGGCCAGTGGGCTGCCTACCCAGCAACTGAGAAGACCCCTCTCCTTCGGTGCCGGCTCAGGGCCTGTCGGGGCCGTGTTCATGTGGCGGGGCGGAGGCTGCGGATCCAGATGGCGCCGTAGTCGGCCAGGCTGGTCAACTGGGTGCTCAGCCCACGAGTCAGTGGAACCAGGCGACAAGGCGTACGTTCTCGGCTCCGTGGACTTCGCTGAGGGTGCGCATGACGCTCCGGACCCTGCCCCAGCCGGTGTCGGTCCCTGCGGCTGAGGCACGGGTCCGTGTACCTGAGGCGTCGGTCTCGTGCCAGTCCGTGGTGTCCAGCTCGGTCCAGGTCAGCCAGGTGGTCCCGTGCACATGGTGGGGGCCGCCGTAGCCGGCGAACTCACCTCGCAGCCGACACGAGGCGTCCTCCGGGAAGCCTCGATCTTCCACCAGGGGACGGAATCCGAAGGAGTTCCGGATTCCGAACAGGCAGGCCAACCCGTCGTAGGCGTTGCCCCTGTTGAGGAGGAAGAGATCGATGCCGGCCTCCCGCACAGAGTCCTCGTCATCGGATCCCCGTAGGCGGGCCCCGGCCGGCACTCGATCATTCCGCTGACGTCGGTCGACACAAAGAGATCCTGCCTGCGCGGGCCAGGTGCCGGCATCTCGTTTTCTCGTGCGTGCGTGGCCAACTACAACGCTCAGTCACAGCTGGTGTGACTGAGCATCCGAACTGGCGGATGAGCGCCGGACCTGGCGAGGCAAGCATCAGAGTCGGCGTGCAGTGGCTGCCGACGAGGCCGCGACCCCCGATTGAACCCCTAGCGCGGGACGTCGACGGGAGGGTCGATCAAAGCCCTGGCTTCGGCCGCGTCAACACCGGCGCCGGCTTCTTGGCCTTCCGGATGACGTGCCGGGGCCCATTCTGGGCAGGCGGGACAGCGAGGTACTGCGGACCGGGCCCCGGAGTGGAAAGAGGCGTTTTCGTGTTCGAGGAGTTCGCTACCAGGACGGTGCGCACCGGTGAAGCGTCCGTCTTCGTTCGGTACGGGGGCGAGGGCCCGCCTCTCCTGTTGCTGCACGGCCACCCGCGCACGTCGGCGACCTGGCATCGGGTCGCGCCCGTCCTAGTGCGGCGCGGCTTCACCGTCGTCTGCCCCGACCTGCGCGGTTACGGGCGCTCCCGCGGCCCGGCGCCCGCTTCTGATCATGTCCCGCACTCCAAGCGTGCCGTGGCCGAGGACATGGTCGAGGTCATGCAGGCGTTCGGGCACCAGCGCTTCGGGCTCGTCGGCCACGACCGCGGGGTCGCCGTGGCGCTCCGGCTGGTGCTGGACCACCCCTCCGCGGTGACCCGGGTGGCGTTCCTGGACGGCTTGCCTCTGAGCGAGCACCTGGCCCGCGCCGACGCCCGGTTCGCCACCGCGTGGTGGCACTGGTTCTTCTTCGCCCAGCCGGAGATCCCCGAACGCGTCATCAACGCCGACCCCGACGCCTGGTACTGCGGCGACCCCGAGGCCATGGGGCAGGAAAATCACGACGAGTGGCGGGCCGCCACCAGGAATCCGGACGTCGTCCGCGCCATGCTGGAGGACTACCGTGCCGGGCTCACCGTGGACCGCCAACACGAGGAGGCGGACCGAGCCCGGGGCGCACGGATCGACTGCCCCATCCTGGTTCTGTGGTCGCTGAGGGACGACCTGGAGGACCTGTACGGCGACCCGCGCACCATCTGGCGCGACTGGGCCGACGACGTCCGGGGCCACGGCATCGACGCCGGCCATCACGTGGCCGAGGAAGCCCCCGGCCCGCTCTCCGCCGCCCTGGGCGACTTCTTCACCCACTGACCACCTCGGGCCGCCGCCGAAACGGCACGCATCCCTCACAGCCGAGGAACTGTCCGAGGAGCTTCATGGTCGACGGTTGCCTCTGAGCACCGTAGATGACCGGTGAGCGTTCTAGTTGGCCGGGTGGGGATCGAGGAGCGGGCCGGGCCGTAGGGCAGAATCATTCCGTGACGTCCATGGGGGTTCTGGCCGAGCTGGAAGCCGGCATGGCAGAGCTGTCCACGCCGATGCGGGTGTACGTGGCGGCCGGGCGGTTCACCGAGCCGGAACCCGACCTGCCAGAGCTGGCAGTCCGGATCTGCGCGCTGCTGGCCGCGGTCGCGGCGGACGATGCCTGGCGGCGCTTCCTGCCCGGGTACACCCCGCCGTCCGTCCCGGAGATCTGCGCTCGCTCTGCCGCCGGGTTGAGGCGGTCCGGGCCATCGGGGCGAAGTACCAGTTCGACGTCGTCGGCGGCCGACTTCGGCACCGCAGCGGCGACGAGGACCTGGCCCTGCGGGTCCGGGCGGGCGTCGGCTCAGTGCCGGTACCCGGCGGCTCCTGCCACGAGATGAACAACGTCCGGGCTGCCGGGCACGGCTGCCCGGTCTGCTACGCAGATCCGGCTGGGGCTTCCGGTGGGCGGCGTCTACCCGAAGGTGCCGGACGGCCGGATCGCCGTCGTCAGCCGATATGCCTTGCAATCCAGCGCTGATGTACGGCAGTTGGGATAGGCATGCACCGTCTGATGGTGCGAAGTCGGATGCTGCTGCTCGATGGCCCGTTGTGACGGCGGCCGCGATGTCGTACCTGGCAGGTAGCGTCACCCGCCGTATCAAGGGCCAGAAGTGATTCACCGATGGCATGGCAGGACCGCATCGATCCCGATGCGACCGCGAAGTATCCGCGCCCAGGCACTTGACGCGAGCCGAGGGGGAGGTCTACCTCCGGCAACCGGGCGGGCCGCTTCGCGCTCCCGGCTCCCGCAGCACCGTCTCCACTCCGCCGCCGCGATTCGAGTCCAGCGCAAGGGGCCGCCCCGCGTCGGCCCGGCACCCCGGCACCCCGGTCCCCGGGGCGTGGGGGAGTCGGTGACCGCGGCTCGTTCGGCACCGACTCTCGATTGCGGGCCTTGTCGGCCGCCGTCTCACAGTGCGCTCACCGACCCGGGGGAACGGTGACGATCAGCCCTGTCCCGGTCCGCTCCATGAGGAATTCATGACCCCGCCGTCGGTGGCGGGCACGAACCCCGCGGGTGGGGCACTCGGCTCCACCGTCCGGATTCCGGACTTGGCAGAAACTTTCCATGAGGGCCGCTGCGATTCTCGTACCCGTCGATTCCGTTGACTGCAGGGCTGATAGTGCGGAAAACCGAAGGAAGGAAGTCGCTGGGCAACGAATTCCGAAGATGTATAGCTCTTGACCTGTGCAAGACATAGGGATTGCATGGCGCCGCCGGGAGCGATGGAACTACGCACTACCCGCTCGTCTGGAGGCGATACCGCTCCCGCGCTCAGACTCCGCACCTGTTGATCGGAACCCGCAGAATGACCGACACGCTCAGCGCCCCCCAGGCGCTCGCGCCCGCGACCGGACCCACGCCGCAGAAGCTCAAGCGTTCCATCGGCGTCGTGGGCGGTACCCTGCTCACGCTCTCCTGCGTCACGCCCGCCTCGACCCTCTTCGTGGTCGTACCGGATCTGTTCTCCACCCTCGGCACCTTCACCGCCCTCACCATCGCCATCGGCTCCCTCCTCTGTGTCGGAGTCGCCTTCTGCTACTCGGAGTTGGGCACCCTCATTCCGAGCGCGGGCGGTGAGTACGCCATGGTGTCGACGATGGCCGGACGGCTGGCCGGGTGGCTCGTCTTCGTCCTGTCGTTGCTCGTCGTCATGATCGTGCCTCCGGTCATCGCCATGGGAACCGCGGACTATCTCGCCCCCCTCGTTGACGTGCCCGCCCCTCTCGCGGGCGCCGGAGTCATGCTGCTCGCCACCCTCGCGGGCCTCCTCGATCTGCGCGCCAACGCGTGGATCACCGGCATCTTCCTCGTGCTCGAAGTGATCGCGGCCGGCGTGGTCGCCGTCCTCGGGTTCGCCCATGCGGAGCGCGGCCCCTCCGTGCTCGTACACGGCTCGGTCGTCCCGGAATCCGGGACGACCTCCACGGTCACGGCCATGATGGTGGTCTCCGGGCTCGCGATCGCGCTCTTCATCACCCAGGGCTTCTCGACGGCGGTCTATCTCTCCGAGGAGCTGGAGAACCCTCGCCGCAACGTGGCCCGCACCGTGCTCGCCACGCTCGCCATCTCGACGGCCGTCATTCTCGTCCCGGTCATCGCCATCACGATGGGCGCCCCCGACCTCGCTGCCCTGACATCGGGCGACCTGAACAGCATGGTCGCCGCGTGGTCCAATTCGGCCGTCGGCACCTTCGTCAGCCTCTGTGTCGCCCTCGCGATCGTCAACGCGGGCATCGTCATGGTCATCCAGAACTCACGGGTCCTGTTCGCGTCGGCCCGGGACAAGGCGTGGCCGGAGCCGGTCAACAGGGCCCTGTCCCGCCTCGGCGGCTACGGCTCGCCCTGGGTGGCGACCCTGGTCGTCGGCGTACCCGGCGCGGCACTGTGCTTCGTCAACCTCGACACTCTGTACGGCGTCACCGGTGTCTCGGTCACCGGGATGTACCTGCTCGTCGCCGTCGCCGCGCTCCTTTGCCGACGCGGCTCGCACAAGGGGACGCCGGCCTGGCGGATGCCGCTGTGGCCCGCGATCCCCGTGCTGCTCATCGCGGTGCTCGCTTACATCCTCGTCCAGCAGGAGACCGAGTACCTGCTGTGGACCGGCGGGATCACGGCGGTCGCCACCCTCTATTGGGCACTGTACCTGCGGCCTCGCAGGGAGACCCGCTGGCTGGTCAGCATTCCTGAAGACGCTCAGCTCTGAGCGATACGTTCCGCTGCGGCCGCACCGACGCCCCGGGCGGGGGTTCGGCCGCACCCCGCCCGGGGCAGTCCCGCGGCTCCCGCGGACGACCGGTAGCGCGAGGCGAGTCCGGTCGTTGTCAGCGGGAGAGCTGGGCGTGGATGGTTTTGCCGCCGGAGCTGGGGGCGATGGTCAGATGGTTGGTGAGGCGGCGGATCATGTGCCAGCCGAAGCCGCCGCTGTCGCCGCCCAGGTCGGGTTTGCGCTCGTGGGGGTGCGCCGGGTTCGAGTCGCTGACCGCGGCCGTGACCGTGTCAGGGCCGGCGGACAGTTCCAGGGTGTAGTGGCAGTGGCCGCCGCCGTGGCGTAGGGGTTGGTGACGAGTTCGGAGACCACCGGGACGAGGCTGTCCGCCATGTCCGGGCGGGGTGCCGGGGTGAGGCGGTCGGTGAAAGCGCGGGCGGCCCGGCGGGCCTGGCTGATGCCGGCCGAACTGTCGCCCCGATCCACGTTCGGTGCGGGAGGTGTCGGGGTGCTGGTGATCATCGTGCTGTTCATACGCGTACACCCCGCCTGTGATCAGTTGTGCCGCTTGTGCCGTGACGCCCCGCCTGCCCGATCCGGCGGCCCCTCACACCTCCCGATGGAGGTGCTCCGAGGCGGTTTCCCAACGATGTGGACCGCAGGACTTCGCTGTCAGTCCTCACAGGAAATCTGGCGTGGAGGAAGTAGACATGCGGGCGTTGCTGGGGTTAGTGTTTTCCCCGTAGCCAAGAGGTCGAGCAGGCCCGGCAGAGATGAACTGACGGGAAGCAGTACATGTAAGTGCAGGTCGGTGCGGTGGTGGAGTTCCGAAGCCAGGGTTTCGCAAGATGGTGACGGGACTGGCGACCGGACCGGGCGGCCCGCAGTGATCAGGGGCCGCCGTGAGCAGCGCCGCAGTGCACAAGTGCGGTCGGCAATACCAGTGGTCCCTCGGTAAAGGCGTCCGGTTGCGGCGCGCGTACCGGGAGGTTCGGCAGTGGGGTTCTAAGCCAGAGCAGATGCAGGACGGGCGACGGGGCTGGCTGCCGAAGAGTGACGCTTGACGCTTCATCAGGTCACTAGCAGGTCGGTGCGGTGGTGGAGTTCCGAAGCCAGAGTGGTTGCAGGAAGGCGACGGGACTGGCCCCGGACCGGGTGGCCCGCAGTCATCAGGGGCCGCCGTGAGCAGTGCACGCGGCAGCAGTATGTGAGAGCAGTACCTCGGTAAAAGGCGTCCGGCCGCGGCGCGCGTACCGGGAGGTTCGGCAGTGGGGTTCTAAGCCAGAGCAGATGCAGGACGGGCGACGGGGCTGGCTGCCGAAGAGTGACGCTTGACGCTTCATCAGGTCACTAGCAGGTCGGTGCGGTGGTGGAGTTCCGAAGCCAGAGTGGTTGCAGGAAGGCGACGGGACTGGCCCCGGACCGGGTGGCCCGCAGTCATCAGGGGCCGCCGTGAGCAGTGCACGCGGCAGCAGTATGTGAGAGCAGTACCTCGGTAAAAGGCGTCCGGCCGCGGCGCGCGTACCGGGAGGTTCGGCAGTGGGGTTCCAAGCCAGAGCAGATGCAGGACGGGCGACGGGGCTGGCTGCCGAAGAGTGGCGCTGTCGCAGGCCACCAGCAGTACCGCAGGACAAGTGATCGATGCAGAGGGAAAGAACGGAGGAGTTGAGCGCCATCAGGATCGCCCGGGTGAACGATATGGGCCCGGGTACCGCAGGACATCGTGAGTGAGGTGGTCTCCGGTCAAGCAACCGCGATCCCCGCAACCCCCGGACCTCTTCCCGGCAGGTATGCGGAAACACAGAGCCGGCGTAGCCGATGAAGGCCGGCTGATGGTGTAGCAGTTCCTTCGGGGCCCGGGTGCCAAGTGGCACCCGGGCCCCTCCAACGCGTGTTCCACAGGAAGGTACAGATGACAGCAGACGACTCGTTCGGCCGCCTCGACGACGACGACTACCCCGCCTACACCATGGGCCGAGCCGCCGACATGCTCAACACCACCCAAGGCTTCCTCCGCGCCATCGGCGAACACCGGCTCATCACCCCGCTCCGCTCCCCAGGCGGCCACCGACGCTACTCCCGCTACCAGCTGCGTATCGCCGCCCGCGCCCGCGAACTCGTCGACGCCGGCACCCCGATCGAGGCCGCCTGCCGCATCGTCATCCTCGAAGACCAGCTCGAGGAAGCCCAGCGCATCAACGCCGAATCCCACCGAAGCAACAAACCGGCCAGCACACCCCCCGCGGCCTGAAGCCCGGCGCGCGCAGGGACCCCGGCCGCCCGCACGCCCACCGGCCGGTGATCAAGAGCCAGCGCTCGCGCTCGCACTGCTGATGAGGGCATCCGCCGCCCGCCGGCCGCAGACGAACCGCCGTCGGCGAACTGGGAAATGCACCGCAGCCTGACGGCAGCGCTCCCCGCTGCTGGCCCTGCCAAGGACGCAATCGTCCGAGCAGATGTCCGACCGGGAGCGCCTGGCCGCGGGGATGGCGGTGTCATCACGACCACTGGTTTTGTTCACTTGCAGCGGTTCTGGCTCAGGTTCTGTGGTGCGTGCACGCTGAGTGACAGGTGAGGTTGTCTGGGCACCTTGGGAAGTTGCCTGAAAACGGCCAGTGGCTGGTGCGGTGCGGCTGACAGTTCGGGTCCGTGAAAGAACTCGTGCTCCGGTTGAAGGAACTGTTGCTGCCGTCCGTCGGCGATGTCGTGGTGCTGTCGGTGGACGTGAACATCGAGACAGTGCGTGTTGACGTGTGTTGCACTGCGGCGGGCGCCAGGTGCCCGGCGTGCGGGACATGGTCGAGTCGTGTTCACGGCCAGCGTGGCCACGAGCGGTTCGACGGACACCAGCCGATGCCGGACACCGGCTCCTGGCTCACGCTTCATGGCCCTGCCGCGAGCTTCGTGACGACGCCCCTCGACCACGGCCTGCCTCGGGCTGGCCAACTCCTCAACCAGGGACGCGAGATGCCCCAGGAGGCCCCTGTGAACACCGGATGCGCGAGAACCGTCCGACTGACCATGAGCGCCACATCCGGATCATGCCACCCACCAGCAAGAACACCTCACCCGCAATCCCGCAATCACGCACCACCTCGTTGACCAACTGAGATGTCTCGACCACGTCTGTTGCGTGCGACATACCGTCCTCTTTGGCGGGGGATCATTGTCCGTCCCGGCACACAGCGCAACGGCCGGGGAAAGTTGCTGCCGCCCGGGGAGCTGCTTGACAGCTTCGCACCCGGTCATGGGCTGTGCCGACCACGGCAGGGTCTTGGTGTGGGCCTCGTACTCCGTGTGCCCCTGTTTCCGGCCGATCTGCGTGGCACGAGGGCGACTACGACGGTCGCGGCTGTCAGCGGCGGTGTGTCGTCATGATTCTGGGCGGTGGTCTTGATACCTCGCTCACCTGTGTGCCTGGGGTGTGCATTGCGTATGCCTCTCGTGCGCTTGGTGAGGAGGACCGGGCAGGGAGAGCGACAGGGTGTTACCGAGGCCGGGAAGACTCAGAGGGGTGAGTAGGCTGCTTGAGGCGTCAGCTGTCTGGCAGTCGCTTTTCCGGGGGGGAAAATGAGACGAGGCCTATGTCCGATCAAGCCAGTGAGCCTGTTATAACACCGAGCGGGCCTTCGCCTGCGGTGTCGGCGGAGGCGGCGCGGATGGCGGCGGTGCGCCGCTATGACATTCTCGACACCCCACCCGACGGCGCCTACGACCGGGTCGCGGCGCTGGCCGCGCGTCTGTTCGACATGCCGGTGGCGACCGTGACGATCGTGGACGAGGACCGGATCTGGTTCAAGGCCGCGCACGGTCTGGACGGTGTCACCCAGATCGGCCGGGACCCCGGTCTGTGCGGTTCGGCGGTGCTCCGGGATGACACCACGGTCATCCCCGACACCCTGGCCGATCCGGTCGCCCGCTCCAACCCCCTGGTCGCCGGTCCGATGGGGGTGCGGTTTTATGCCGCTGCCCCGATCATCACCGCCGACGGGCATCGCCTGGGCACGGTCAATGTCCTGGACACCCGCCCCCGCGAGCTGGACGAGGCGGATGCCGACACCCTGGCGGATCTGGCGGCGATGGTGCGTGACCAGCTGGAGCTGCGACTGTCCGCACTGAATGCGGTGCGCGCCGAGCAGGAACGGCGCCAGGTGGAGGCGGAGGCGCGCCGGCGCGCTGAGCGGGACAAGGCGGCGATCACGGAGTTCGCTTCCACTTTGCAGCGGACTCTGGTGCCTCCTGCGCTGCCGGCGGTGCCCGGGCTGGAGCTGGCGTGTCACTACAAGACCGCTTCCCCTCAGGAAGTGGGCGGGGATTTCTACGATGTCTTTCCCGTCGGCGGAGGCCGGTGGGCGTTCTTCCTGGGTGATGTGTGCGGCAAGGGTGCCGAAGCCGCCTCGATCACCTCGCTGACCCGCTACACGCTGCGGGCCGCGGCCTTGGTCGACGCCGACCCGACGGCTGCTTTGCAGGCGCTGAACACCGCACTGCTGCTGGACGCCGCAGTCGGCACCCGTTTCTGCACCGCCGTCATCGGTATGATCGAACCGTCCGCGGACGGCAGCTTCACCGTCAAGGTCGCCACCGGCGGCCACCCTCCCGCCTACCACCTCAGCCCCATCGAGGGTGCCGGTGTGCGGGTCGAGGAGGTCCGTGCCAAGGGAGGCATGTTGGTCGGCGCGTTCGCCGAAGCCACCTTCGCCTCACGCACCCTCCATCTCGAGCCCGGACAAGGACTGCTGCTGTATACCGACGGGCTGACCGAGGCCCGCACCGCAGCCGGCGAGATGCTCACCGAAGACGGACTGGCGGCCTTCCTGGCCAAACGCCCCCGGCCCATCAGCGCCGTCGCCCTCATCGAGGACACCGTGGCACTGCTGGACACCCTGCCCGACACCGAACGCGACGACGTTGCCGTGCTGGCCCTGTCCGTTCCCACCGCCGACGCCGCACCCATGGGCATCACCGCCACCGCCCATAGCGCCGCCGCCCCCGCCGGCAACTTCGTCGGACAGGAGAACCGACGCTCATGACCGCCGCATTCCACCTCGACGTCACGCACACGCACGGCACCCGAGCAGTCATTGCCCTGACCGGTGAATTCGATGTCGCCACAGCCCCCCTCGTACGCGCCCGCGCGCTGGAGCTAATCGCAAGCGACCACCCCGACCTGATCACCGACCTGACAGGTGTCACCTTCTGCGACTCTTCCGGCCTCGGGGCTCTGGTCGGTATCTGGCGCTGCGCCAAAGACGCCGGCGGCTCGCTGATCCTGGCCGCTGTCCCCGATCGCCTGGGACGTCTGCTGCACACCACCGGAATGGACAGTCTGCTGCCCACCTACCCCAGCGTCGGTGCCGCCTTGAGCACGCACCACAACGACCGCACCACCGCCTGACCCAAGCAGAGCAGCCCTGCCCCCTTTACCGCCCAGCTAGAGCGCTGATGCTGTTGACGCATCCGGGGGCGCGTGACGTCGTTCTCCAGAACCCGGTCGGGTCCTGGAGAACGACGTTGTCGCATGGGTGCGGGCACCGCTTCGCCGCGCTGGACGGCCCGGCCGGGTGCTGGGCTGGGTCGCCGCGTCGAAGGTGTCCGACCGGTGCGCGTGTACGGGCATGGTCGAGTGCTCCGTCTACGTCCGTCCCGACGCCCGCGGCTGGAACGTCGCCTCTGCCCGAGCTGGTCGTCCCGACGGAGGCGGCGGGGATCTGGACGATCCGGTCCGGGATCTTCCCCGAGAACGCCGCCAGCCTCGTCGTCCAGGCGCGGGCCGGGTTCAGGGGGATCGGCACCCATGAGTGGATCGGTCGGCACCGAGGTGTATGGCGGAACGTGGTGTTCGTCGAGCACCGCAGCACGACTGTGGTGTAACCGGTCTGCTCCCGGGGCCAGACGAGGGGGCGGTCTCGGTCCTGGGTGACGGCCGAGCTGTCCTCGGCGGTGTGGTTCCACAGCGCGCGGGAGATCCGCAGGTCTTCCTCGGGCAGCTCCAAGTCGCCGTGGACGTGGACGGTGCTGGTGTCCCAGGGGCGACGCCCGTCGCGGCGGAAGGTGAGCATGATGCCGAGCGCGGAGGATTCCTCGGCCCTGCTGGTTCGTGAGGTCACCTCGTGGTGGCCAGTGCTGGGCGGCCGTGCGGTCCTCTGTGGCCGGCACGGGCTGGAGGGGAGGGCCGATATCGGAGAGCAGGCCCAGAGGAGCTCCCGGCGCTGGGTGTACGGGAGCCCGCGGGTGTCCCCGATCTCCCCGATCGAGGGTCGGGATGATGCAGGACGTCCCAACAGGGGGTGCTGGGAGGTCAGGGTCCGGGCCCGGGGTTGGTGATGATGCTGCTTGGACTGCACGGCGCCGAAGTCGAGGCAGGCGCCACGCCATACGACGGCTTCGCCGTCCAGGACGGTGGCCGGGCCGAGCTCCATCCTGCCAGGGCCAGGTCCATCCAGTTCGAGGTGACGACCCTCCCGGACCGCGCGTACGGAATCACCGAGTCGTTCGTCCGGCGCATGATCACCTGTGACCGTCGTTCTCCAGACTTTGCCGTGGCTCATGAGACACGGGCCCGTCGAAACGGCCGTGGGCGTCTCATCTCTGGCTGTCGGGCGTGGGATACGGCCAAACAGACCCGCGGCCAGCTTCTCACCTTCCGTTGTCACTTACCGTTACCGGCCACAAGTTGACGCTCGCCGTGGAGGTCCCCATGCTGATGGGAGGGGCCGTGTAAGGGGCCGTAGTCGTGAGTGGTGGGCAGAGTGAGCTTCCCCGGCTGCTGACGGCAGCGGAGTCGGCGGCGCCGGTGGAAGCCGTCGACGTGATCGCGGAGGACCTGCGGCGGCGGTTCGGGGCCAGGCGGGTCTCTTTCCTCATTGTGGACCTGACGGGGAAAGCGGTGGCCCGGCTGTATACCGCCGGTGCCGCGGAGGGCGGGCGGGAGGCGGAGCGGATCCCTTTGTCGGGAAGCGTCTACGAGGAAGTGGTCCGTACCCAGCGGCTGTATCAGGAAGCGGTGGGCCAGGGACAGCGTGTGATCGTGCCGGTCACCAACCGGGGGGACGCGATCGGGCTGCTGGAACTGCTCCTGCCGGCCGTCCCCGGTGAGGACGTCCTTGACGCGGTCGGGGAAGTGGCGCACATCCTGGCCTACATCGTGATCGCCAACGGCCGCTTCACCGACCTCTACACCTGGGGCAAACGCTCCGTCCCCCCTACCTTGGCGGCAGAGATCCAGTACCAGCTGCTGCCCCCGTCGCTGTCGTGCGAGGCCGCACAGTTCACTCTGTGCGGGAATCTGGAGCCCTCCGAAAACCTCAGCGGCGACACCTTCGACTACACCCTGGACCGCGACACCCTGCACCTGTCGGTGACCGACCCCATGGGCCACGACATCGACGCCGCCCTGGCCGCCACGGTCTTGGTGGGCGCCCTGCGCGGCGCCCGCCGCGCAGGGGCCGGCCTGGCCGAGCAGGCCCAACGGGCCGATCAGGCACTGGCCGCCCACGGACGCGGACACGCCACCGGCCAGCTGCTACGTATCAACCTCCACAGCGGGCGGGCCCAGCTCGTCAACGCCGGACACCCCTGGCCACTACGCATGCGCGAGGGGACTGCGGAGACGATCACCTGTGAGGTGGACCATCCCTTCGGGCTGGCCGTATCCACCACCTCCCACCCCTACCGCATTCAAGACATCGATCTGCGCCCCGGTGACCGTCTGCTCATGCTCACCGACGGCATGCTCGAACGTCATGGGGAAAAAGTCGACCTGCCCGCCCTGCTGAAGCGCACCCGGGGTCTGCATCCGCGGGAGGCCGCGCTGACGCTGACGTCCGCAGTCCGGGACGTCGCCGGCGGTCGGCTCGAGGACGACGCCACCGTGATGTGCCTGGACTGGCACGGCCCCCAGGAGACCCATCGGCACGTCAGCTCCGGGGCGGACACTCAGCAAGCATCAGACGGTCGCATGAGGCATTAGCCGTCCCCAGGCGCTCTTCTGAACGGTGTCAGACGGCCAGTGAGTAGCTCTCGCGCCTTGCTTTGCCCCTGGATACGTGGGTCCTCACACTTCCCCGGTCCCGACGGGCGAATCTGAGAATTGTCCGAATGAGACATCGCGACGTGTTCGGAGAACCGTCGAACTTGGGCTCGAACCAGTGCCTCGGCCCGGTGGGCAGCGCGGGGACGGCCTTGGCCAGCGCGATATCGAAGGGCTCCACACCTCCGACACTGCGCCGTCCACGGGTCGCAGGCACCCTGGGGCCGCCATCCGGACGGCGGCCCCAGGGTGCTGACTCTCGTTTCACTGTGCTGGGCATTCTCACGCGGCGCCCGCCGTCGTCTCCCCACGTGCTGAGGAAGCACTGCTCAGATCCCCGGACGCCAGAGCGAGAACGTGCTCAGGCGATGAAGCGGAAGCCAGCACCCGGGAGCGGCCGGGCTCTCGTACGGTGGGGCCATGGGCAGCCCTCCGTCGTCGGACCTCCCGTCACCCGATGCGGCGCCACGCGTCGACGTGGCCCTCCCGGACGGGCAGCAGTTCTCTGGGGAGGATAGTTGTGGCGCGAGGCGAGTTAGAAGTCATCTCAACTGGTTGGGTAGGCTGCTGGCCATGGTGGGGATTGTTGAACGGCTGGTGCCGGATGGCAAGCGTGATGAACGGGCGGTGCATGTGCCTACCGTGACCGAGGAGAGGGCCTTGCGCCCTGTGGCGCGCGGTATGTCACTCGTGCGAGTAGGCGGCGCGCATTTCGCCCAGGGGCGAGCATCCGTCCGCCGGCCTTCAGGCCAGAACCACCAGGTGTACCCAGACGGTGGGGCAGATTGCTCGCCGTACCGATTGCGGACACTCAGACGCCCAGCAATCTAGCGAATTGCGTGCCTGCAATGCAGCCCACACATTTCATCAATGAGCTTCTTCAGCGTTGCCCCTCCAGCGTAAGGATGCCTTGGCGATTGACGTCATGCCGTTGGGGCTGCATCGGGACCTGCGGAAGATTCGCCAGGACTGCAGCCTCGCGACGCCGCGTTCAACGGGCGCTCGGGCTGCGGCCAGTGCCTGAGTGCGAGACTTTTCGGTGGGGGTGAGTTCCTGCAGGGGTCTGCGTTTGATGCCGGTGGTCAGCCATGGGCCGGCGCCCTGGTAAGCGAGGTCGGCCAGGATGGGAACGCCTTGGCGCTCGCAGATGCGGATGATCCGGTGGGTGCGGGCGGCGGTCAGGTCGTGGGTGCGGCCCGGCAGGGCGGTGAGAGCCACAGCAACTGGCTGCCGGGTCGGTGACGACCTGCACGTTCACGCCGTGGCGCCGGTGTTTGTGGGAGTAGTTGGCCCGGCCGTCGCCGACCCTGTCGCACTCGGCGAGGGTGCCGTCGAGTAGGACGAACTCGGGTTCGTGCTCGCGCAGCGTCTTCAGCAGGCCCGGTGCACGCTCTGCGAGCAGGTCGACGACCGAGCTGGTGTAGGCGTGGGCGGTCGACTCGCTGATCCCGAACCCGGCTGCGATCTTCGCGGACGATGAGCATGGTGACCCACTCCACGAGCGCAACGACCTGCAGCTGACCGGCATGCCCCGCAAGAATCTCAGCGACCTCACCGACACATCCCCGCGCTTGAACAGCACCGCGAACAGGTCCGCCAAGCCGCCCGTGGCGGCCCACGCCGCGTCGCCCCGGCCGCCGGCCGCAAACCCGCACTCATCCCCGCCCTCAAGATGCTGGTCACCATCCTCTACCTGCGGAAACACTCGCTTCAGGAGTTTCTCGGCCAGCTGTTCAACACTACTGCCATGACCATCAGCCGTGCAGTGAAAGACGTCCGCCCGCTCCTGGAAGCTAACGGTGTCTGTCTCCCGCCTCAACAGCCCGGTTCCGCACGCCAGACGATGTCGCCCGGTTCCTCAACCCTGACGAAACCACCAACGTGATGATTCCCGGCAACGGTATTCAATGCTTGCGACCGGCCGGATCGCCTTCGCTGAAGCGTCGGCGGGCAAGCCGATCCGGGACTAGGCACTGTTTCTTGGATCATGATTCACCATCTGGCACCCGACCCCCTTTGGATCATGAGGGATCCGTGCAGCACAAGGTTCCTGTGCCGAAACGTTAGCTCTGGCGGATTTTCGCCAACTTGTGCGCCCTGACCTGACTTTCAATAATGGCGCGCAGACCCTCGACATTGTCTGCTTCCATACTCAAGGAGGTAATCCATGCCTTCTCGCCGACCCAGTCCGGGGGAAGCCTGTGCTTAGGCCACTTCTTCACCAGGTCTTGAGCAAGTTGCAACCCTTCCTCTGCCAGCTCCCTATCCCCACTCGCCGACGGGATGAGGATGCTGTCTTCAACCTCCTCTACTGCGGGGGGCCAGCCCATACCGTGCTGGGCTATCGCGGAAGCGCGCAGTTCAGTGACGACCTCTCCGACGGTAGGCGGAGCATCGACACTCAATCGCGCCTGGCCGGCGAGGCGCCGGGCGGCGTCCAGATATGCCTCCGCATGGTCGGTAAACCTGATGGATTCCTGCATCTTCGAGCTTGACGCCAAGCGTTGACCAAGGGCCAGAGAGATGACTGGGAACGGCCGCGTCAATGCGTGAATGTGCACGGTCGGGAAATAGGCATCACCCGAAGTGGAACGATCAAGAGTGATTCCCTGAACCAAGGGCCCAACCCTGCGCAACAGCCGCAAAGGGCGCCAGATGTCGAAGCCGTCGAAGGCGCGGGCCCAATCCGCCGTTACTTGCTTGGCTGTCGCCGCATCCGTTTTCATCGTCGCCCTACCTCTACGGTGATCACCCTGTGGTGCAGAAATCTACCTCCGTTGCATGCACAGGCCGGAGCAGGCCGTGGTTCTCGGCTCATGCTCGAAGCCAGACCATGAGTGCCGCGAAGGTGACGGTGCCGAGGTAGATGTAAGCGCGTTTCTCATAGCGGGTGGCGACGGCGCGGTACCCCTTGAGGCGGTTGATGGTGCGTTCGACGGTGTTGCGCTTCTTGTAGCGCTCGCTGTCGAAACCGGTGGGTCGACCGCCTCCGGAACCTCGATTCTTGCGGTGTCTTTGCTGGTCTCGGCGTTCGGGGATGGTGTGCGGGATGCCGCGTCGTCGCAGGTAGCGACGGTTTCTGCGGGACGTGTAGGCCTTGTCCGCCAGGACATGGTCGGGGCGGGTGCGAGGCCGGCCGACTCCTGTTCGGGGCACTGATATCTGCTCCAGGACCCGCTCGAGCTGGGGCCCGTCACCGTAGTGTCCGGGTGTCAGGACGAGGCCGAGGGGCCGGCATCGCCCGTCGGCGACGAGGTGAATCTTGGTGGTGAATCCGCCGCGGGAACGTCCCAGGCATTCGCCGAGCTGACCACCTCCTCCAGACGGGCGGCCAGTTTCAGTAGTACCGGATCGACCTGGTTCGTCCCCCGCACGGCCCCCTTTTGAGGAATGGCAGCCGGAGGCACCTTTCTCGCACCGGCGGCGTGCTGGTGGGCCCGCGCGGATGTGGAGTCCACCGATACCTCCCAGTCGATCCCTCCTGCCGCGTCCTCGGATGCCTGGATACGGGACAGCAGCATCTGCCAAGTTCCATCGGCTGACCAGCGACGATGTCGCTTATAGACCGTCTCCCACGGTCCGAACCGCGTTGGCAGATCCCGCCACTGCACACCGGTCCGCACTCGATGAGAATCCCGTTGATTACCCGACGATGGTCACTCCACCGACCACCACGCGCACCACCAGGAGGTAAGAACGGTTCCAGACGATCCCACTCTGCATTCGTCAGATCCCCACGACCCATCCAGCCAGCCTGGCGCCAACAGCCCACCCACGTCAGGAGATCCGAGAAACAGTGCCTAGGTCAATCGATGCCGGAAGAAGTCGACTGTCCTCTCCAGTGCTTGCTGCGCGGCCCGAGGCGACCCGAGCCACATGTGGTCGGCGTCCTCATAGACCTGCAGCTCGACGTCGGCACCTGTTTCACGCAGAGCGCTGTGAAGACGCTCGCTCTGCTTGAGCGGGACGAACCGGACGGCGGCGTCGTGCACCAACAGGAACGGCGGTGCGGTCGCGGAGACGTGTGCGGCTGGGCTGGCCTGCTCTGCCACGGCCGGAACCGTACATGGCGGGGCTCGTCGGCGCTGAGCAGCACGGTGACGAGCGTGTCGTACAGCTGGGAGCGCTCGCCCTCGCCGTCCTTGAGAAAGTAGGGCTCGGGAGCTCCGGGGAGAACTCCGCTCCAGCTCGGCTTCTGCCCGGGCCGCAAAAGTCCGAACGTCATTGTCTGCTCCTCACTGGACTATTGCATGAACCAGCCGGCGAGAAAGGCGTGAACGTTAAAAGGGGCGGCGGCATGGCCGCAGAAGGCCCTCAAGGGAATCCCTTCCACCCCGGCCGGTTTCGGCGAGCATAGGACCACTTCACGGAGGCCAAAATGTCGTCTTCTTCACGCTCGTTAACCGTTACTACATGGACCGGTGCGCGGCCCGCCGTGTACGGCCTTCAGGTTCAGGGAAGCGAGATGTGGTCAGCCGCAGCGTGCGCCTTCACCGTCTCGATCGCCAGTTCCTCGAAGGCCTTCATCGCGGCGGTCGGGGGGGTTGCGCGTCGTACCAGGCAGCACGTCAGGTCATAGGTGTCGACGATCGGAATGAACCGGACATCTGGTCTCGGGTACGTTACGACTGCACTCGCCCCCACGATGTGAACGGCGAGTCCTGCTGCGCAGAGGTCCAGAACCTCCTCCATCGAGGAGGCCCTCGGCCCATACCGGGGCACAAAATCGTCGGCGTGCGGGATCCCGCTCCACAGCGCCTGATCGGTGGCGGAGCCGACCGCTACGAAGCATTCGGCGCTGATTTCCTCCAGTTTCAGTTCCGTGCGCTCGGCAAAAGGATGGCTGCTGCTGACCAGCAGCACTCGGCTCTCCCTCCACAGCGGCACGGACTCGAACCCGGATAGAGAGAGCTCGCCGATGATCGGCGCCAGTGCCGCATCGATCCGGCCCCCTCGCAGAGCTTTTAGCTCTTCACCGAAGGGGAACCGTTCGACCTGGACCTGAAGGTCAGTCAACTGCCGTACGGCCGCGGCGAGGATCCGTGAACCCGTCAGGGTGAGGATTGGCGCTCCGATGCGGAAAGTCGCGCGGCCGGTCCCGTAATCGGCTCTCCAAGCCTCGATGTCCTCCAGCGCGAGCACGGCCCTGCGGGCCATGGGAAGGAGCTGGGCACCGGCCGGAGTCAGGTCCACCTGCCGCGAGGTCCGCAGAAACAGGTCGATCCTCAGCCGGCGCTCAAGCGAGGAGATCTGCTGGCTGAGGGCCGAGGGGGTGATGACCAACCGCTCGGCCGCACGGGTGAAATGACGTTCCTCGGCGACCGCCAGGAAGTAACGGAGCTGCTGAATGGTGAGGTCCACGTCGACCTTCCCTTGATGCATTCCCGCGGTGATCCATCATGCTCACGGGCTGGAATGTTAAGCGTACCTTAACGAGAGTAAGCCAGATCCTGATGGACTGGCTGGTTGTCAAGCGCTGACACTGTGTCCGTCATCATCTTCTCTCACCCCGGGAGTGCAACATGTATCCGTTCAAGGCACAGCTGTCTACGACTCTGGTGCGCAATGAGTGGTATGTCGTCGCAACCGGCTCCGAGCTTGGCGAGAAGCCGGTCGCACGGACCATTCTCGGCCGTCCCGTCGTGATCTTCCGCGATGGGGAGGGCAAGGCCGTGATGCTGCATGGCCTGTGTCCTCACCGGAACTATCCTCTGGGCGACGGCGAAAGCCAGGTCGTGGACGGCCAGATCCAGTGCGGCTACCACGGGATCCGCTTCGACGGCACGGGCACCTGCACCTTCGTCCCGGGGTCACCCAAGCCCTCCCGGTTCCTCAGCGTCACCGCCTACCCCGTCGTGGAACAAGCCGGGTGGGTGTGGGCCTGGACCGGTGACCCCGAGCTGGCGGACCCGTCGAAGCTCCCGGCCCTGGACCGGCCCGAACTCTACGACCCCTCCTGGGACCACCGACTGGACTGCTACTACGAGGTCATCCAGGGGCGCTACATGCTGCTGTTGGAGAACCTGATGGACCTCTCACACCTGAGCTACCTGCACGGTGACGTCGTGCAGGATGTCAGCATCGCCGATCGTCGCCTCGACGTCGAGGAGGACGAACATTCCCTGCGCGCCATCCGCCGCATGGACAATGCGCCGATCGGGTTCATGGAGGCGACCCTCTACAAAGCGGAGCCCGGCAGCGGAACCTATTACTACGACAACCAGTCCGAGTACTTCAGCCCTTCCCTCATCGTGACCGGCAACCGACTGCCCGAAGGGTCGCCCGAAGGGTTCGGCAGCAACTTCTTCATCCACGCCGTGACGCCGGAGACGGAGAACACGACGCACTACTGGGTACAGGAGTCACGCGACTTCCGGGTCGGGGACCGGGAGCTGGACGAGTTCTTCATAGGGGCGAACCAGATCATCCCGGTCCAGGACAAGGCCGCGCTGGAGTTCATCGAGTCGACGCCCGAGAGTGCCAAGTGGGCGGAGCGGGCACAGCAGTTCGACCGGGCCGCCCTGCGTATGCGCGCCAAGATCGAGGAGCGGCTGGTCGAGGAGCAGGCGGTCTCTGCGACAGCCGCCGACCAGGCCCCCGCGACAGTCTGACGCCCGTGAGGGTCCATTGACGCGCACCTCTTCACCGCAGGATGAGGAGGGACGCAGGAGTAGAGGAGGTCTCCTTGCGAGACGAAGCGACCGAGACCGAGTTGACCGTGCGCGTGGCCGACCGGACGATCGAGGCGGACGACGTCGTCGTCCTCGAACTGGAGGACCCTCAGGGCGGACCGCTGCCCCAGTGGGAGCCGGGAGCCCACATCGACCTGCGATTGCCCGGTGGTCTGATACGGCAGTACTCGCTGTGTGGCGATCCTGAAGCTCCCACCTGGAGAATCGCCGTCCTGCGCGTACCCGAAGGCCGGGGCGGGTCCGCTCGCGTCCACGACGAGTTGCAAGCAGGCGCTCTGATCCAGGTGCGCGGCCCGCGCAATCGGTTCCCGCTGGTTCCCGCCGAACGGTATGTGTTCATCGCTGGAGGGATCGGCGTCACTCCGATCCTCCCCATGGTCGCCGCAGCGGAGCGGGCCGGCGCGAAATGGGAACTGCACTACGGCGGCCGCTCCAGGACGTCGATGGCATTCCTGTCCGATCTCGAAGCGTTCGGCGATCTCGTGACCGCCTATCCCGAGGACGAGGTCGGGCTCATCGACCTCGATCACGTTCTCGATGTAGCCGGTGCCGGCGTGAGCGTGTACTCCTGCGGACCGGCGCCCCTGCTCGAGGCGCTGGGGACACGTTGTGCCGAACGCAAGGACGTCACGCTGCGCACCGAGCGGTTCACTGCCCGCCAACTCGGCGATACACCGTCGGCGCAGTCATTCGAGGTCGAACTGGTTGTCAGTGGGATGACGGTGACGGTACCGCCAGACCGCTCCATCCTCGAGGTGGTGGAAGACGCCGGCGTCGAGGTGCTCTACTCCTGCCAGGAGGGCACGTGCGGTACCTGCGAGACGGCGGTCATCCAGGGAGAAATCGACCACCGTGACTCTCTGCTCACTCCCGAGGAACGGGCGAGTAACGAGACCATGCTTATCTGTGTCTCACGCGCGGCCTGCCCGCGTCTCGTACTTGAACTCTGAAGAGCCCTCCCCGCACAGGACGAGACAGTGTCGATCTCGATCCCTGACGTTCAGCCTCTCATCGCGCACCGGAGGAACATCTAAAAGGTGTTGCAAAAGGCCGTGAACTGGGCATCTCCGTTGTTTGGCTGGGGTGTTGAGGGCCGATCGGGTGTGGGTGGAGACGTTCACGGGGTTGCGGGTCGATCAGTTAGGCCGGCTGCTGCGGGCGGTCCGGGAACGTGGTGGCGAGGGCTGCGGATGGGGGCGGCCGCTCCCTGCGAGTGATCGCCAGGGGAGAGCCTGGCCGGTCGACGGTCGACGGTCGACGGTCCGGCGCGCCCGGGGCGCCCGGGGCGCCGGCGTCTTCGCGTTCAGCGGAGACCGCGCTTCGCGCGTTCCGCGTCGATCAGCTCCTCCATGAGCTTCCCCGCATCCACCTTGCACGCGGTGTCATCGAGGGCGTCGTAGTCATGGGTGCTCAGCGGCAGGCCGAACTCGGCTATTTCGGTGACCAGTTGCGAGAACGCGGTGCGTTCGTCGGGCTCATCCTGGTAGCTTGCCCGCTCGGCCGCGACCCCCTCGGCCAGAGTCACACCTACCAGGCTCCAGAAGGTGAACTCCGTGTCCAGCTCTATGAGACGCCAGGCGCGATCCGCCGCTTCGTCGGGATGCAGCCAGTAGCCGATCCACCCCTTTCCGCCCTTCGCCACGAGCTTGACGTACGTGGCCATCTCCGCGGCTGCGGCGTTCACGGCCTGCATTTCCGGGTCCGCGCGTTCCTCTTCACTCAGATAGCTGGTGTCCAGGAGCGGGTGCACTTCTCCCGCCTCGAAGAACTCGAGGTCGAGAAGGTGGGTGAAGTGGGTGTGCCCCTGCCACTGCGCCACCAACAGCACGCGCAGATCGTCGGGTATCGGGCGACCGCCCAGCCGCTCGCGAGAGAACTCGGCGAGCCGTTCGTCGTACATGGGCACTCTCCGAAGGTCGAAACAAGATCCACGTCAACGTTACAGCGGTGCCGGCAAGAGGCTGGTATGCGGCGGCTGTCGCCGCATCCTCCTGATCCGTGTGCCAGGACGGGCTCCAGGTCGCGTCCGCGGGAGTCCGTCGATCGCGAGGTCACGAAGAGGGTGACGGGGGCTCTGGAAAGGTGAGGCACCGGGCCGGTTCCGGGGCGGATCCATCACAGAGACCTATACCGGCCTGTGCCCGGCCAGACCGCCGCGATGTCGGTCCGGCTGCTCCTCACGATCGCCGCCGCCGTCCGCCGCACCGCCCAGAAACACCACCACGGCCGCGAACAGGACCTGGGGGAGGAGGCCGGGAAGCTCGCCGAGTAGGTCCGCGACGTCGTGCCCGCCCCCGTCCGAACCTGAACGCATCCCGACAAGGCGGCCGCTGGCGGGCGGTACCGGCCTGCCGGACCACGTCCGACAATGCTGGCCGTACGCGCACCGAGGCACCGACCGTGGGCGGGCCTGCTGCGCACCACGGTTCCCGAGGGGTTGGTCCGGGAACCGACGCGTTAGTGGCGCGGGTGGACTACTCGACGGGCAACCTGATGCTCGCGGGGACCGACTTCGACATCGCCGGGGTCGGACAGAGCCTCCAGCTCGCGCGCACCTACAACTCCTTGGACGCCCCGGCCGGGGCGGGTGCCCGGCAGAGGGCGTATCCGGGCACCACCGCGATCGTTGAAAGGATCATGACGAACTCAGGACGCGCACTCGCCATGGTGTCCTTGGTCGCGGCCCTCTTCGTGTTCACGATCCCAGCCCAGGCCGCCACGCCCTCCGACGCGGAGCTGCTTCAGCCTCTTGGCGAGAATGCCGAGGGTCTCAGCCGGATCGCGTTCTTGGACGGCAACACTGCGGTCATGCCCGGCAAGGTCGTCGGGGTGGACTACAAGTAGGGCTGCGGCTGCGGGGTTCTCGGGCCATGTCCGCCGTTGCAGTCTCTGGTTCGACGGTGGGGGCTGCCTGGTGAGGCCTTCACGCCGCACGTCCACACCCGCAGTGATGCGGACGTGCGGGTTTAGGGCCGTCTCTGTAGGCGTCAGCCGGCGACCGTGCCGAAGAGGTGGTTGGCAGGTGCGTTTGGGTCGTTGCCGTAGAAGAACTCGGTGAGTGCCTGGTGGAATTCGGTGCGGTTCAGCGCTCCGGAGCCGTCCCGGTCCAGAGCGGTGAAGACGGCGGCGCAGTCCTCGCTGGGAACGGCGGCGACGGAGTCGAACATCTGCTGGAACTCGGCCTGGTCGATCGTGCCGTCCGCGTTGAGGTCGACGAGGTCGAAGAAGCAGTTGGTCACCGGCTCGATCTGCTGCGGGTAGAGGGCGGGGTCGGTCAGGGCCCGCTTGAACCCTTCGGTCATCTCCCGCAGATCGATCTTCCCGTCGCCGTCCTGGTCCATCGGGGCGATCACGTTGGTCCAGAACCCGTCGAGCCCTTCGGTGAGCTGGCGGGCGGTCGCGGAGTCCGGCGCAGTGTTACGGGCGGCGATGTACCGCTCGCTCATCATGCGGACGTCCCGCTGGGTGATGAATCCGTCGCCGTCGACGTCGGCGCCCCTGAACCACTGGGCGTACTTGAGGTCTTGAAGTGCAGTCATGAATGCGCACCGTAATCATGTCATTACACAAGCGCAAACAGCAGGCGATCGCCTCTCGGCGGCCCGGGCCGGTCTGCTACGCGCTTGACGAGGGCGGATGTGGAAACGTGCCCGAGAAGGCAGGGGGTCTTCGTGTCAGTGTTCGAGGTGTGGTGATGTGAAAGCGAGCACGTCAGGAAGGGCCTCGCCGTACAGCTCGACGTCGACCAGGGCGCTGAGGGCACTGGGGCCCTGGGACAGGTGTGAGCACGCCCGGTCGGCTGTGAGGGCGTTCGGATTGCCGTGGCGGTCCAGGGTTCCGCTCATGCCCGGCTGGACCGGGTCCCACCACGCTCCTGTGGACAGTTGCACGACGCCTGGCATGACGTCGTCCGACAGGACTGCGCCTGCCAGGCAGCTTCCCCGGTCGTTGTGGACGCGGACGATCATGCCGTTCTCGATGCCGCGCGACGCGGCGTCAAGCGGGTTGAGCGTCACGGGCTCACGGCCACGGATCTTTGAGCTGAGGCTGTGGCCGCCGTTGTCGTACTGGCTGTGCAGGCGTGAGGCGGGCTGGTTCGAGATCAGGTGCAGCGGGAACCGGTCCGCCAGACCGGCACCGAGCCACTCGGCTGGTTCCAACCACGTCGGATGCCCCGGACAGTCGTCATAACCATACGAGTCGATCTCTTGGGAGAAGATCTCGATTCGACCCGAGGGCGTCGGCAGGGGGAAGCTCTGCGGATCTGCGCGGAGCGCCTCGAAGCTCCCGGGAAACGGTCCGGTCAGCGCCGGCAGCTGGGCGGTGGAGCTGCGCCAGAAGTTGTCGAAGCCCGGCAGGGCGGCGTCGTCGCCGAGTTCGGCCCTCGTCTGCTCGTAGAGGTGTCGGACCCATTCGATCTCGGAGCGCGACTGAGTGAACTCCTGCTCGTATCCGAGCCGGGAGGCCAGGGCGGCGAAGATCTGGTGGTCGGTGCGCGACTCGCCCTCCGGTTCGCGGACCTTCGGCATCGCGACGAGGTGGGGGTCGGAGAATCCGGCGGCGAAGTCGTCGCGCTCCAAGGTGGTGGCGACGGGAAGGACGATGTCTGCGAACTTGGCTGTGGTGTTCCACCAGGCTTCGTGGACCACCACCGTGTCAGGGGTCTGCCATGCGCGGGTCAACCGGTGCAGGTCCTGGTGGTGGTGGAACGGGTTGCCTCCGCACCAGTAGACCAGGCGGAGTTCGGGCAGCGTGAGGCGACGGCCGTCGTAGTCGATGGTCTTGCCCGGGTGCAGCAGGGTGTCGGCGATCCTCGCGACCGGTATGAAGTCCGGAACGGGATTGCGGACCTTGGGTACTGCGGCCACGGAGGGGCGGCCTGGAGCCACGCCGGTCGCGTCCATCGTCGCGTAACCCGCGCCCCAGCCGCCGCCGGGCTGGCCCATCGAGCCCGCCATGGCGGCCAGCACGACGGACATCCAGATCGGTTGTTCGCCGTGGTCTGCCCGTTGCACCGCGTAGTTGACCATGATGAGGGAACGCTGCGTGGTCAGGCGGCGGGCGAGGTCGGTGATCGTGTCGCGGCCGATGCCCGTGATCTCCGCTGCCCAGGCGGCGTCCTTGGGGACGCCGTCGAGCTCGCCGGTCAGGTAGGAGGCGAAGCGGTCGAACCCGATGCAGCACCGGCGCAGGAACTCCTCGTCGTGCCACCCGTTGACCAGCATCGTGTGGGCGATGCCGAGCATCGCGGCGGTGTCGGTGTTGGGGATGACGGGCAGCCACTGGGCGTCGAGGAAGCCGGCGGTGTCGCTGCGGATGGGGCTGACGTTCACGAACCGCACCCCGGCCTCACGGCACCGGCGCTGCAGGTCCTGCGTCTGGTGCCTGGCCAGCCCACCCGGGTTGATCTGGCTGTTCTTCAGGGCCAGCCCGCCGAACGCCACCACGAACTCGCAGTTCTCAGCGATCTCGTCCCACATCGGCATCCGGGACTGGTAGCTCCACGGATGCCCGCCGATCACATGAGGGAGGATGACCTCCAGAGCCGCAGTGCTGTACGTGTTGCGCGAGTCGGTGTATCCCCCGCCCAACGCCAGGAACCGGTGCAGCTGACTCTGTGCGTTGTGGAACGCGCCCGCACTCGCCCACCCGTAGGATCCGCCGAACACGGCGCTGTCTCCGTGCTGTGAACGCACTCGACGCAGTTCATCGCTGACCAGCGTGATCGCGTCGTCCCAGCTCACCTCCACGAAGGCGTCGACGCCTCTGGCCGTGTCGTGGGCGCGCGGCAGGCCGTTCAGCCAGCCCTTGCGCACCGCGGGGCGCAACACGCGAGCGCTGTCGTCGGCCGCTCTCACCATTCCGGGGCCGATAAGCGACGGCGCGGGATCGTCACCCCTCGGCTCAATGCGCACCAACCGACCGGAATCGACCACCGCGACAAAACTGCCCCAGTGCGTCGCAACCGACATGCGTCGTTCCACCACGCATCAACCCCATCCCTGAAGGTTCCACTGCTCTCGACAGCGGCTGTCTACGTCAAGGGCCCGCACCCCAGTCGACGGTCCGAGGGACGGAGACTTCCCCTGCGGGCTGCCACCCAACCGCGTCGGTGCGCGCGATCTGTCATGGCTGATGCTCCGGCCCATGGGGAGGTGCGCGGCGCGGGTGGTCGGTCGCTGGCGTCTGCGGGGAACCCGAGGGATGACGACGTGAGGGCGATGAAGGCCTACCCGATGGGCTCAGGGCAGGCCTTCTCGATCCGGCTTCGGTTTCACTTCTAGGGCGTGTATCGAAAGCGCTGATTGCGAGCACGAGAGCGGCTGTTAGCGTTTCGCCACGTGAGTGACAGCGTGTACGTGGGTAACGCGGGCAAGGATGCGGCACTGGACCGAGGATGGCTCCTCGGGCACTTCAGGGACGTAGACGACCCGCGCCACAGCGAGGCCGTAGAGATCAAATGGGGTGTCCACCCCCGTGCCGATGAGCGATCGCAGTGGGTGAGGGGCGAGGAACGCACGGCTCTCCTGGTTCTCATCAGCGGCCGCTTCCGCGTCGAACTGCCCGGCCGCAGCGTCCTTCTGGAGGAGCAGGGTGATTACGTTGTGTGGGGGCGGGGAGTCGATCACTCGTGGTTCGCGGAGGAAGAGTCGGTGGTACTGACTGTCCGATGGCCGTCCGTGCCCGGCTATGTAGCGACTGGGAAGGACCAGGCGCAACTGGGGACCTGACACGAATGGGCGATGGTCACAGCCACTCTTTGATGGCAGCAACGAGGACGGTCGCCTCGTAGCGGACCGCGAGTTTGTCGTATCGCGTGGCGACGGCGCGGTGCCTCTTGAGGCGGTTGATCCCGCATTCGACCGCGTGACGCTCATGGTAGTCGACCGGGTCGAAGTGTGGCGGTCGGCCACCGCGGGAGCCGAGCTTCCGGCGATTACGCCCCTGGTCGACCTTGTTTGGGATGGTGCAGCGGATCCCCCGACGACGCAGGTACGCGCGGTTCTTGCGGGAGGCGTACGCCTTGTCCGCACGCACCCGATCGGGACGGACGCGTGGCCGGCCCGCCCCGATGCGGGGCACGCGGACTTTCTCGAGCACCGGTTCGAACTGAGTGGACGTGGATCCCATTGAAGTCCGTGGGGCCCATACAGTTCGGTCAGAGCAAGGAGGAAGTCTCAGCCGCTCTGGGCGAGCCGATTGATGCGTGGGATGTCAAGAAGTACGCGCGTTGGTATCCCTTCTATGGAGTCGGCATCGACACCTATTACGACCAGGAGACCCAGACCTCGGCTGCAGTAGCTGTGGACGCCTGCCGGGGCCCACAGGTCAGCATCGACGGCACTCCTTTGGTTGGCCGGCTGCCCTCGGAACTCGAACCCTGGCTCGAGGAGACGGCGTCAACACTTGAGGGCCCGTCTCTGCCCGAGTATGTCGATGGCCTGCGCTTCGGGCCCCGCGGGGAGCCGTATCTCCTCAGTTTGGGATTGGTCCTGCGCTGCCAGCAGAACGGTGACCATGCCCGCTGTCGCCCAGTGTTCCTTGCGCCCCGGTGGGCTATGCGAGGCCAGGAATTGATCGAGAACTTGATCCCCGACACGGAGTGGCTGACGTACTGAGCGATGCCCAACCTCATGATGCGTGGTGGAGGACGAGGACGGCCTTCACGACGTCAGTGATTCGGTTGGTGCTGCAGCGGAGCTTGCGTAGGAGGCGCCAGCCCTTGAGGGTGGCCATGGCCTGCTCGCCGAGACAGCGGATCTTGGCGTGGGTGGTGTTGTGGCGATGCTTCCACCGCTTGAGGTGCCGCCCCCGAAACGGTACGCGGACGGGTCCGCCGGCGCCTTGATACGCCTTGTCCGCCCAGCACCGGAGTCCTGCTTCAGTAAGGGCTGCGATGATCCCGTGGTGTCGCGCGGCGGTCAGGTCGTGAGTCGAGCCGGGCAGAGCCGGCGAGACCCAGAGAAGCCGTCCGAACGGATCGGTGAGGACCTGCACGTTCATGCCGTGGCGCTTGTGCTTCCCGGAGTAGTAGGGGGTGTCAGCGGCGATGCGGTCGATCGGCAGCAGGGTGCCGTCCAGGATGACGAACGCCTTCTGCCGGATCGTCCGCATCGCCTCGGCCAGGGAGGGGGCGAGGACGGCCAGGGCCTCGACGGCTTCACGTATGTAGCGGTAGACAGTCGCGATTCCGATGCCGAACCCGGAGGCCAGCTGGGCATAGGTGTCACCGCACCGCAGGTGGGCCAGGGCGAGTAGTGCTTGTCGCGCGGCGGGAAGGCGTCGCCACCGCGTTCCGATGTCCTGCCGTCTGGCAGCCAGTCGTCCGGTCAGGAACCGCAAGGTGCGGCCGGACAGATCAATCGAGGATGGGTAAACAAGCACGCGCAGCTCCTGGCAGACAAGGGTGATCATGATCGAGAACCCGTCTACCAGCAGCTTCGTCGTTGTGCAGGACCGTCCAACGCGCGGACACCACCACCAGATTGGAAAAGGCTCAATGATGCGTCGGCAGGCGCGGTCTTCCAGGCAGGGCACGGGGCGTAGAGAACTCCATGATCTTGGAAGCCCGTGCCTGTCCTCTCGCCGAGCCGTCAACCCGGCAGAGCGAAGACCCTGGTCGACCGTCGGTTTCTGCAGAGGACTACTGAGATTCGCCGCGTGATGTCGCTCGCTACAGCCCATGGCGCTGGGGCGATGTCCGTTCTACGGGCGACTCCACTCGGAGATCACGGTGGCGGACGGAGAGGGTTGCTGTGGTTGCGGTACTCCGCTGCTGTACGCCAACGTCGGGGAGGCGCGATAGCTCACGAGTCGGGATGCTTAGATTGGAGAGCCCATGGATCTGCGAGAGTCCCTCGGCGAGGCCGTGGTCGCCCTAAAAACTCCGCTGGGAAGCGCTGATCGCGAGCAGGGTTGGACAGACGAGCTGCGTCGGGAGATCCAGGAAGAGATCTCGGTCAGCCGCTCAATGTTGAGGCGCCCCGGGCCGTGGGCGGTCAGATACCTCCATCCCCGCCTCGATGAGTGGATGGCACGCGAAGGTGTTCAGCCGGGACGCCTCCGTGATGTGGTCATGGAGGCGCAGACTCTCATCATTGGGGCGCGCGATGCGGCCCGCTCACGGTGACAATCTTGAGAACCATCGTGGCAGCGATGTCACCGTGAGTTCGAATCCCACACCCACCGCCAGGTGAACGGCCCCCGACCAGTCGTTCCCGTGGGGCCAACAGACTCGCTCGAAGCCATGTGGCAAATCCGCGTGAACCGGACAGCACGCGACTACGCCGAAGCCTTGTGTGTCATATGGCCAGTCTGGCGCGACGTGGGCCCATCAGTGCGGAATCGGCGCGACCGCGCCGCGTAGAGCCTTGGCAGCCGCAACTCCTCGCGGAACTGCTGTTGTTCGGCGGTCAGCCCGCCACCTTGTGGATACCGCGTGACTCCGGTGATACCGCAGCTACCGGCCTGCCGACACCCCCAACGACACACCACGAGTTCAGCCTCAGTCTCCAGGGTCACAGCATCGATCTGTCCGGTATCTCGTCCTGTTCCTGCTTCAGGTTTTTGCTGCTGGTGCCGGCGGGTCGGCCCTGTTCCCGGTATTTTTGAGGTAACTGTGTCTGGGATCTATGAGGAGTATGCTTTCCCGTCAAAGATGGGGGCCGCATATGCCGGGATCTCCGTGTATTCGGCCACTTCAGTGCGCGCCAGGGGAAGGCGTGCCGTCGAGGAAATGTGCCGTCTCGCCTCGTCTTACCTGCCCCGGCCTCTGCGCGACGCGCCTTGAACAGGTCCTGAGTGGCGGAGGATCCCGAGTGCCCTTCGATTGCGGGTGTCCATAACCCGCAGTGCAGAGCCTACAGGAGCTAGAAATTTCAAAAATGGCGAGTTCGCGCCAATATTGGCCGGTCCCATTGGCGAGTATGGGCTAAACATAATTGCGAGGGGATTTCTTCTCCTGTGGATGGCGTACTGTCCTGTCGGGTGATTGTTGACGGAAATCGCGCGCCTTGTTCCATTACGAATATCTGGATATGCGTGTCGTATGGAAGCGGCACGTAATTCTCGGACTGTCGCACAGCATGCGGCGCGGAAAAATGTTCGAGGGAAATTACTATTTTCAGGTGCCGTACCAACCTGATTTCGCGCCCCGGATCGACCCTTGCTTCACCTGAGCCAGAGGAACACTGTGAACAGGAACCAGACCACCGCTCTCCTCGCCCTCCCGACCCTCTTCGCCGGCGCGGCGCTCTTCTTCGGCACCCCTGCCGGGGCCTCTGCCCTGGCCTGTACCGCGGGCACTGCGGGCGTTGCGGGTGCCAACGGCACCGCCGCCCACCCCGCGGGCTTCCCCGGCAGCGCGGGTGGTGCTGCGACTGGAACGGGCAACTGTGCGGGCGGTGCTGGCGGCCCCGGCGGCAACGGCTTCGCCAACGGGGTCGGCGGTGCGGGCGGCAACGGCGGGATCGGCGTGGGCAGCGGATCCGGCGGTGCGGGTGCCACCGGTGGCACCGGTGCCACCGGTGGCGCGGCGGGCGGTAACGGTGGCACCGGTGCCACCGGCGGACTCAACGGCGCGGGTGGCGCGGGCGGTGCAGGTGGTGCGGGCACCAACGCCAGTGCGGGCGGCATCGGAGGTGCCGGTGGGAACTCCGGTGCCAGCGCCGGAGCCGGCGGCCAGGGCGGCCTGGGTGGCGTCGGTGGATCGACCGGTGGTGCGGGCGGCAACGCCGGCGACGGCGGCATCGGCCACGGCGGCGGCACGGGCGGCAACGGCGGCGCCGGCGGCACCAACGCCTCCGGCAACGGAGGTAAGGGCGGTAACGCCGGAAAGGGCGGCAATGGCAGCTCCGGCGGGGCTTACCCCGGTGGTGCCGCGGGCATCGGTGGGGCCGGTGGTGCGAGTTCTGGAGGGATGACCAACTCGGGTGGCAACGGCGGCACCGGCGGCAACGGTGGTGTGAAGTCGGGTGCCAGCGTTGATGGCACCTGCGGGATCGGCGGCGCCGGCGGCAACGCCACGGGGGGCACGCTCTTCCACGGTGGGACCGGGGGAACGGGCGGAACGTTCGGCGCGGGCAGTCCCTGCGCGAGCGGCGCCAACGGAACACCGTGACCTTGCCCCACCAGGTATCCCGCCCCATCACGCCGCCAGACCACATGGCGCGGTCTCGGGACGTGATGGGCGCACCCTGACCCCCGCCACTGAAGGTTGATGGGGGCCAGGTCGGAAAGGGCGCTCTCCGCGCGAGCGGAGGTGAGCCGCTCACCACCAACGCGAAGAACGACGAGGAGGCATGCTGTCCGCGGCAGTGGGGGCCGGCGGGCGGGCCGTCGCCACGCCCGTGGGTGCCCACGGGCGCTCGCGCCCCACCCCGCGGTCCTCCGATCCCTGTCCCGCAGGCGCGCCCGGCAAGGGGCTTGTCCAGGTTGTGTCCAGAAGAGATGTCCGTAGAGGAGGAGATCATCGGGTCCGGGAGCCGGGTGCCCTCTGCGGCCGAGCGCGGCCGGCGCTCGGCAGGTGGCCGCGCGCGCCAGACGACGGGGAAGGAGCGCAGCTGATGGCGGGGAAGCGTGAGGAGAACCCGGCGAGGTCGTCGAACAACCTGCGCGGTGACGTGCTGCGCATGCTCGGAGTACTGAAGGTTGCGACGGTCGAACAGATCCAGCAGATCTCAGCCCCGCACCTGAGTTACCGGCACACCGACAAGCCGACCCCATCGAAGCGGAAGCAGGCCCCCACCGCCTCGCACACCGGGGCGCTGTCCGACCTGCGCAAGCACGGCCTGTTCGAGACCGGCGGATCCACCGAGACGGGAGAGTCGCTGCGGCACCTGACCCTCAAGGGTCTGGAGGCTGCGTCGTACCCAAGCAGAGGTCCGCACGCCTTGAACACCCCGACGTCGGACCTCGCCATGGTGGACACGGTGCAGGCGCGTCGGTGGCACGGTCTGCACGGCGGCGGACCGCGCGAAGGCGGCCTCGGCGGCCGAAACCAATCCTGCCCAGCCTGGCCAAATGCGTGTCACGAGCCGCCCTGACCTGGTTCGTCTCCAGCGCCGTCGACCTGTGTCGCGTGGCCGAGGAAGCCGGATTCAGCCGTATGGAGGTCTTCAGTGTTCTCGTCATGAGGGCGGCGGGGCGTGCGACCGGTCCCGTACGCCCTTCGCCACCACCTCGGGCAAACCTGGTACCAGCTGGTCATCGCCGCGACGGGAGACAGGAAGCCGGTGCGAAACCTGCATCAGTTCCCGACGCCTCAAGGATCTTCTGATACACGGGCGAACAGATGAAATCGAACTCCGGGCATTCGTTTGTGGATGGTCTCGAACAAGCTGAGCTCGTTGGTCGGGCCGGCGGAACGTCGGTGACCGATGGTCGTTAGTGGGGCATGACAGGAATTGGCCGCACGCCGTCAGGCTCTGCGCCACTTACACGGTCCATGACGCCCGCGCCTCACCGCATCGTTCCCCGGCCCGCGGCCGCGCTCCCCGAGGCTTACGACCTCAGGGGGGTTCGGCGGGCGGTCGACGAGGTTCTCGAACGCTTCCTCGACGCCAAGGAGCGTGGCCCGTACGGTGCACATCTCACCGATCCGCTGGAGGTCTTGCGTGACTTCCTCGGTGCCGGCGGCAAACGTGTGCGCCCGCTCTACCTGTGTACCGGCTGGTATGCCGTGCGCGGTGCGCCGCTGACGGCCGGGGTGTTGAGGGCCGCTGCCGGTGTGGAGTTGTTCCATACCTTCGCGCTCCTGCACGACGACGTGATCGACCGATCGGAAGTGCGGCATCACCGTCCCACAGCGCAGCTGCAGTTCGGTGCGATCGGCTCTCGGCGTCGTGAGCCGTGGTTCGGGGAGAGTGCGGCGGTCCTGCTCGGTGATCTGTGCGAGGCGTGGTCGGCCGAGCTGCTGGGCGATGCTTCGGCGATCGGGCCGGCCCGTGTGGCGCTTGACGCGATGCGCAGTGAGCTGGTGGTGGGGCAGTACCTGGACCTGTGCGCGAGCGGCGAGGGTTTCGGCTCGGTGGCCGAGGCCATGCAGGTGATCCATTTCAAGACCACGAAGTACACCGTGGAGCGTCCGATGCAGCTCGGCGCTGCTCTGGCGGGTGCCGACAGCGCCGCGCTGGAGGCGTGTTCGGCCTACGCGCGACCGCTGGGTGAGGCGTTTCAGCTTCTGGACGACCTGGAGGATGTGCTGGAGCTGGCGGACGGGGGCACGGAAAGCGGAACGGATGTCCGCGAGGGCAAGCACACCGTCGTCCTGGCGCTGGCCGCTGCCCGTTGTGACAGGGCTTCGGCGGCACGGCTGCGGCGGCTGGTGGGAGACCGAGGTCTGGACGCGGAGCAGCTCGCCGAGGCACGCGCGATCATCGCCGCTACCGGGGCGATACGGGACGTCAAGGAGATGATTTTGGACCGTCGCAGGCAGGCGATGAACATCCTCGAGCACGCGCCGTTCCATTCGGATGCGAAGAGCATCCTGGCCCGGCTGACCGATCTGGCCATTCCACAGGTCGCCTCCTGGGACGGCGCATGAGCATCGTGGGCTGCGCCGACACCGTAGCGACCTCTTCCTCAAAAGGATGATCTGCATGACTTCCCTCGCCGACACCGCTTTCGCCCCCTTGCCGCAGCAGCGCCCCGTGCTGCGTCATGTCGCCCTGGTCCCGGACGGCAACCGTCGCTGGGCCCGTGAGCGCGGTGCGCCGGTGTTCGAGGGGCACCGTCGCGGGGGCGAACGTTGTATCGAGTTCCTTGAGTGGTGCGGCCAGCACCCCGGGATCGAGGTGGTCAGTATCGGGCTGTCGTCGGCCGAGAACCTCGCCCGCCGGCCTGCGGGAGAAGTGGAAGGGGTCGATCGCGTCACTGCCGCCGTGATCGGTCAGGCCGCCGCTACCGGGCGATGGCGGCTGAACCTGCTGGGCGACGTGGACCTGCTCACCCCTTCCCTGGCCGAGACACTGCGAGCTTTCGTGGCCTCCACGGCGGACGTGGCAGGCCCGGTCGTCAACTTCGCCGTCGGCTACAGCGGACGCGCCGAACTTATGCGGGCGGTCGACGCCCTGCGCGTTTCCGCAGCCAGCGCGGGGCCCGTGAGCGCCCAGGACATCGAGCGGCATCTCGACACCGCGGGACAGCCTGACTGTGACCTGATGATCCGCACCGCCGGTCAGACCCGCCTGTGCGGCTTCATGCCCTGGCAGAGCATCTACAGCCACCTGTACGTCGCCGACCCGCGCTGGCCTGACTTCGCCAAGAGCGACTTCACCCGCGCGCTGGACTCCTTCCACGGCAGTGAGCGACGTATGGGCAGCTGACCGGGTCCCGGGAGCTGTGAGCCGCTGTCTTCCGCCATGCAGTCCCCGTCGGCGTGCCCAGCCCAGGCTCGGTGGGTGGCCCGTCGAGAACGGCGACCTCCGGGTATGCACCGTTCGCTGAAGTCTGGGCGAGTGACGGTTCTTGCTTGCCGTGCGTGGGTTGCGACCTGCGAGTACCTCTTACATGTGAGTGGGGAAACTGTGCGATCTTGGCGGCGTTGTCTGGACGAGGCAGGAGTCGTCGGGCACCGGCTGCGGGCCGACTACGGTCACGTGACGCGGTTCCTGATGCGTACGGATCTGACGGCTTACGGAGCCGTGCGGGTCCTGTCACCGGCGGAGTTTCAGCCGCATCTGCTCGCCGGTTTCGCGTTCGCCTCCTTCACCGATGACGTGTGCGACCAGGGCGGTTCGGCGCAGGAGCGGTCACGACGGTTCGATCTCTGGACGACTCAGGTGCGAGCCGGTTTGGAAACCGGCCGTGCGGAGCATCCGTTGCTGCGCGCATTTCTGCACACCTCCGGGGTGTGCAGCCTGCCGCGGCGGTGGATTGACTCCTACCTGACGGGCACCCGCATCGACCTGGACTTTCCGGGTTTCACCAACGAGGCCGACTACCAGTCGTACATCGATCAGCTCACCTGGCCGTTCGTTATGCTCACCACCGGTCTGGTGCAACCCGACGGTGAGAAGGAGAGGTTCGCCGAGTCGTGCCGGCTGTTCGCCGACGGGTGCCAGCGCACCGACTTCCTTGCCGATCTTGCGGAGGATCTGCGGGGCGGGCGCCTTTACCTGCCGGTCGACGACCTTCGTCGGCACGGTGTGACGCGGTGCGACCTCGAGCACGGCCGGGACACCCCAGAGGTGAGGGCGTTGATCGCGGAAACGGCTGAGGCCGCGCACGCCACTCTTCGTGAGGCCGGTCGGATCGTCGATGAGATCGCGGACAGTCATCGGCCCTTGATGCGGTGCGTGCTACGTCTGCACCATCACCGTCTTGACACCATCACAGCCTTGGGAACCGTCGTCACGCGCCGCCCGCCACGAGTCGATCCGATGGCCTGCCTGCGAGTGCTGGCCCAAGAGCGGCCCGCGAATGTCAGCGCCCCGAGAGCCAGCAGGTAGGCACCCACATCACGAGCCGCCAGTGACCGGACACGACCGCCGCGCTGCCTCTACGGCGTCGGGGAAGCTGGGACGACAGAGGAATCGGTCTTCTTGTACAGCGTTTCCGTGCCCCGCGTGCGCTGGGCGCGGGTGCGCACCACAAAGGTGGTCATGCCCACCGCTGCCATGCCCAGAGCCCAGCCTGCGCCGAGGAGCAGAGAACTCCAAGGAACCGTGTGAAGACTGCCGGCCGCCACGGAGGTCTGCACGGCTCCGTGGGCCGGCAGGTAGCGGATGATGGGGCTGTCGGCATCCGGGTTGATCATCGGGTTCTGCAGCAGCAGATCGGTGGAACTGGTCATGATGGCCAAGAACATGCCGGCGAGCTCGCTGCGCAGCACGGCCGCCAGCACGATGCCGAAACCGCCGTAGACCAGCGCGCCAGCGAACATTCCCGCGGCGAACACCACAGGCTGTTCTGGGTGCCACAGCAGGTGGGTCCAAGCCGTGGCGTAGAGGGCGACCACTGCCGCCACCAGAACCAGTGCCACGCACTTCGCCGCCATCAGGCTCGATGGCGGATATCCGGCCTGCACGAGTCTGCGGTCGAAGGGCGCGGAGCGGGCCGTGGCGATGAACATCATGAAGGCGACGACCAGGGACAGCGCCTGCAGTGCCCCGGTGACCTGCGTCAGAATGTTGGCGTCCATGACCAGCCAGCGGCCCGCCGACCGCACATGAAAGCGCAACGGGATCCGGGCGACCACCTCGAAGGCCAGCGTCGTCCACAGCGGGACGAACAGCAGCACGATGAGCAGCGCCAGCCGGTTGCGAGCCTGCTCGATGAGCGCGAACAGCAACGCCGTGCGGAAGCAATTCCCGCGCCGGTTCATGACGCCCACCCTTCGGCGCCGGGCTGGTCCACCCTGCACAGCTCACCTGCGTCCAGTCGGTACAGGGCATCCAGGCGAGAAGCGTCGTAGGCGAGGTGGGAGACGATGAGCAGCGCGCACCTGCGGCTGCTCAACTCTCGGGCCAGGTCCCAGAACCGCAGATACGTCTCCCAGTCGAAGCCTTGGTACGGCTCGTCCAGGAGCAGCACCTGCGGATCGTGCATCAGGGCCAGCACAAGATTGAGCTTTTGCCGGGTGCCGCCGCTGAGCGTCTCCAGACGCTGGTTCCGGTAGCCATTGCAGTTCAGCTGCTCGAGCAGCTCGAAGGCGCGGTCCACATGGTCCAGGCCGTAGGCCCTCTGGAAGAACTGCAGATGCTGCTCGACTGTGAAAGCCCCGTGCAGTACCGCGTCCTGCGGACAGCTTCCCACCAGTCCTTGGCACTCCACCACGCCGCGATCGGCGAGCAGGTCGCCGGTCAGGATCCGCAGCAGAGTGCTCTTGCCCGCACCGTTCTCGCCCACCACACCCACCATCTGGCCCGGGTACAGGTCCAGCGACACCCCGCGCAGGACGGGACGCTCCCGGTAGCTCTTGTGGATGCCGCGCATACGGAGGATGGGGCGGCGGTTCGATGGCGTGGTCGAGCCGTGCTTCGGCAACGTGCCGGCCCGGTGATCGGTCGCGTGCACCATTTGTGTCCCCACCGCTCAGTCGCAGTTCATGTCCCCTTGCGGCGCGCAGAGCGGCCGACGTGATGACCAACGACACCGGGCGGTCCAGGTGACGTGCCCGGCGGTGGTGACTTGCCGGTATTCCCGTGTAGTGGGCCTGCTGGGGCAGGTGATGCCTCTGCAGGGGGCAGGGCGTGGCCCAGCCTGGGGCTGCAGAGCCGAGGGAAGATACCCGCAGCCCAGAACCTACATTCTGAGGCTGGGGCCCCAGGACCGCCTCGCCCGCGGCGCAGGCTCTCACTCACAGTCCCCTGCGCTGCTGGCGCCCCCGGTAGTCCTCGATCGCTTCCTCCCAGGCAGATACGTCGAAGTCGGGCCACAGAAGGGGGGTGAAGTAGAGCTCCGAATGGAGAGTCTGCCAGGGCATGAATCCTGACATTCGGGTCTCCCCCGACGTGCGGATCACCAGGTCCGGGTCGGGTTGGCCGGCTGTGTCGAGATGGCAGGCCAAGTCGGCGGCTTCGACCGGTCTCCGGCCCGCCGGGCCACTACCGTCGGCTTCGCGCGCGTCCAGCAGGCTACGCACCGCACGGGTGATCTCGTCCTGCCCGCCATAAGCGATTGCGAAGTTCACCATGGGCCCCTGCACCGCTCTGCTGCGGTGGACACAGTCCCGAAGCCGCGCAGCGATGTCTCCCGGCACCAGCTCCAGGTTGCCGAGCAGACCGATCCGCCACTGCGCCAGGGCTGCGATATGTTCCACGAAGGCCGCGATCACGGCCAGCCCTGCGGCTACCTCCTCAGGAGGCCGGTGAAGGTTCTCGATGGACGTCGTCCAGAAGGTGACAATCTCGATGTCCGTGTCCGTACGGCAATGGTCGAGCAACTCCAACGTTCGCTCGCAACCCCTTCGATGGCCTGCCGGACTCGGCAGCCCTCTCAGTTTGGCCCAGCGCCGATTCCCGTCGGGAATTACCGCCAGGTGGCGAAGCGGCGGACCGGCGATCGCGAGTACATCGACCGGACTCGGCCTGACGGCGAGCACCTCGACGCCTGCGCTACCAGCCGCGGAGGCGGCTCGAGCCCCGTGGTCTTGAGGACATGCGCTCGTCATGGATCGGCTCCTCGTCATTGGCCGGCCTCCGGCCTGCCTTGCGGCGCCTGTGCCGCCCGGTACTCCCTGTCAACGACCGTACACGCGCTGCGATACGTCCGGTGAATCACCAGGTGGGTGATGTCGTTCGAGACGCCGTTCGAGCCCAGAATGCCGGCGCGCACAGGCACTCCCGCCAACCTTGTGATCGTCCCGGGGCGATCACAAGCGTCGGCGGAATTCTGGATGCATCATGTCGATGGCGGCCTGAGAACCACCCGGGTAAGTTAGCGATCTTCGGATGGCAGAAGCTCCCGGAGTCCCTGAATGCGGACGCCATGATGAACCCCGACCGGCCCCCCGCACGACTTCGCCTCTCTACCGCGCTTGACGGCCTGGCCGTTGCCTTCGGCGGGATGACGGCCCACCCCGACGAGCACAACTGCGAGTGCCACTGGGGCAGCGCCGAAGAACTCGCGCAGCTCAAGGTTCCGGATACGGAGCTGGACCTTGACCTCCTACGCCGCACCTGGCAGGCCCCCGACTGGAGCGACCACGCATCTGTACTACGCCGGGTCCTGCCCCAGTTCGCCACGGCCCTCGTCAAAGGCTCCGTCGAGCCGCTCTTCGCCTTGGAGGAAGCCGGCCGCTCGTTTGCTCGCGGTCATTGGCAGCAGTGGCCCACGGTGCAAGCCGAAGCAGTCAGGGACTTCCTACACGCCTGGTGGGCCGACACGCTCGCCGATTCCGATCCCGTAGTACCCGCGTACGAGGTCCTGACATTGATCGCCGAGGCATCTGCCACGCTTACCCCGTGGCTCACCACATGGGAAAATGTGACTGACCGCCCGGCCGACGACCACTTGGCCGAGGCGGCAGCAAAGTGGGAGTACGACCTGCTCGGAGGCCAACTCCCCTGGCACTCTTGGGAGAACGAGGAAGGGACACGCACCGAGCTGACCGCCTGGCTGGTCCGCAATGCCCCTGCCCGGCTCCGGGCCCACGGCGTATCAGGGGAACTGCTCCACCGAATACGGTTGCTCGGCCTCACCGGCGACGATCGTTGGGAGGACCCTCACTGGCCCGGCCACCGCTACTGATCCACCGAACCGTGCGGTGCTCCCTGCCCTCATATTGATTTCTTCATGAGCGTGTCGGCACCGGAAGATAAAGAACAAGCTAAGTGAAAGAGCGTTTTATCCCGTCTGGGGTGTTTGGTAAGTCGCCCAATGTCGGCGTACACGTGAACGTCCCCAGCCTCGTACGAATGAAAAGGGACAGTTGCTGATGCGGTGAGACTTGGAGCTCGGCACTCTGCTGCTTGGTCGATTCGGGCGGTGGAAGGGGCTGGCAGTGGTCTTGGATCCGCAGCGTTGGCTGGAGCTCCGGCGCTTTCGTGGCCTGCTGGAGTCCGGGGCGATGAGCCTGTCGGAGATCTCCCGGGAGACCGGCTTGGACTGCAAGACGGTCCGCAAGTACCTCTCGGCGCCGGGGTCGGCGGCGCCTCCTAGGCGGTCGCGTCGAGCATCCGGTTCCAGTCGTCGAGCGCGAGGTCCTTCCAGTACGAGAAGAGCATTAGGCCGGCGTTGTTGACGAGGACGTCGATACGCCCGTAGGTGTCGATGGCGAAGTCGGCCAGTGCCTGCATGTCGGCGGCGTCGGTGACGTCGGTGAGCCGGGCAGCTGCGGTGCCGCCGGTCTTCTCGATGTCGGTGACCAGTTGGTCGAGGTCTTCCTGGCCGCGGGCGGCGGCGACGATCTTGGCGCCGCGGGCGGCGAGGGCCTTGGCGCTGACGGCGCCGATGCCGGAGGAGGCGCCGGTGATGATGACGACCTTGTCCTTCAGGTGGTTCGTGGGGATCTCCCGGTGCGGTGGTTCAGCGCGCCTTCCGTGGTGAGGACAGCGCGCAGAGGCTTTAGAAGTCATCTCATTTGGTGAGCCTTCGGTAGCAGATGAGGGTGCAGGCGATGCTGGTGAAGGCGAGGAAGTGGTCGGCCTTGCGTTCGTAGCGTCGGTGGAGGCGGCGGCAGCCGGCGAGCCAGGCCATGGTGCGTTCCACGGTCCAGCGGTGGCGGCCCAGCCGTTGCGAGGACTCGACTCCCTTGCGGGCGATGCGGTGGGCGATGCCGCGTTCGCGTAACCATCGCCGCAGGTGGGGGTAGTCGTAGCCCTTGTCGGCGTGGAGTTTGCCGGGCTTGCGCCGTCGTCGGCCGCGGCGCGAGCGGATTGGCGGGATGCCCTTCACGAGCGGGATCAGGGCCTGGCTGTCGTGCAGGTTCGCCCCGGAAATGCCGACGGATATGGGCAGACCCGACCGTTCCGTGATCAGGTGGATCTTCGAGCCGTACTTGCCCCGGTCGACAGGATTCGGACCTGTCAGGTCCCCCTTTTCAGGGCCCGCATGTTCACCGAGTCGATCGCGCACCGCGACCAGTCCAGCTCGCCGCGGGCACCGAGTTCGTCGAGGACCAGGCGGTGGAGCTTGGCCCACACCCTGGCCTTCGACCACTCCGAGAAGCGCCGGTGGGCGGTCGCTCCGGACGGGCCGAACGACGCTGAAGGCAGCTGCTGCCAGGTACAACCCGACGTGGCCACGAAGACGATCGCGGCCAGCACTTCCCGGTCGCCGTGCCGACGCCGACCACCGCCCTGCGGCCGCGACGGCGCCTCAGGCACCACCCGCTGGAACAACTCCCACAACTCGTCCGGCACCAGCCGCTCAACGATCCCCACCATGGCGCACAGAATACCGAGTCGTCCAAATGAGATGGCTTCTTAGCTGTACGGGGTGGGGAGGTCAGCGCTTGCGGCGCTTGACGACGTAGGCGTACTGGTCGGGCCAGGTCGGCTCGGCGCCGAGCGCGAGCGCGGCGTGCTGGGCCCAGTAGGGGTTGCGGAGCAGTTCGCGGCCGAGGAAGACGGCGTCGGCCTGCCCGCCTGTGATGATGTCCTCGGCCTGCTGCGGCTCGGTGATGATGCCGACGGCTGCGGTGGGGATGCCGGCCTGGTTGCGGGCCTGGTCCGCGAAGGGCACCTGGTAGTTCGGCCCGGCGACGATCTTCGCGTCGCGGACCATGCCGCCGGTGGACACGTCCAGCAGGTCGCCGCCGTGGGCGTGGAGTTCCTTGGCGAGGCGGACGGTGTCCTCCCCGGTCCAGCCCTCGCGCTTGTCCTCGGGGTTCTCGGTCAGCCAGTCGGTGGCCGAGGTGCGGAAGAACACCGGCAGGTCCTCGGGCCACACCGCGCGGACCGCGTCGACGACCTCCAGGGCGAAGCGGATGCGGTTCTCGAAACTGCCGCCGTAGGCGTCGGTGCGGTGGTTGGAGGCCGGGGAGAGGAAGGAGTTGATCAGGTAGCCGTGGGCTCCGTGCACCTCGGCCACCTGGAAGCCGGCGGCCAGCGCGCGCCGCGCGGAGTCCGCGAAGTCGCGTACGAGCTGCTGGATCTCGTCCACGGTCAGCTCGTGAGGGACAGCGAGTCCGTCGTAGGCGATGGCGCTGGGGGCGACGGGCTGCCAGCCGCCCTCGGACTCGCTCAGGTGGCGGTCCGACAGCCAGGGCTTGTCGACGGACGCCTTGCGGCCGGCGTGGGCGAGCTGGATGGCCGGGACAGCACCGTGCGCCTTGATAGCCGAGGTGATGCGGGTGAACGCCTCCTGCTGGCGGTCGTTCCACAGGCCCAGGTCCCAGGGGCTGATGCGCCCGTCGGGCCGGACGCCGGTGGCCTCGGCCATCACCAGGCCCGTGCCACCGGCGGCACGGGAGGCCAGGTGGGTGAGGTGGAAGTCGGTGGGCGCACCGGTGTCCGGACCCTCGGGGGCGGCGGAGTACATGCACATCGGTGACATCCACACCCGGTTGGGTATCGACAGGGAACGCAGGGTGAGGGGGGTGAACAGGGAACTCATGTGGGGGGGTGCTTCTTCCGTGATCGGTGATCGGTGATCGGTGATCGATGGCATCGGGACGGGTCGGCTGCCGTCCGGTGTCAGGCGAGGATCGTGTGGAGGCCCGCGAGGGCGGGGGCGTAGGCCGCTTCCAGGACCGCGGTGGCTTCCTGGGCGGTGGTGCCCTCGGCCGGGTCGAAGGTGGCGTGCCAGCTGAGGAAGGGGCCGCCGGTGTCGGCGACGGGCTGGACGTGCAGCGTCGAGCGGTAGCCGCGCACCGGCAGCGGTGCCTCGACGATTTCGTAGGTCAGCTTCCGGTCGACCTCGTCCAAGCCCGCGAGCCGTTCCTGGTAGGTGCTGCCGTCCATCCCGGCGAGGAGGCGGACCGCACCGGGGGTGAGTCCGTTGCCGCCCCCGATGATCTCGCTCGCCCGGATGGCCGGGTGCCAGTCGGGCAGGCCGTTGAACCGCCGGACGACCGCCCAGGTCTCGTCTGCGGAGCTGGTGAAGACGGAACTCCAGTACGCGGTGGCCATCAGGCGGGCAGACGGGTGTCGAGGATGAAGTTGGTCTCGATGAGCTGGCCGGGGAAGAACAGGTGAGCTACGCCGATGGTGCTGCTGGTGGGGCGGTGGTCGCCGAAGTAGGCCAGGTTGGCGGCCGCCATCGCGTTGTTGTACTTCGGCAGGTCGACGATGTACTGGGTCTCGGAGACGACCTGGTTGCGGGTGGCGCCGTAGTGGGCGAGGACCTTCTCGAAGTTGGCGAAGACCTGCGCGCTCTGGGCCTCGAAGTTGCCCGGGTGGAGGAAGTTGCCCTCGTCGTCGTGGGAGAGCTGGCCCGAGACATAAATCGTGTGCTCGACCTTGATGGCCTGGGCGAAGCCGAACTCGCGCTCGCCCGAGACGCCGTGGCTGTAGGAATCGATCGCAGTCATGGTGGTGGTCCTTCGCTGGTGGGGGGTGGGGGCGCCGGGATCAGGCGGCGAGGCGGGCGACCGCGTCCGTGACGGGGGTGTCGCCGGAGGTCAGCTCGACGATGACGCGGCTCAGGCGCGGCTCGTGCAGGGCGGCGTCGATGAACGCGGCGACATCGTCGCGGTGCACGTCGCCGTACTCGACGGCGGCCGCGGCGGTGACCCGGCCGCTGCCGGGAGTGTCCAGCAGGGTGCCGGGGCGGACGATCAGCCAGTCGAGATCGGTGCGCGCCAGGTACACGTCGGCGCTCTTCTTGACCTTGATGTAGTGCTCGAAGCCCTCACCGGCCTCGCCGCCGCGCAGCGCGTCGGGGAAGACCGAAACCAGGACGAACCGTGTCACCCCGGCGGCGGCAGCTGCGTCGGCTGCCTTCTGAAGGCCTTTGCCGTCGATGAGGGTGGTCTTGTCCATGCCGGTTCCGTGGGCGCCGGCCGAGAACACCACCGCGTCGTGCCCGGCGAGCTTGCCCGCGAGCTCTTCCACGGAGTCGGCGATCAGGTCGCCGGTGACCGGCGTCGCCCCGGTCGCGCGGATCGTGTCGGCCTGGTCCGGGCTGCGGTGCATGCCGGTCACCTCGTCGCCGCGCTCGGACAGCAGGCCGGCGAGCCTCCTGCCGACACTTCCGGCGGCACCGATCTGGAACACCTTCATGGGAAGTCCCCTCTTTCCTGGCCGGATGACCGGCCCTCCAGTTGTCCTAATGTTGACATTGCAACAACACGGGAATGTTAACATTACGACATGGAGAAGACGCAACTCATAGACGCGGTGGCCCCCGCCCGCCGTCGCGGACTGGCCGACGAGGTCGCCGACCGGATCCGGGAGGCGATCTTCAGCGGCGCCTACGCCCCCGGGGCACCGCTGCGCGAGGTCGAACTCTCAGGCGTCCTGCAGGTCAGCAGGGGCCCGGTGCGTGAGGCTCTGCGCGTACTGGAGCGCGAGGGGCTCGTGCACTGCGCCTGGCACCGCGGCACCGTCGTCACCACGCTGTCCGCCGAGGATGTCGCCGAGCTCGACAGTCTGCGCGGCGCGCTGGAGGACCTCGCCGTCCAGCAGGTCATCGCCCACGCCTTGGAGGAGGACCTTGCCGCCATCGAGAAGGCGGCCGACGTGATGGAGCACACGACGGACCCGCACGACATGGTCCGCCTGGACATCGCCTTCCACGACGCCGTCTTCGCCGCCACCGGCCACCAGCGTCTCGCCGCGGCCTGGGAGTCCATCCGCTGTCAGGTCCACCTGTTCCTGCTGACCCGCATCGGCTTCAGCACCGAGGGCTACCTCGGCTGCATCCCCCAGGAGCACCATGCACTGGCCGCCGCCCTGCGCGCCCGCGACTCCCAGGCCGCCCTCCCCCTCTTCGCCGCCCACCGCCGCCACGCCGTGGACGTCGTCACAGGTACGTCGAGCCCAGCCTGAGGACTGGTCCGCCGGCATCTGGGCGCCGCCCAGCGTTGATGCATTCTGTGCGTCTTCGTCATCGCCCGCCCCGGCAACCATGGACATGTGCGACGACAGCCGGTCACAGGTAGCCACGGCATACGGCCGGCACCGCTCGACCGGTCCGCCGCTTCGTCAGGCCGCGCCGCCGACGAAGCGATCCCGCGCCGCGCAGGACCGCGTCAGGCCAGGCGCACGCCGGACCGGTCAGCGGCGTCCGCCGGTGTGCGTGGCCCTGGTACGTCAGCGACAGGCCCCAGGCCGAGGCGCTTGGCCATGTCCAGTCGGAAGGTGCCGTACGGGTTGATGTTGGACCAGAACAGCGCGGTCAGGCCGCGCCGGTCCTCGTCGCTCAGCTTCTTGGCCCAGGCCGGTTCGGCCAGGACCTGCTGCACCAGCAGGGTGTTGACATGCACGAGTGCGGACTGGAGCAGGTGCAGCATGCCCTGGGGCCTCGCTGCCGCGATCCATTTCCAGGTCAACCAGCGAGCAGCGGGAAACGGCTCTTTGATGCGGGCGTCGACCTCCGCGGTCCACTTCGCGCCTGCCGGCCAAGAAGCTGCCATGGACGCGGCCCGCCGCATCGCTGGCCCCACCCACGGTGACCGCGCGGCCTGGGAAGGCACCCGCGATCTTCCACGAACTCATCCGTGTCACGTTCGAGGACACCGACCCCCTTACCGCGCTCCCGGACATCCTGGCTCTTGTCCATCCCAACCACCGTGGCCGCTACGCCGCAGTCCTCGCGCCCGACTGGCACCCCGATCAGGCGACCGAGTTCAACGGTGCCGTCTGGCCGTGCCTGGGCTCCGCCGTCTGGTCCCTGCGCACCACCACCAGCTTCGAAGACGCGATACGCGCGGCGATCGACCTAGGCGGTGACACGGACACCGTCGCCGCGGTGACCGGAGGCCTCGCGGGGGCGTACTACGGTCTGGACCAGCACACCCCGGCAAACCGCCATGGGACGGGCTGGTCTCCGTACCGAACCGACGGAGCGGCGCCTTGCCCTGGCGGCCCGGAGGGGCTGAGGTAGCTCGTCTGTTCCGTAAAGTTAGATCGCTCCATCTCTGGGCGGAGCGAGTGCGTCCAGAGATGTCCGCAGCAGGCCCGGGAGATCCGTCGGGCCCTGGCAACGCGGGATCGAACACGGTGGCCGACCACATCACCGCCGCGCGCCTGACTCTGGCCCAGCTGCCGAAGAAGTACCGGCGCGGGCGCCGGACCCTGATCCGCACCGACTCCGCCGGCGGCACTGCTTACCTGCACATCCAGGACTGGGCCACGCGCCTGACCAACCTCGGCGGAAGCCCGATGGCCGCCGCGTCCCGGGGCCGCGCAGTCTCCGCTGTCCGCAGCTTCTACGCCCACTGCGAGCAGGACCTCGGCTCCGCCCGATGGAACCTCCCTCCCCGCCGGGCGCTCGCCGGACCCACGAACGCGACCAGCTCACCGCCCACCAGACCGACGCGCTGCGCACCGCCGCCGACCGCTACCGCGGCCCGCACCCCGAACGCGCACGGCTCGCCCTCTACATGACCCTCGCAGGCCTGTGCCCCGGCCAGTCCATCACCCTCGTCCTCCAGCACATCCAGCGCCACGACGCCTCCGGCCCCACGTGGCGCCTCCCGGCGAAGAACCACAGCGCCTCCGCCGTCCCCCCCCCGTTATGTTTTTCGCGGTCCTGCAACGGGGCCGCTGGCCTCCGGGCCCGGCATGACTGTGTCCCCCTGTCGAAAACATGACCTGGGGGGTGGTGTCACCCGGGTTCGGGGGTGTTCGTCGGAGACGCTGATCAGAGGTCCGGCCACCGTCCGGTCCGGCGCAATGCCGGACGGTTCGCGGGCGGCAGGCCTGCATTACGTGGATGCGCGAGCACGACACCCGAGCCGAGGCCAACACCGTCAACACCCCTGGAGGGGTGCGATGTTCGAGATCCAAGTCGTGGGCGTGTTCCTCGGCCTGGACGTCGGCAAGTTCCGCCCACCACGGGCACGGGCTGACTCCGGCCGGGAAGAAGGTCTTCGACAAGCCGCTGCCCAACAGCGAGCCGAAGCTGCGGGCCGTGTTCGACAAACTGTCCGCGAAGTTCGGCACCGTGCTGGTGATCGTAGACCAGTCCGCCTCCATCGGTGCCCTGCCCATGGCCGTCGCCCGCGACGCCGGCTGCCGCGTCGCCTACCTGCCCGGCCTGGCGATGCGCCGGATCGCCGACCTCTACCCCGGCGAGGCCAAGACCGACGCAAAGGACGCGGCCGTCATCGCCGACGCCGCGCGAACCATGCCGCACACCCTGCGCTCGCTCGAACTGACCGACGAGATCACCGCCGAACTGACCGTGCTGACCGGCTTCGACCAGGACCTCGCCGCCGAGGCCACCCGCACCGGCAACCGGACACGCGGCCTGCTCACCCAGTTCCACCCCAGCCTGGAGCGCGTCCTGGGCCCCCGCCTGGACCACCAGGCCGTCACCTGGCTCCTGGAACGCCACGGCTCCCCGGCCGCCCTGCGCAAAGCCGGCCGCCGCCGACTCGTCGAGCTGATCCGGCCCAAGGCCCCCCGCATGGCCGCACGGCTGATCGACGACGTCTTCGACGCCCTGGACGAGCAGACCGTGATCGTTCCTGGCACCGGCACCCTCGACACCGCAGCCGTAGCCGGTCGGCCGCCGACAGCAAAAGAAACTGATCCGCTCGTCAGGTGCTCTCGGGGGCCAGCGCGCCGGCGAGGTCGGCGCCGATGCCATACCCGGGGCTGTCGTCGAGCCGCCCCTTGCGCTTGTTGTAGCGCTGGGTGGTACGTGAATCCTTGTGGTCGGCCCAGAACTGGACCTTGTCCGGGCGGGCGTCCTTCTTGGCCAAGGCGTGGGTCACCGCGTCGCCCTTGACTCCGTGTGGGCCGCGTAGGGGGAGCCCGGCGCGCTTGGCGAGCGCCTGGAGGAGCCGCCAGACAGCGGGTTCGTCGAGCTGGCCGCCGCTGGCCGTGCAGAACAGCCAGCCTGTCTGGCGGCCGTCGAGGTAGTCCTGCAACGCATGCCAGGCGACCGGCGGGATGGGCTTCTTCTTCCGGCCGCCGCCCTTCATTTTCTCCAGCAGTAGCACCCGGTGGCCCTGGTCTTCGCTCAAATCCTCAACCTTTGCGCTGAGCAGGGAGTCGATGCGCAGGCAGCAGGTGTAGAGCATGAGCAGCAGCGCGTACGACCGCTTCCGATACGCGGCCACGCGGTGGTGGTCCCGGGCCGTGACTACGAGCCGTGTCCACTCCTCCTCGGTGTAACCGGGGGTGGGGGAGTAGTCCGGGTCGAGGTAGGGGCGCTGCACCGCGCCGAAGGGGTTTTTCACTCCGTCGTCGCTGACCTTGTCCAGGAACGCGAAGAACGAGGAGGCCGCCGACAGGGCGTTGGCCTGGGACGCGTCGCTGTACGGCTTGCCGGTGCGGGTCATCTCACCGCGCCGGCCGCCCTTGACCCGCACCCAGGTGGCGGCCTGCTCCAGGTGGAGTCGGAAGGTGTCGGCCAGGGGGAACTTCACCGCCATCGGGTGGGCGCCGTACTCCCGGGCGAATTCCTCGAAGATGCGGAAGCCGCGTGTGTACGCCTTCTGTGTATTCACGGACCGCTGGTGGGCGATCCAGGAGGCCGCGAGAGTGGGCAGCAGGTCGTCCTCGCCGTACAGGGTGGCCAGGTGGTCGTGCAGCTTCCGCGCGTGCTCGGGCCACAGGTCGCGCGGGTCGCGCCGGAAGGTGGCGAGGGTGGCCCGTGGTCCGCGGGCCGGGATAGTCGTCATGCAGTTCCTCACGCTGGTGGGGGAGGGATACCCGGGTTGCCTACATCCAGGAGCACTCGTCCTCTTCTTGGCGGATGCGCCTGTCGCAGTTGGCGCACACGAGTTCTCGCCCGGCTTCGGTGTCGTCGATGGGCCAGTAGCACCCGCACGCCGCGCAGTTGCCGAGTTCGGCGGGGGCGTATCGACTGGCGCAGTTGGTGCAGTACAGGGTGGCCTTGCCGTCGGCGAACTCAGCATCGTCAGTGAGGGTCGGCGCGTAACACCCCGGGCACTCGTCGAGCGGACTGCCCGGGTGCCTCCCGGCCCGCAAGTAATCGGCGAGGTCGTATGCGGGCCAGTTCCTGCCGCAGAAGAGGCAGCTGCAGGGAGTGGCCTTGGTGAGTACGGCGAGCTGCTGGCAGTCCGGACAGCGCAGAGTGCGCCCTTCGGCGTCCTTCAGTTCGTTGCCGCGCAGGCGGTTCATCCGCTCGGTGGCGAACGACTGGATCAGCTTGAGGGCGGCACGGACGGTGCCCATCTGCTGGGCTAGTGACTCGGATTCGGAGAGCTCGGGTGCCAGGTGCTCCTCAATAAAGCGCACGAGGAAGTCCAGGACGGTGGCCGCACGCGATTCGACGGCTTTCGCGTTGTGCGTCAGGCCATAGTGCTGGAGCGCGTTGCGGTCCTTGGCGAGATCCTTGAGGGCGGTGGCCTCCTTCTGGCTGATCTGGATGCCTGCGATGTTGCGCAGACGCACCACCGCCTCGTCGGTGGTGCAGCTGTCGAAATCGGCGTCGGCGTACTTGGTGGAAGTGGCCTTGCCCGGGTCCTTGAAGACGAGGCTCCAGTGAACGCGGGAAAGTCGTGCCTTGAGGAGCACTTCGGCGGCGGCCTGGAGGTGAAGCACGGCGTACTTGATGCGCGGCGGTTTGCCGGCGAGGTCCGGCAGCAGGTCCGTGACGACGGTGAGCAGGTAGTCGATGCCGTTGGGGACCGGCGGGAAGTCGAGCACGGCCTGCGGCCCTGCGCCGTGGTGCCGGTCGCTCCCAGGCCTGCGGTGCGGCGCGAGCGGCTCGGCAGGCTGGTTGGCCATCTCCTCTCCCGGCGTTTCGGGTGATTCACCTGATTGCAGGGCATTTTGATAGGGCGTCAGCATGCCAACAGGATAACTGTAATTATCCTGTGGATTCATGGGACGACCCCGAGTGTCACCCGTTGTCTGACATCGGCATTATGTCAGTCCTAGCTTGACGAACCGACTGCGTCAGACGCAACCAACGATGGGAACTGGTCAGTTCTGGCCTGACTTATACCAATCGTCATATAGAGGCTGACAAAGATGCCCCGTCAGTCATAAGGTGACAACATGACCGAGACGATTCCGCAGGCCGACACGACGGCCGATCTACCGCACCCGTACACCCCTGCCGCCCTCGCGCGCCTGATGCTCTCCGACGCCCACCGCGAGGTCGCCGAGACCGCGCTTGCCCGCATCGGCACCGGAGACGACTCCTCCAGCACGGTCACTCCGGGCGACTTCGTGCGTGAGGCCGCCGACCTGATCCGCCTCGCCGAGGAAGCCCAGCGCCGGGCCGTCATCTATGAACGCGAGCGCGGCACCAGCTGGGAAGAGATCGGCGAGGCGCTGGGCATCACCCGGCAGTCCGCCCACACCAAGTTCGCCCAACGCGTCAAGACGTGGCGCGAGCCGCTCGCCAACCCCGAGCGGCGACACCATGACTGCACCCCCGACGACAGGCGTATCCCCTACGGTGCCCGCTACGCGCCGGGCAGCGCCGTCCCGGCGAACGGCAGCGCAGAGAAGACCGCCCACGAACTGGACCGGTGGCTGCGCCGCCACGACGGCGCAGCCGACCAGGAGGATCCGGTCAGCGGCAGCCTGCCCCGGTACTCCACCATCCAGATGGTGACGCTCGTGCACGAAGCCGCCCACCGCATGCGGATGGATCACTTGGTACCTGACCCGCAGGAGGAGGCCGATATGTGGGACTTCTCTGCCGACCTGCAAGAGCGGATGATCCGCGAGAGCGAGCGCAGCGGCGACCCTCTCCCCAAGGACCTCCACAAGTTCCTCGACAGGGACCGGGCCCGCGCCAAAGCCCTGCGCGCTACGGCCAACCGCAGCATCGCCGCCGACGGAGACGCGCAAGAGGGGCCATGAGCCGCACTCGACAAGCCGCCCGCCTCGCCGTCCACCTCACGGACATCACCGGCGTCCGTGTTTAGTTGATCTACGACACCGGCGTTGTTTGGCACTTTGAAGATCACCACCCACCGGGGATTCTCCGGGCGGGCGTGGGCCGCGCGTAACGAGAATGCAAAGCCCGGATGGAATGAGGGGATGGCGTATCGACTATGACCCCAAGGACCTCGAGAAGGCGTTCCACATCAACTGGTGGGTTAGGGATGGCGAAAAGCGGTCGGCAGGCGGTTGGAGATCTGGGGCTAATGTGATCACCGATGGCACCGAAGATGACTACCTGGCGCCGCTCAGTCATTTCCCGCATACATAGTCGAATAAATGGAACGCGGTGAGAACTGAGGCCCCGCACATCCAGGAATGGATGGGCGCACACGAATCCTTGCTGGTAGACCGCACGGTCTCGACGGAGTTTGAGCGCTACCTTGAGAATCGAGCCTGGACTCCGAGCCGACTCGACTGGAGCCTCGTTGAACACGTAGAGTTCGAAATGACTGAGGGTTGGGAGGGTTACGTTGTGGATTTTTCCAAAGCGACGCCACTTGGTCGGCATTCTCACCTGATGTTCATGTATAGCGGATCTGAATCGTCTCTCGTTACTCTGGTAAGTGACGGGCTACGAGATATCGATTTGATCTATTCGGCCAGCGCAGGGGCGCGATACTTCTGTGGAGTCGACATGGTGTCGGAAGTTCCCGTGCCTGTCTTCGAGGATTTCGCGGAGTTTGATGGATTTGCCACAGTGTCTTTCAGAATCTGAAAGTGGACGCACCTGGCAAGTGCCTCAATGGAGCCCCACCAGAGCTGGTCTCTGGTGGGGCTCCTGTGGTGTTTGACGGCAACGCTGACGCCAACGTCAGCGGATGACGGCTGCGATGGGCGGGTCGTCCGGGGTGTCGGTTGAGCCGAGGATGCTGCCGAGGGTGTCGATGGCCTGGCGCTGGAGGCGGAGTCGGACGTGGGCGTAGACGCCGGCGGTGACGCCGATGTGGGCGTGGCCGACGCACAAGTCATTCACGCGCCGCGCCCCGGTCGAAGCGGGACCATCCCCGCGGGTGCGGGGAGCACTCTTCTTGTTCTCTGGGCCGCCGAGGTGAGGACGTTCTACCGCATCTCGGCGTTCGGGTGGGGCTGGGTCTGGAGTCGTTCGCGTAGCTCGATCTCCTCGGCGGTGAGCGGCTCTCCGGGCTGGCGGATGCGGACGGGCTTGGGCCGCATCGGGAGGCTGTCGTCCACCGCGGCGGTCTCGGCTTCCCCGAGGGCCCGGTACAGCGAGGCGACCGAGGGAGACCTGCCCGCGTTCTTGCCGACCTTGATGGTGAGCTTCTTCGCGATCTCGGGGACGGGGACGCCCTTGTCCTTCAGAGCGGCGGCGAAGGTGAGCATGTCGTCGTCGATGACCTTCGGGCGTCCGCCGTGGTTGCCCTTGGACGCGGCGATGACCTGGCCCTCCAGGGTCTTCTCCCGGATGTAGTTGCGCTCGATCTGCCCGGCGACGGCGAGCACGGCGAAGAACATCGCGCCCATGCCGTTGGGGTCGTAGATCCCGGTGAGCGGGCCGGTGAGAAGTTCGAGCTGGATGTCGCCGGCCTGGAGCTCGGCGGACAGCGTCATCAGCTCGGCCGCGTTCCTGGCGAGGCGCTTGAGCTCGTGCACCGTGAGGATGACGGGCGTCTCGGGGGCGGCCTCCTTGTGGGCCAGGGCGAGCGCCTTCTCCAGCTCGGGCCGCACCTTCACCCGGGTGCTGATCTGCTCCTTGAAGACCTTGTGGCACTCGGCCCGGTGAAGGGCTTCGAGTTGGCTTGCCAGCTCCTGGCGGGCTGTCGACGTCGTCGCGTATCCGATCCGTACCGGTCGTTCGGTGCGGGGCGCGGGCACGATCGCGAGCGGCGGTTGCTGCTTCCACGCGCGGCCGGGGTGCCGGTCGGCGGGGACGGGGATCTCCAGTTCCTCGCGGAGCACGGGGACGAGGACGAAGCGGGGAGTGTGGTACTTGGCCCTTGGGGAGGATCGGAACGGCCGGTAGCACCGGTGAAGTACGGGGCCCCATGCCAGAGCCGCATGCATAGGTCACGGCCGTCGTAGACAGCGACGCCACCGAGCTTGCACGGACGGAGACGCTCCGGGGAGGCAAGCACGCAGGCGTGGCCCGGCGACTCGGAAGGGCCACCGGCGGAGGGGCAGCGGAGTGGCGTCCGGGGCGGCAGGGACGCAGGGGTCATGGATGACGAAGAGGAGCAGCGCCAAAATGTCACCTGTCGACCATCGCGTGACCGCTCTCCGCCGGGCGATTTGTCGGATCCCGGGGAAGGGTGGGAGGGCGCTACGGCGAGCAATCAGCCGCCGACGCACCCTCCCACATCACCCGAACCGCGCCGGAAGGACATGTCATGGCCGCCACCACACCCAAGGCTCCGACTGCACCAGGGGTACGGTCCTGGTGGGGGATCCCGTATGCCACCGCCGAGCGGTACCGCCGCCCCGTGGTCGCGGATTTCGATCCGGACCTCCCCTATGACCGCAAGGGCGTCGTCTCCGTCCAGCCCGACAGCGGTGACTGGCTCGAAGCGGACAGCGGGATGGGCGAGGACTGCCTGAACCTGAACGTGTGGGCTCCCGAGGAGCCGGCCGGGGAGGCGCTGCCGGTGGCCGTCTACATCCACGGCGGCGGATTCGAGTACGGCGCGAACACGCAGATCACCTCGAACGCCGCTGGCCTCGCCGCGACGGGGCGCGTGGTGGGCGTGTCGATCAACTACCGGCTCGGCGCCCTGGGCGCGCTCTCACTCTCGCAGTACGGCGGGCGGCTCGCCGAGGCCAGCAACCTCTTCCTGCAGGACGCCATCGCCGCGCTCACCTGGATCCAACGGAACATCGCCCACTTCGGCGGCGATCCCGACCAGGTCACCGTCTACGGCCACAGCGGCGGCGCCTATACCACCTTCGGGCTGCTCAGTGCCTCCTCCGCCAACGGCCTGTACCGGCGCCTGGCCGGGTTCTCCGGCGGGCCAGCCCGCTCCATCCCGGCCTGGTGGGCCGCGGAGCTCGCGCACCGGTTCGTCACGGAACTCGGTGTCGCAGACAACCCCGACAAGCTGATCGACCTCGACACGGCCTCCCTGGTGGCCGCCCTGAAGAAGGTCGCCCCGACGGATCTCGGAGTCCGCGGCGGGATGGACAACCAGGCCACCGGCGTCGTCCTGGACATTGGACAGCCCGGCGCGCTGGTGCATGCCCACCCCATGGACGTCCTGGCCTCGGGCGCGCACCGCGGTGTCGCCGTGCTGCTGAGCTTGGCCAGCGACGACATGCGCTGGTGGGTGGCGAACGACCTCGACCGGTTCGACCCGCACACGCTCGACCGCGTCACCGACGAGGTCGCGGGGTGGCGCATTTCCCGCTCCCGCGCCAGGAAGATCGTCCATGCCTACGACCAGGGCGGCCGTACCCCGGCCGAGGTTCGTGCCGCGCTCATGGCGGACTACCTCTTCGCGCTTCCCGCCGCCCGCGGTGCCCTGGCCCACGCCGCCGCGGGCGGCAACGCCCATCTCCTGGTGATCGGACCCGCCGAGGGCGCGCCCGCCGAGGGCGCGCCCGCCGTGCACGGCACCGAGATGTACGCCCTGGTCGGCCAGGAACAGCCGGGCCACAGTGCCGAGCAGGCCGAGCGTGACACGCGTATCCGCGACATCCTGCTCGACTTCGTCACCGGCGAGCAGTCCCGGCTGTGGCCCGCCGTCACGGACCGTCCGACCTCGGAAAGGGTCGGCAACCCTCCCTTCGAGGCGAGCGCCCACTATCAGGCGGCCCTCGACCTGTGGGAGGGCATCGACCGTCCCTGACGGCCATCGGGGAATACGGGCATGCGGAACAGCACAGAGCTACCAGGGGACGAACACGGTAAAGGAGCTGGGTATGAGCCAAGGGACAGCAGCCGGCGATTCCGCACCGGCGACGATGCGGGCCGTTGTCGTCACCCGGCCGGGCGGCTTGGACGCACTGGAGATCAAGGATGTGCTGGTGCCCGTCCGTAAGCCCGGCTGGGTGCGGATCAGGGTGAAGGCGTTCGGCGTGAACGAGTCCGAGGTCACCACCCGAAAGGGCGAGTCGGATGCGGAGGTCACCTACCCGCGCGTTCCCGGCATCGAGGGCGTCGGTGTGGTCGAGGAGGCCGACGGGGCCAGCGGACTGCAGCCGGGACAGCAGGTGGCGACCATGATGGGCAACATGGGCCGCTCGTTCGACGGCGCGTACGCCCAGTACGTGACCGTCCCGGCGGCGCAGGTCATCCCGTTCGAGACCAGTCTGCCGTGGGAGGTCGTCGGTGCGCTGCCGGAGATGTTCCAGACCGCCTACGGATCGCTGACCACCGGCCTGGGCCTACGGGAGGGGCAGACGCTGTTGATCCGCGGCGGCACCTCCACGGTCGGGCTGAGCGCGGCCACGAGCGCGAAGGACCTCGGAGCCACCGTGCTGTCCACCACCCGCAGCCCCGGCCGGGCCGGGGAACTCACGGCCGTGGGCGTTGACCATCCCCTTGTCGACGACGGCACCCTCGCCGACCAGGTGCGCGCGCTGCTGCCTGACGGCGTAGACGCCGCACTGGAACTGGTGGGCTGCTCGGTCCTCGCCGACACCCTCCGCACCGTCCGCCGCCACGGCACGGTCTGCTTCACCGGAGCCCTGGCGGGGCAGTGGACGATCCCCGACTTCACCCCGTTCATGATCCCCAGCGGGGTGCGGCTGACCAGCTACGCGGGCGAGGCCGCCGACCTGCCGGCCGACGTCTTCGCCCGCCAGCTCCAGGCCATCGCCGAAGGGCGCCTCAAGGTCCCGGTCGCGAAGGTCTACCACGGCCTGGAACAGGTCCGTGACGCCCAGGCCGACCTCGAGTCCGGCACCACGCCGGGCAAGCACGTCGTGGTCCTGGACGACTGAGCCCGGATCCCTCGACTTGAGCGGCAAGAGCGGTCGGCGCCGTCACGGATCGTTCGCGCAGGGCGGCCGCCAGCCCGGGGACCTCAGCGCGCTCGGGGGAAAAGCTGCTCGACTGCTGTCACCACCGCGGCGCGGCGGGCGGTGGTGGTGGGGTCCACGGCGTGTGCGGCGGCGGCCTTGCTGAGTTCGGGTTGTGCCGCCCAGGTCGTGGCGATCTGGTTGACCAGGGCGAGGACGTCGGCCGGGTCCCAGGCGGGGTCGAGCTGTCCGGCCTGTTGCGCCTGGCGGAGCTGGCCGACTTTGCGGGCGATCGCTGCCTGGGTGGGATCGTCGGCAGCGGCTGTGGTGTCCGGCAGTTCGAGGCGGCCCCAGGTGATCAGGCGGTGGTGGTCCGGACGGGCGACGAAGTAGTCGAACAGCCGGCCCGCGTAGCCAGGGAGGTCGGACGGGTCCAGCTGGGTGGCCTCGGCGATGACGACGTACTCCCGTGCGGCGACGTCGGCATAGAGCGCGTCTTTGCCGCGGAAGTAGGCGTAGACGCGCTCTTTGCTGGTCCTGGCGAGCTTGGCGATGCGGTCCACGCGGGCGCCGGCGATGCCGTGGCGGGCGAACTCCTCCATGGCAGCGGTAAGGATGCGCTCGCGCGTGGTGTCGCCGCCGGAGGCGGGCGCTGCGGTCTGGCCTGAGTCGCGGGACTGGGACATAACCCGAGGATAAGGCACCGAACCGTTCGGTTTGGCATCCGGGCGACCGGCACGTAGAGTCAAACAGAACAGTTCGGTTTGGCCTCCGTGGGTGAAGCCGGCGAAACACTGAGGGAGTGAACTCAATGCAGCACCGCAATCTGGGCTCTCAGGGTCTGCGCGTCTCGGCGCTCGGCCTGGGGATCATGGGCATGTCCATGGGCTACGGCGCCTCGAACGACGACGAGGGCATCGCGACCATCCACCGTGCCCACGAAGTCGGGATCGACTTCTTCGACACCGCCGAGCTGTACGGCGCCGGTACCGGCAGGAACGAGATCCTCCTGGGCAAGGCGGTCAAGGACTTTCGCGACGAGGTGGTCCTCGCCACCAAGTTCGGCTTCGACATGACCGCCCCGCTGCACAGCCCCGGCTTCGACAGCCGCCCGGAAAACATCCGCAAGGTCGCCGAGAACAGCCTGCGCTACCTGCAGAGCGACCACATCGATCTCTTCTACCAGCACATCTCCGACCCCGCCGTTCCGGTCGAGGAGGTCGCCGGTGTGGTCGGCGAACTGATCGCCGAGGGCAAGGTGAAGTACTTCGGTCTGAGCAACGTCGGCCCCCAGTACATCCGCCGGGCCCACGCCGTCACCCCTGTCTCCGTGCTCCAGTACGAGTACTCGCTCTTCGAGCGGGAGGTGGAGGAGAAGATCCTTCCCGTGCTGCGGGAACTCGGCATCGGTCTGGTGCCCTACTCTCCGCTCGGCCGCGGCTTCCTCGCCGGTCAGGTCAAGCCCGCGAGCGAATACCCCGCGGACGACATGCGCAGCTGGGACGAGCGCTGGCAGGGCGAGAACTACACGTACAACGTGCGCGCCATCGAACAGCTCAAGAATCTGGCCGCCACCAAGGGCATTACTACCGCTCAACTCGCGCTGGCCTGGCTGCTCGCCCAGGGCGAGGACATCGCGCCCATCCCCGGCACCCGCAGCACCAAGCGCCTGGAGGAGAACGCCGGCGCCGCCGACGTCCAGCTCTCCGCCGCCGAGCTGGCCCGCATCGCTGAGATTCTTCCCCACGGCTCGGCAGGCAGCCGCTACCCCGCTGCGCTGCTGTCCAGTTTCACCACGGACTGACCGCGCCGGGAGTCATCGCCTCCTGATCGGCAAGGGGCCTGCGCTGCGTTTCCGTCACGCGTTTCGGTCCTCACTGCGCGGGCCGCGAAGGCGGCCGGGGTGAGGCCGGTGCGGTCGCGGAAGAAGCGGCCGAAGTTCGCGGGGTCGGTGAAGCCGAGGTGGTCGGCCACGGACCGGGCATCCCATCGGGCGCTGCCCAGCAGGCGCCGGGCTTCGAGCAGGCGCCGCTCGTCGATGAGCTCACGCACTCCCTTGCCGGTTGTTTCCCGGGCTGCGCGGCTGAGGGTGCGGACCGAGCAGCCGAGCAACTCGGCGTAATCCGCGGCCCGGTGCAGTTCGCGGAAGTGCAGCTCCAGGGCGTCCGTGAACCGTCCGTAGACGTCACTGCGGCTTCTGCCGGCACTCGTGTCGGCTGGGGTGATCCCGGGGGCGTTGGCCAGGCGCAGCAGCAGCGATTCGAGCAGGCTGCGCCGCAGGGCGTGGTGGACGTCGAGGGGGCGACACCCGAGTGCGCGGTGTTCGTCCAGAAGCTGGAGTGCCGTCTGCTGGAGCCAGGCGGCGTCGCCGGGGTGCGGGCTCAGCACGGCAGGAGCCTCGTGTGCGGTGAGAGGGGCCAGCAGGCGGGCGATGTCGGGCCGCAGCACGTCCGGTTCGAACAGGATGAACGGGCCGCGGGCCGCGCCCGGCGGATGCCAGCACTGCACGTGCCCCGGGCGCACCCACAGCCACTGGCCGGGGGCGACGGCCCGCGTGAGGTGGTCGACGTCGTGCCGCAACTCGCCCTCGGTGACGGCGATGAGGTAGTGGAAGGTGGCGCGGCCCGGACGAGGCGGGTTCCACGGCCAGTCGTCGTGCTGGGCGAAGAATTCCTCGACGGTGCTCACCTCAAGGCCGTACGGGGTGCCGACCGGGGGCTGGAAACCGTACAGCGGAACCGCGGCCGACGTGGCCTGTCCGCTCGGGCTGGGGTGTCGCTTGTCGACCATCACGTGTCCGCAGCCTACTGCCCTATTTGTCAGCTTCAAAGGAAGAATGGGGTGTGCCGCCGCGACCACCCCGTGAGGAAGGCAACGCCCCATGAACGGAACGACTCTGCACAAGACCGCCGCCGACTGCGCCGAGGAGCTTCCCGGAGCCCAGCTGGAACATCCCTTCGGCGACGACTGGGAGGTCTTCAAGGTGCGCGGCAAGGTGTTCATGCTGATGACCGAGGTCCCGGGGCGCCCCGTCGTGATCCTCAAGGCGGACCCCGGCGAGGCCCACGCCCTGCGGGAGCAGTACAGCCACATCACCCCCGGCTACCACATGAACAAGAAGCACTGGATCACCCTGGAGGGCGGGGACGGCGTCGACAAGGAACTCGTCAAAGAGCTCGTCACCGACTCCTACCGACTCGTCGTCGCCCACCTGCCCAAGACCGAGCAGCCCGTCGACCCGCACACCTACGGCACCAGCACGCGGGCGGCCCGGTGAGCGCGGCCGGCGACCGCCTCCAGGACACCGCCCGGGAAGCGGCCCTCGCGCTGCCCGGGACGGACCACGGCTACCCGTTCACCCAACACCTGGACGTGTACAAGATCGCGGGCAAGGTGTTCCTGATCGTCACCGACGACCCGGACGAGCAGATCATCACGGTCAAGTGCGAACCCGAACACGCCCGCGCGCAAGTACGTGGCTACGTCTCGATCGCACCGGGCCGCTACCTCGACAAATGGCACTGGATCTCGCTCGGCCCGGGCCCCGGCATCACCAAGCGGCTGGTCACCAACGCGGTCGAGGACTCCTACGACCTGGCCGTCGAGCGGCTGCCCAGGCGCGACCGCCCCCGTAGCCGATGAGCACCGCAAGCGCGCCCACGAGCCGCTGAGCCCACGTCTGTCAGTGCCCCGTGCAAGGCTCGCCACGCCCGCACACCTTTGCCTGCGATCGAAGAGACCGATGGAACCGACCGAAGCGACCCTGCCGCTCTTCGACGAGGAGCCCGCCCGGCCACTCGCCGACCGCCTGCGCCCCACCCAGTTGGATGAGGTCGTCGGGCAGGACCACCTCCTGGCCCCGGACGCCCCGCTGGGTCGCATGGTCGCGTCGCAGCGCCTCGGCTCCGCCATCCTGTGGGGTCCGCCCGGCGTGGGGAAGACGACCATCGCCCGCCTGCTCGCGGACGGCAGCAACCTGGCCTTCGAACCGGTGTCGGCCACCTTCTCCGGCGTGGCCGACCTGCGCAAGGTCTTCGCCGCCGCCCGCAGCCGGCGCACCATCGGGCAGGGCACCCTGCTGTTCGTCGACGAGATCCACCGCTTCAACCGCGCCCAGCAGGACAGCTTTTTGCCCTACGTCGAGGACGGCACGATCACCCTGGTCGGCGCCACCACGGAGAACCCGAGCTTCGAACTCAACGGCGCCCTCCTCTCCCGCACCCAGGTCCTCGTCCTCAAACGCCTCGACGAAGCCGCCCTGTCCACACTCCTCGACCGTGCCGAGGACCTCACCGGCCACCGGCTGCCCCTGGACGACGACGCCCGCCGCGCCCTGATCGCCATGGCCGACGGCGACGGCCGCTACCTCCTCAACATGGCCGAACAGTTCCAGGCCCTCCCGGACCCCGGTACCCCCCTGGACACCGCCGCGCTCGCCCACCACATCCAGCAGCGCGCCCCGCTGTACGACAAGGCGCAGGAGGGCCACTACAACCTGATCTCCGCGCTCCACAAGTCGATGCGCGGCTCCGACCCGGACGCGGCCCTGTACTGGCTCGCCCGCATGCTCGACGGCGGCGAGGACCCCCTGTTCGTGGCCCGCCGCTTGGTCCGCTTCGCGAACGAAGACATCGGCATCGCCGACCCGCACGCCATCCAGCAGGCCCTCGCCGCCTGGGACGTGTACGAGCGACTTGGCTCCCCCGAGGGCGAGTTGGCGATCGCCCAAGCGGTCGTCTACCTCGCCACGGCCCCCAAGTCCATCGCCGTCTACCGCGCCCTCGCCACGGCCCACCGATCCGCCCGCCGCACCGGCTCACTCATGCCGCCCGCCCACATCCTCAACGCCCCGACCCGGCTGATGAAGGACCTCGGCTACGGCAAGGATTACCAGTACGACCCCGACACCACCGACGGCTTCTCCGGCGCCGACTACTTCCCCGACGACATGGACCGCGAGACCTACTACCAGCCCACACGCAACGGCCACGAAGCCCAGATCAGCGAACGGCTACGCCACTGGGCCGCCCTCCGCGCTCGCCGACGCAGCGGCTGACGCGGACGCGTGGGCAGCGCACAGAGTGTGCACACGGCAGATGTCGCGCACAATCCGCATCCAGCGTCCCCCTCCGACACGATGTTGCACGCTATCGCCCGCCGTGTTGACATCCAATCCAGTCGACGCAGGTCAGCGCGCTGCGCACGACTAACTTCGCTGTCGAAGGACATTCGCTCAGCGCACGACGCGGTGAGAATCCGACAGCACGAACGAGAAGCCGTGAGAATCCGACAACCTCACTGCGACAGGACAGTGGAGAAGGCCCTGTTCTCCCGAAGCTGCCACGAAGTGACAAGTAACTCAGGGTGTCGTTAGGGCCTTGGTTTCCGTACGGGGTTCTAGAACTTCGGGGCCGGTGAGAGTAGCGAAGTCTGCGTGAGCCTGCTCGACGGCTTCTGGGTACGCCTCGCGCTTGGCGTGCTCGGCGAGCGCCCGGTAGATGCTGGCCACCGAGGGGCTCTGCCCCTTGCGCTTGCCGGTGGGGATGATCAGATCGGGCTGGATCTGCTCAACGGACTCGCCGGCCCGCGCGGCGCCGCAGCACGGTGTGAAGCATGTCGTCGGTGATGACCGGTGGCCGGCCGCCGTGCTTGACGGCATGCGCCGTTCCGACCCCGGACCGGTACGCCGACCTTGGGTGCACCACCGGCAGTTCAGCAGGCGGTCGTGATGACCGACGATATCCAGGCCGACGTCGCCGCCGAGACCCTCGGATCCCTCAGCATCCTCGTGTTTCACCCGAACTCACGGAGGCATCGGCCTGACGCACACCGGCAGGCCCGTGGGTTCGCGCTGAAGGACCTCCGGTTTTCCTGAACCCACGGGGGCCGTGGGGTGCCGGTAAGAACGCTGTCACCAGCCGCAAATGCCGAGGATGTTCCGAGCCGCCCCTGCTATACCCGAGTGGCATCAACGTGACTGGCAGGTAACGATGAAGGCGTCACCGACTGGTAGCCGCTTCATCGGATACTCCCGGTGGGCGGTCTTAGTGAGCGGGAGTCGATCATGGCCAACGTGACCGCAGGCCCCGAGAAGGACGTCGAGTTCTTCAGAGACCTTCAAGATGTGTTCGAAAAGTACCCTGGCGCCGCCAAGCAGTACTACGTTCAGTTCGCGGTGGCTGAGTTGGCACTTGGGATCGATCTTGAGAAGCAGGTGAAGGTCAATCGCGTCCAGAACGGTGAGGTCATCAGCAAGTTCGTGGACCGCGAATCTAGGGGAGCTTCCAACCTGGGCAACACCAGCTCCGAAGAACACTGCTGCGCGTGGAGGTGGGAAAGCCAGACCTGGCGTTGTGTGACGATGTGTGGTCCGCACCGCCCAGAGCAGTAGGAAATCCCCGCCCCGGCAGTGGCTGGCGGCTCGTCACCCTCGACGTCGGTCACCAGGTGCAGCGGATGTTCACCTTGTAAGGCGCTCGGCGACCACCCGTTCAGCCAGCTCTCCCAAAGTTCGGAGGCGTGGCAGGTCGGGAGACAGATCGGACAGCTGACCGTTCAAGCGTTCGATCTTAGGTCTACGAGTGCGTGCCCGAACTGAAGGGCAGTCGGCGGGTCGCGCTCGCCGAGGCGATGGCCGCAGCCGAACTGCCCCCGGCCTGCGACGTTCGCGGAGTAGTTCGGTGGCCTGCGGCTGGTGACAGCGTTCTTACCGGCACCCCAACGGTCGTGGCTGCGCCCCAGCCCCCTGAGCCCCGTGCGCATTTATATTCGGTGGACTGACGAGCCCTGTCGTAGTGCGTGGTGCCCGGCGACCCCCGTGACCCGCCGGGCATTTGTCGCAGTAAAGCCGACTGTCACCTAGTCGGTGGAGTCGTCCAATTCCGCATCCTCGTGCGGGGGAGTGGTGTTCTTCGGCAGGTTTCGAGGATCGTAGGTACCCGACTTGAAGCCGAGATACACGTTTTTCCAGAAGGCCTTGCAGATGCTGGAGGCCCCTTCGCTCCAGTTGGCGTCCCTTCGGGCGAGCGAGAAACAGAACAACAGGTAACTGATCCAACACAGGAATATCGAGATCGCGCCGATCACGCTGATAGTGACGAATGCAGTGGCCACGGCGTTTCCATCTGCGCCGCACCTGCCCCGGCGTACAGGCGCAGCGCGAAGCGGACTTCGTGCCGGCGCCCGGAGGCCAAATCGAGACGTCCCCTCCGAAGGCATGCCGCGACCTCTGCGTGGCCGGATGATGGCGAACAACGCCGGGTGTTGAACGCCGTGTCCTTCGTCGGTTCGTCCTCTCGCGTTCCTGGCCCCTCCGCGTGGGTCTCCTGGGCCACGGTGACATCAGGAAGGCTAAGTGTGCGTGCATCAAGAGTAGCCAAGCATCCTGAAAGCGGAATGGGAGATTCCTCCAATCCTGGCCCTCTAATGCTCCTAGTAGGGGTGCCGTTAACGAGCGGGCGAACTAGGTGACAAGTAACCCGCCGGTAGCTTTCAGGGCTTCGCCGCAGTGGTCTTCTTCGGCTGGCGGGGCACGGTCTTGGTCTTGTCGAGGTGTCCGTGGAACGGGGCACGTTGAACATGTCGGCGATCTGCTGGACGGTCTTCTCCCGGGCGTCGACCAGAATGTCAAGCACGGTGCCGTCGGCGTCCACTGCCCGCCACAGTACTTCCGCTCACCGCTGATCTTGAGGAAGACCTCGTCCAGATGCCATTTGTCACCGGGCCGTGGCCAGCGGCGGCGCAGTCCGTTCGCGTAGGCCTGCCCGAACGTGGCACACCAGCGGCGGACGGTCTCATAGGAGACGATCACACCGCGCTCGAGCATCAGCTCCTCCACCGCGGAAGCTGAGCGGGAAGCGGAAGTACAGCCACACACAGTGCGCGATGATCTCGGCCGGGTACCGGTACCCCTTGTACAACGGCGACGTGCTCCCGCGGACAATCCCTCTCAGCATGATCAACCCGAAGATCATCCAGGCGGTCAGCCAACGTGACAACGCCCCGGAAGGTGCTGCCTTCCGCGGACGTGGGCTCTCGCACCTCCCAACTTGGCACGGGCAGCCGGGTGGTGCATCTGGACTTCACGCTGTTCGGCGCAGAGGCGATTGCTGTCCGGGTCACCGTGAAGAGCGCGTGACGGGCTTGTGGGATCCTTGCCTTCTGTCCCTCTCCGTCGGCTGAAGCCCAGCGACAGAGAATGGGGTGCCGCCCGCCTGGTGGCCCTCTGTGAACACCTCGTCCGCCCCGGCTGGTTGGAGCTGCGACCTGCCGCAGGGAGTCCTACGCTGGAAAGTACGCGGGGGAGCCGAATGGCGGTCGGAAGTGCTTGATCACGACCACGGCAGGGCCATCCTCGGTCGCCTGAAACATCACAGCTCGAGGGCCTGCACGGTGCTGGCCACAAGTAGCGGATGCGCGACGCGCGCCGCTGCCGATCGCCGCGCACCGGATGTCCGGGGAACAGGGCGCTACGGCGGCCGGAACCGGTCGGCCGGACGGAGAAGCCGATGGAGAGCATCAGGTTCGATGGAACCACCGAACTGGAGGAGTGTCTGGCCGGCAGCCGCGTACTGCTCCTTCAACAGCCCAACGAGAGGGGCTATTTCGTCAGCCTGGTGCAGCAGGCGCTTGCCGATCTGGGGGTCTCCGTCGAGGTCGACGGATTCTACGGTTCCCTCACCGCGGAGGCCGTGGAAGTCTTCCAGCGGAACACACCGGGGCTCGGTGTGGACGGCAAGGTCGGCATGCACACCATGGGGGCTCTGGACGAGGCGTTCGCCACCGAGCCGGAGGGCGTCGCCGGCTGCGTCGGGCCCGAAGGACCCGCAATCTCCTTGAACGGCGTCACCCATGAAGACGTGAACCTGCTGCTGTCCGCAGTCGGGCTGAACGCTCTCCTAGAAGTGAGCGAGGGAGGGACGGTCACTGCCCACACGCCCGCGCAGTTGCTCGGCGTGGACGCCCCCGTCACGGCGGAGGCCGCGCGCGATGCCCTGGCCGCCCCGGACCAGGCATTCACGGGACCCACCGCTCCGGCCGTACGCCTAGGGGGTCAGCTGAGCTCCCTGCTGGCCCAGCCAGTGCTCGCCGACTGGCCGGCTGCTCTGGCCTCGGTCGACACGGGCAGCCAGTGGCTAGCCCAGCAGGCGGCAGCCGCTCTCGTGGGGCAGCCCCTGTCCCTGGCCACGCTCCCGTTCGGTCCGCCACCTCCTCCCGTCCGCGCGCTCACACTCGACATGGCCTACCGCGAAGTGGCCGGCTACCATGTGTCGGGGACGGTCGCAATGTCGCCAGCACCGGCCCTCTCACCGGCGGGCGGAGTGATCGTGCCCACGCCGATACCTCGTGTGACGCTGCATCATGTCATCGCGGGTATCACCTTCCGCTTCACGCCTGACCCGTCGGCACGGAGAGTAACCTTCGGCTCTGCGACTCCCGTCCTAGCGGCCTTGGACGTCCGGCATGCGGCCGGTCTGGTGCGGCTGGCACAGTTCCTCTCGTCGGACTGGAACGTCAGCGAAGTGCACCACGCCGGCATCAGCGGAAGCGCCGTACGGACCGACTGCCACACGGACGGGCGGGCGATCGACCTCGTCGGCGTCCGTCTCACGGCCGCGGGCGTGGTCCGGGACGTCCACGTCTTCGACCACTGGGCGAGCAAGCCCGTCCCCGCCCCGGGCAGGCCCAGCGGGATCCTTCCGCAGTGGCCCTCCGGCAGCGTGCCTCGCCTGGCCTACCGCCTGGCCGCCGTCGACGACCTCGGCATCCTCCCCGCCGACACCACGGTCACGTCCTTTTTCTTCGACCTGTACGTGTGGTTCGCCACGCAGTACCAGGACCGCACGAAGACGCCCTTCGACCCGGGGCCGTTCACGACCCCGGGCGAGGCTAGCTGTGTCATGTCGCCTGACCACCCCACATCGGATGTCGGTGGCCCACACGGCCGTGAGGCGCACGCCACACACCTCCACGCCCAGATCGGCCCGACCTGACGCACGCGCCACGCGAAGGCCGGGCACTGCGGCCGGCGGCGGCGAGCGACTGCTTCTCGGCCTCGGGGAGCACCTTCCTGTTCTTCATGGGCATCGGTAAGACGTGGGACCATCCCCGCGGGCGCGGGGAGCACAGACGCCGACACCTACCCCGACAGTGGTTCAGGGGAGAGCCGTTCTGCATGACTTTCACCGAATCCGACAAAACACGCCTTTCGGTCCTTGGGGTCCCAACAGAGCCTTCCATTGCCTCATGAACAGCGCCCCGGCGCCGGAGCCAGCAGTGCTACGCCGCCTTGAGTGCGGCCACTTGGCGGGCGCGGTCTTCCAGCTCCTGCACTCCTGGGACGCTGCGGTAAGCCGGAAGCGCTTTGAGCATCGTCTTCAGGTGCTCGTCTCCTCGGGCGGACGAGATGGTCACGTGTTCGTCGAGGAAGATCCCCCAGGTCTGGCAGGCGGCTTCGATATGGCGCATCCGGAACTGCCGCTCGGCGATCACCCCCGTGCAGTGGAGGCGCCCCTGCCGCTCCAGCGGGGAGCGCGCAGCGTTCGAGCGGCGCAGGGAGGCGATCGAGCCGTCGTGGTCGCCCAGGTGCCAGCGCACGTGTGCCTCGTGGAAGAAGTAGGCGGCCTGGTCGTATCCGCCCACGGCGTCGCGCCGGTCGTCGGCGCGTGACAGTGCGTTCTCCGCCTCCTTGAGCCAGCCCATGGCGGTGTGGCGGGCGTCGGTCATCGCTGCGGCGGCGGCTTGCTGGCCGCGCAGGAAGGCCACCAGGCGCGGGCCGGCGGAAGGGGCGGCCTCGGCAGCGGCTTCGGCGAGTTCCAATCCCTTTTTGCCGTGGCCCAGGTGTGTTGCCTGCAGGCTCATGCCGCGCAGGGTGCGGCAGTAGGTGAGGTGGTCCTCGGCGGCACCGGCGAGTTCGAGGGCGCGGAGGTAGTACTTCTGGCCCAGGCCCTGCTGGTCCTCGTACATGGCCATCCAGCCCGTGAGGTACACGAAGTCCGCGACGGCGGCCCGCATGTCGCGGGTGACCTTGTCCGTTCCACCGGCCCGGAGGTAGGGCCCGGCTGTGTTGACGAGGAAGGCCGCGGCCATCGGGCGGGCGTGCCCGGCCCCGACCTGGTCCAGGATGTCGGCAATCTTGTCGGTCATGGTGCGGACGGTCTCCACGTCGGACCGGCCCACGTGCACCGTGCGCCCGGCCGATGCCGCCTCCAACCGCCCTGTCAGGTCCTCGTACCGCGGTACGGCCAGGACTGCGGCGTACATCCCGGTCTTCAGCACCCCCCGACGTGTGGGGTCCATGTCTGCCCTGCTCAGGTCGATCACTCCTGCCACCATGTCGTGCTTCGCGACCGGCTTCTCCTCGCTCGGCCAGCCGATCTCCGCGCACGTTACGGGCCGTCCGAGCAGCCGCGAGAGCGCTTCGATCAGGGCAGGGCGTGCTTCGGGCTTCGGCACGGATCCGGCGAGCCAGTGCGACACGCTGGTCTTGTCGTAGTGCAGGCGGACGCCGAGTTCGCGGCCTGCGGCGTTCACCCGGCGTGCCAGCTGCGCGTTTCCGATTCCCCCCGACTGCATCAGCGTCGCAAGGGCTGTATTCGGTGTTCGTGCGCGACGTGCCATCGATGACCCCCTGGTGCGTTCAACCAGTTCAACCGTGCCTCCACACTGCTCCCTTACCCATTGGCGCGTCGGGGAGTTGAGTGATTACCGGCCGTTCGGTGGACAGCTCACGGGCGGCCTCGACGGCCCGGTTCGTCCCGTCGACCCCGTGCGGGGCGAACCGGTGACCGGACGACGAAGCGCGACGACGAAGCGCATGCGACGCCGCCTTACGATCTGCGGAAGGACTGGGTATGACCGCGACCGCGACCAGCAGTGCGGCCACAGCGCAGCAGGGCCACTGCAGCACACCCCCTGCTCGACGGCTCGACCCTGCCGACCGGGACATGGACCTCGGCATCCTCCGCTCCCCTCGCCCAGGCCTCGGCAGCGGCGGCGAGATGTCCGAGCAGGACAAGCTCTGGCCGGGGCGCGTCCGCCGTATCGGTCGGGAACGGCTCCGCAGATGGAAGCTGGACGTCCTGTGTGAGCCCGTCGAGCTGTGCCTGAGCGAGCTGGTCACCAACGCCATGCGGTACGGCCGCGGGCCTGTCGTAGGCGTACGGCTGTACCGGACTACCTCACACCTCCTCATCGAGGTGAGCGACGGATCTCCCGACAGGCCCGTCCTCGGCGATGCCGGCTCCGACGAGGAGGGTGGCCGAGGCCTGGCCCTGGTCGACGCCGTCGCGGAGTCGTGGGGCGTCTCCGAGGACGGCACATGCACCTGGTGCCGTCTGAGCGTCCCGAAGGGGCAGCCGTGATCGCAGACGCTCAGGCCGTCCCGCACGCCCGATCCCGGCTGTCCCAAGGGCCCCTCCCCGACGGGGAGACGGAGCAAGCGTGGTTTCCGCCGTTGGATGCCACGCAGTTACGACACGTCCTGCAGAAGATGCGCGTATGGGAACCGTTCGACGCGGGCGCCTTGCTCGACGACGTCGCGACGGCGCTCGATGACGTGCCACCTGCGGCCGAGTACCAGGAAGAACTCGCGGCACGCCTCCGTGGCCGCCTCGTTCGGCTCGTCGACATCGCGATCGGTGGCGATGCCGACGTCGAGGACGCGACCGCGCTCACCCTGATCGAGCACGCCCGTGACATTCGCTCCACGGACATGCCAGGAGATCCGCGGAGAGCCGTCGGTCACCTGCGCCGCATGGCCTGGACCGGCAACGAACTCCTTGAGCGACTGCTGGTGACCCGGCAGCTCACGAATGTGGAAGCAGCATGAGTTCACACGCTGAACGCCTCGCCTGGAAGCAGATGAGAGAAGCGAACCGACCTGTGCGCCCCACCACTCGCCCGGGCCGTCATCCTCTACGTCACGCAGCGAGTGGGAGAGGAAGCAGCACCGGACAACCTGGTCCTGCGACCCTCGCGGGGCAGTCGCGGCCGCGGGCGCTACCGCCTGTTCTACGCGGACGAGGAACCTCAGGACCGCGACCTCCGGCAGGTCCTCTGGGGCCGGGTGTCGTTCAACCCGTACGACCGGCGCCGGTACCCCACGGGGACCCCGGACTGGAAACTCATGCACCCCTTCCGGCAGCGGATGACGATGGAATCCCTGCGGTGTCAGATCTGCACGGCTCCCGCGACGACGCCCCTGGGGACCGTCTTCCTCGCGGGCGCCCACGACTACGCGCGCAAGGAGCCGCCGCTCCTCACGAACCAGCCCCCCGTGTGCCCGAAGCACGTCAGGACCGCTACCGCGCTCTGCCCACATCTGCAGGAGGAACCCGTCGTGTTCCTCGCCTCGAGCGCACCCATGTACGGGGTCCTCGGCACGATCTACGGCCTCGTCGACGGCGCGGTCCAGGTCGTGGCCCAGCCGCCGGAGCCCCTCCCCTACGGACATCCGAACCTGCCCACGTTCCTCGCGTCGCAACTCGTCCGCCGGCTGGCCCGGTACCGCGTCCTCACCGTGAACGAATTGACGCGGGAGCTGGCCGAGCTGCCCACCGAGAGCGCTGCACGACGGCCTCACAGCTCCGGAAGGGCCGACAGACAGCACCAGTACCCGGCACGAGGGACCACCTGAACCTGTCCTCGCGGCCTTGCGGAATCCCGCGCCGGACTCTCCCCGTCCGCATGTTTTGAAGGGCATCCATGTCCCGACGCGTGTGCCAAGTGGCAGTGTTCCTGACTGCCATTGTTCTGATTGTCGCTGCCGCCGGGTGGTGACGCACACAGCTCAACCGCACATCCGAGGAGCACGCATGACCGTCCTGACAACCGATCACCCCGCTTGGACCGAGAGCGCATCCGGTGATCGCGCGCGGGCCGTACGCACGGCCTCCGGCCTCTGGGTCCTGTCGTGGGACCGGGACGGTCTGCACATGCGCTGCGTGGAGGGCACCGAGGACGTGAAGCCGGTCTCCGTCACCACCAATCCCGACTGTCTGCCCAGCAGCGTCCCCAGCGGGCTCAGGGTGGGAGTCGAACGTCTCGGCGCCTCGCAACGCCTCGCCAACCCGTGGCTGTGGGACGCGATCACCACGGCGATCCTGCGGCAGGTCGTACGAGCCGGGCAGGCCCGCAAGCTCTACCGGGAGTGGTGCAAGGCGTACGGGACCACAGTCGACAGCCCTTTTGGTGAGCTCGCCACCGCCCCCACGGCACAACAGGTCCTCGCCCTGGCGGACGAGCAGTTCGACGAGGTGGGAGCCAAGTTCCACCGGAGCGTCCTGCGGGCGGCCGCCGAACACTACGAGCTGCACGCCGCCGGCTGGAGCGGCATGAAAGCGCCCGACCTCGCAGCCGCCCTCACCACCGTCCCCCGGATCGGCCCCTGGGCCGCCGCGGCGGCCGCGACCGACTTCACCGGGGACTTCAGCGTCTACCCGCACGACGACCTCGCCGTACGCACCTGGGCCGGACAGATCGCGCCGCACTATCCCTGGCCGGACAAGAAGGACAAGGCGTTCGGCCCCCTCTGGACCGGCTGGGCCGGTCCGGACCGTACGGCGCTGCACACCCTGACCCTTTCCACGCTCACCTGGGGCTCCCATGCCCGCTGAACTGGAGGACCGATGCAGGAGTTACCGCTCATCTCGGGTGCCGACCCCATGCGCGCCCTCGACGCGCTGTTCGTGAACGCGCCGCTACGCGACTACGGCCGGCGTCCCCGCACCAACGACTACACCCTGCCGGTACTGGGCATGGCGTACATCGCCACGTACGCCCAGCTGGCCGGCTTCAACGTAGGCGTGCTCGACGCCGAGGCACACGGGCTGGGCATCGTCGAGACCGCCGAACTGGTCAACGCGGCCCGGCCCCGGTGGGCCGCGATGAACCTCCTCGCCCCCACCTACGAGATGTCCGCAAACATCGCGGCCCACCTCGACCCCGATATCGCCCTGATGGTCGGTGGGCACCACGCCAAGGCGATGCCCGACCGGATCCTGGCCGACCCCCGTATGGCCAACCTGCCGGCCCTCGTCCTCGGAGAGGGAGAGCTGCGCGTCGCCGCGCTGCTGGAGGACGAGCAGCGCAGCGACGGGTCACGTCGAGTTGCTGCTCCTGGACGCGGAGCAGGAAGCGCAGCTTTCGAGCCTCGACGATTATTCGGACACACGTTCGAGTGTAATGCTGAGCTGGCAGCCCACTCCAGCCGCACCCCACTGAGCTGCGATGGACAACCTGAACGTAGTCGAGGGCACTCCGAACTTGCGCGCCTTGAGCCGTTGAGCCGGACCAGGGGCATTCGGGGCCAGCCTGCGGGCGTGCTACTTGGCCAGGCAGCGGCGGGAGATTCCTGCTTCCGCAGCGACGTGTGCGATCGGATGTCCGGCATCGACCCGCAGGCACAAGCGCAGACGTCCTTCGGGGGTCAGCGGTGCGTTCCGAAGTCCCCTGCTGGTGGCGCTCCTGGACTCGGCGGCCGCGTTCACCGGGAGCCCTGGGATCTCCGGGCTCCCGCGTGAGCGGCTGCGAGTCGCGTCAGCGTGCGAACTTTTCGATGGCCTCCGGGGTGACGGGGGTGAAGAAATTGACGAGGTTGCCGTCGGGGTCGCGGAACAACAGCGACCGGTTGCCCCAGGGCATCGTGGTGGGCTCGTTGACGAAGTCGGTGACGAAGCCGGCCAGGTCCTGGTGAACGCGGTCCACGTCGTCGACGAGGAACTCGGTGATCACGCTGTGGTTGTCCGCCGGGCGGGCAGAGCCCGGGGCGAACAGCGGGACGGTGCGGGTGCCGGCGATCGCGAGGGTTGCGCCCGCGGTCTTGAGTTCAGCGAAGTCCTTGGTGGCCCATATCGCCTGCACCCCCGTAGCTCGCTCGTAGAACTCAACGAGGCGTGCGACGTCGCTGGTGATGATGCGAATCGAGACGAAGTCCATGTGAATCTCCTTGGCTGTGCTGGAGGTGGCGTGCACGTTGCAGGCTAGGAGAAATAGTGGACAGAATCGGTCCTGTATTCGCGTTAGGCTGCGAACATGCCACGACCCACCGGCCGCGTGCTGACACTCCTGGAGCTGCTGCAGTCGGGCGGCACCCGGACTGTGGCCGAGCTCGCCGACCGTCTCGGCGTCGAAGGGCGCACTGTGCGGCGGTATGTGGGCCAGCTGATCGACCTGGACGTGCCCGTGGAGTCGGTGCGCGGCCGCTACGGCGGGTACCGGCTGGCTCCCGGGTACCGCTTGCCTCCGCTCATGCTCAGCGACGACGAGGCGCTGGCCGTGCTGCTCGGCCTGGTCGCCGGCCGCCGGACAGAGCTGACGACGACGGAGCGCACGGCAAACGAGACGGCGTCAGCGAAGATCCGGCGGGTGCTGCCCAAGCACATCGCCAGCCGGCTCGACACACTCCTGGAAGCTCTCGCCTTCACGGACCAACCCGGCGAGTTGGGCCACCCGGACGCCGGGCTGCTGCTCACCATCGCCGATGCGGTGCGCCACCGCCGACCGGTCTCGATCCGCTACACCGACCGCGACGGACGGCGCAGCGAACGCACACTGCACGCATACGGAATCGTCGCCCATGCGGGCCGGTGGTACGTGACGGGCAAGGACGCCCAGGCCGGCGAGGACCGAACCTTCCGGCTCGATCGCATCGCAGCCGCGAGGGCCCTGCCCGGCTCATTCGAAGCGCCTGTGGGTCCTGGTCCGGCACAGCGCGTGTTGTCAGGATTCGCCACGGCCGAGTACCGGCATGAGGTGACCTTGCGGATCCACGGGACAGTTGAGCAGATCCGCGCGCACCTCCCCGCCGGCGTCGCGAGCCTGGAGGATCACGAGCCCGCGGCCGGTCAGGACCCGGCGGCCGAGCACTGGCTGCGCGTCGAGCTACGGGCACAGCAGCTCGACTGGTTGCCTCGGATACTCGCCTCACTCGACCGGCCGTTCGTCATCGAGCGCCCCGATGAACTACGCGACCTCGTCATCGCGCTCGCCGATCGCCTCACGTCCTATGCCCGCCAAGCCTGACAGCAAGGAACCAATGTCATGAGACGGCACATGTAACCCGTCGATCCGAGGGTGCCACCCCCACGGGCGCGGGGAGCACACGGCGCCGCCTTCCCTTCCGGCCGCGTCTTCGGGACCATCCCCGCGGGCGCGGGGAGCACTCTTCCTGAACTGCGTGTTTGCCATTCGAAGTAGCCACTCCGCACAACTTTCGCCGATTCCGGCGAAACGCTTTTTCGTGCCCATATCATGACAGCTCTCAACGGCCAGTGGGCTATCGAGAAAGGGCGCGCAGGGATACATGGGCAGCAGCCACGAACTGGGCTCATGTCGGCAACCCTGCGCCCTCGGTCTGGCGCAGCATTTCGGCTGCCGCCGGATGGGCCGCAGGGCCGTTCATGGCCTCTGAGAAGTCCAGGTACTGTAACGGAGGTGCAGCGACCTTCAGCTACGTCGGCACGCTGTACTACAGCAAGGCCGCCGGCGCTCCCGAATGTGCCGTTGCTCTGCATATCGAGAAGGGGTTCAACACCCCAGGGCAGACCCAGCCGCCAAGCTCCACCAAGAAGCTGCCTGGCCAGAATACCGATGCGCCGCTAACTCGCCTGTACGCCGATACCACTCGGCGGGACAGAAATCGCTCCATCGCCGTCAGCAACTGCGTGAAGTACTTCGGAGCCAACTACGCAGACGGCGGAAAACAGTGCGACGAGTACCCCTTCGCCGCAACCTACCAAGGCGCCGCAGGCTCTGAATACGATCCGTACCAGCTCCCCAACAACTTCAGCGTCATGGCCTTGAACGGTACGGAGAACGGGAACGCCGGCAATCTCCTCGGCCAGTTCTACTGCAAGTACCGCCTGCTCGACGGGCCTGACGACGGTTACCTCGTCAAGATCACCAGCTGATCGAAGCACGGGGCGGGCCACCGCACCGCAAGCCCGCCCCGGGCATCAGGCCGGCCAGAACTGAGCCAGATACTGCTCGAGGCCATGAGGAACACCCACGAGGCACTCCCGCGCCGCAGCCTCACGGCCCCGGCACTGGACGCGCACATTCCATGTGCCCGGTGCGCGCGACAGAGCAATGGCGTGTGGGGCGGGCCCGCCTGCGACAGCCCACAGCCGCAGCTCCCCGGAACGACACTCGATACGGGCGGTTGCGGACTCGTCCCACACCCCTTCCGGCGTCGGAGCCGGACCATCCCATACCTGTACATCGAAGGACGCGGTCTGAGTATGGCCAGCACTTGTGAAGTCGATGCGCCCGCGCTGTTCTGAGAGGAAGGGTCCCTGGGCGAACCCATCGGGGAACATCGATGGCAACCAACTGTCGTCGGCATCCTGCAAACTGAGACCGTAGTAGTCGACGTGGGCATCGACGTGCTGAGCATCCAGGAGTTTCACGCAGCCGACCATAGCGTTCCTTGGCCTACCAGGCGCAACTCGCTCAGCACCAGGTCCGAGCCCTTGGTGACTTGTGAGGAGCGGCATCTGACCTGCTGTCACTACCTTCCGCGGCCCAGAGCCTGGGGTCCGCAGCGGCCAGAATCAAATCCTCGGGCTGGTGCTTTCGAGCGCTGCGCCCTTGGGTCTGTCAAACGAACGGCTCTGTTCCGTAGTCGGTGGTGACGTCCGTTGTCAGGGCAGGAGGATGCGATGGCGGAGGAGGTCGAATCCTGCTCGGCCATGCATCTGCCTCATGATCCGTTTGGTGCGGGTGTTGACGCCTTCGGTGCGGCCGTTGTGGTAGCGCAGGGTGAGGCTGGCGTTGACTGCGGCGCGGTCGAGTTCCAGGCCGTGGGGCAGGGCAGGTCGGCTGCACGGACGGCGGCGATCCATTCGGTGAGGCGGGTCTCGTTGCCCTTCGCCGGGGTCAGTAGCTGGGCGAATGTGCCGACGAATCGGGCGAGTTCGGCTGTCTCGGGGCATGCGGTGGTGAGGGTTGCCAGGAGGGCGGTGTACTTGGCCCACAAGTGTTCGGGGTCTGTGAGCAGGAGCCGGGTCGCGTGGCGCGGGGTGATCACCGGCCGGTTGCCCTCGGCTCGTCCCTGGGTGAGGTAGCGGACCAGGAGGCTATGGCTGCCGGTATAGCCCGGGCTTTGATCTCGCGGAACAGCTGGGTGACGGCCACTGCGGGCTCGGCCGCACGTCGAAACCGTAGGTGCTCGCGGTAGGGGTCGACCAAGGTGGTCCGGTAGCGGGGCGCGATGCGGTCGGCCGAGGGTTCGGGGATGCGGGAGTAGCGCTTGACGGTGTTCAGGGTCAGGTCGAGACGGCGGGCGCATTCCAACAGTCCGACGCCCCGTCCGAGGAGGTCGTGGACCTGGTGCCAGCGCTCGCGGATCGTCTGTTCGTGGACCCCGCCGGGGCGGGCCGGGTTGACCATGGCCCAGCACGAGGCATGGGCCCGTACTTCGGCCAGGACCTTGCCGCACAGATTCCGCCACAGGTGCCATCGGTCGCTGACCTGCACCGCGTCGGGCAGGGCCCGGCGGATCGCTTCGGCGTAGGTGGCCGAGCCGTCCCGGCACACGGTGTCGATGCCGGGGTGCTCGAGCAGCCAGGCTTCCAGACCGGCGGCCTCGCGGCCGGGCAGCACGTCGATGCGCTCGCCTGCCCGGCGTCGATGATGATCGTGGCGTACCGGTGCCGGCGGCGCAGGGCGAAGTCGTCGACTCCGACCACTCGCGGGGTTTGCACCGGGGGTATGGGGATGCGCCGCAGCAGGCGCAGGGCGGTGGCGAACGACATGGGCACGGCCAGTGAGTGGGTGAGCCGGGCAGCCGCCCGGCCGCATAACTCCTTCACCACCACACTAACCTGACTGGTCAGGCGGGTGGTGCGGCGTTGCAGGCGTTCCATCAGCCCGGGGACCTGCTCGCGGAAGGTCTGGCGCCGGCATTCCAGGACCGGGCAGACCAGGGCCGCACCTGGACGTGGACCACGACCTTGCGGCCGTCGACCGGCACATCCGCCATGGTCCGGCTGTGGTATCCGTGGACTTTTCCGGTCAGCACCCTGCACACCGGGCAAGGCGAGGGAACATCCCGGGTCCGGGCCGCGACCCGGATCACCTCACCGGCATCGACCACCTCCTCGATGACCAACGCAGAGAGCCCCGAAAACACGGTTGCCACAAGGCAGTTGAGATCTCGCATGTGATGTCAACGAGACCCCTCACGTGCCGTCACCGCCGACTACGGAACAGAGCCGAACGTTTTACAGTCCCTCCCCAGCGCGGTGATCACGCCGGATCGCCGCGTACAGCTCGACTTGGACATCTGCGGCATGACCAGGACCTTTCACCAGGAACACCTCGATGCTGGCCTGGCAAGTACCGAAGTGCTGTCAAAACTCGGGTTCTGGCGCAGGTTCTGTGAGGTCGTCGCGCTGAGTGACCAGTCCTCTGGGATGAATTTCAGCGCTGGGTGTGGGTGGCTCGTATGATCGTGGGCGGGATGGGGCTCGTAGCGCAGTGGCTGTCGCGCCTTCACCGCATGTGGGAGGACGCCGGTTCGAATCCGGCCAGCCCCATCCCACCCTGGCTCATGCTGTGGGGTGATCAGGTAGGCGCCGGCGGTGCGTTCGTCGGCGGTGAGGCCGGTGACGTCCAGCAGCTGACCGTCAAGCGGTCCGCCGGTCAGCTCGATGCACTCCGCTCAGGCTGCCAGTCGTGACGGAGAGGCCGCACACGGACGCCACCACCATGAGTGAACTGCACCCGCCACCCGTGACGGCGGGGGTGATCAGGCACGTTGAGCCGCCCATGCAACGAATGATCATTTCTGCTGCCCTGGCCGCTGTCCTCGTTCCCTTGGCCGCCGCTCCTGCGGTCTCCACTCCCACGGCGGCTCGGGCCTACGTGAACAAGCGGGTCAACGCGTGTGGGGAAGGGCCCTGGCTGCCGACCGGGGGCCGTGGCCCACTACTGGTACAAGCGCGGCTCCTCGGCCCGTGGGGTTGGCTGGGTGTATGCCTCGCGGGAGGGTGTGCGCTCCGGCACCGCCCGCTGGCTGGTCAAGAAGCCCGGCGGCACCTGGAAGACCGGCGGCGGCTGGTAGCGCGCGGCCCGGGTGGGTGGCACGTTCGTGGAGACGTCTTGGGGTCGGGACGGGCACACGGGCCCGGTGTACCCGCGCGGTACCCGGATCTGCGTGCAGTTCAAGGGCCTGTCCACGAAGGCGTGCGTCTCGCTGAAGTGACCCGGCCGCCGCGCCTGAGTGGCGCCGCAATGGCACCGGCCATGGCCGTGGCCAGACCGCTGTGCCGCAGCGGCCGCTCAGAGGGGCCGCTCAGAGATGGCCGTCCAGGAACTTCCGTACCTCGGCGGTGGTCATAGGCCCCGTGCCGTGCGCCACCGCCTCTCTCTCCTTCAACAGGACGCAGGACGGGGCTCCGGTGATCCCGTATCGCTCGGTTGCGGCGGGACAACGTTTGATGTCGGCGCGGACAGCCGTCAGGCGGCCCGTGTAGTCGTCGGCGATGCCACCCATGACGAGGTCCATCACCCGGCAGGGCTCGATTGCCTTGGGCCATGCCCCGGTGAAGTATGCGAGGACCGGAACTCTGCTCATCCCGAGGATGAAACTGAACTCCGCGTCCTCACGAGGTCGGTGAACCCGCGTCGTCATGGATGCTCCTTACCTCACGTCCGTTATTGCATCCCCATCATCCCTCGCGCGGTGGCCGCCGACCTTGCAGTAGACATGACGAAGCCCCGACCGTTCGGCGGCCGGGGCTTCTCTGCTCAGTGCTGCGGCGTCTCCGGCTCTGCCGGGACGAGGAAGCCGGGTGGCTGCCCGGCCTCCCACACTGCGACCAGTTCGGCGTACCGCGGGTCGATTCATTCCTGCGCCATGGGGCACCTCCTCCCGCCGGGCTAGCAGCCGGTCAGCCGCCAGGCTTCGGCTTCGGGGTGATGACGATGGTGCACGAGGGGGCATGCTGACATTTCGCGGCAACCGAGACGAGAGTTTCGTCCGACGGCGGCCCCCACAGCTCCTCGTCTGCTGGGTAGCCGAGGGCCGCGATCGTCTCGAGTAGTCGACCCGGTCGACGACACCTACCGCCGGCAGACGAACCGGCAGCTCACCGTCCAGGGGGCCGGTCACAAGCTCGCCCGGGACATCTGCCACGGCAATCGCGGGCAGAGATCATACAGGCGTAAAGGACGGGTAGGAGGGCCAGCTCGGCGCGCTCGGCCTGGTCCTCAATGCCGCCGTGCCCGGACGACCCGCTACCTCAACGCCGCTGCCGGACACCTGAGGGCCTGGCGCCCGAGGAGCGGGACACGACGTCCTGGACGAAGACGTGTCCCGCGTCTCCCCGCTCAAGCACGCCAACCTCAACCGCCTGGGCGGCTACGGCTTCGCTGCACACCCACCGCGCGAGGGCCTGCGGCCCCTGCGCGACCCGGCAACCGTCCACCTTGACGAGGACGACGGTGCCGAGGATTGACGCGCAAGCCGCGAGAAGCCGTAGTTCAAGCGGGCGGCTGCGCGCCGGCGATTCGACACGTCAGGGGATCTGTGCCTCGATGTGGGCGAGTTGGGCGGCGAGGATCTCTTCGAATGCGGCGCGGCGGTCTGCCCCGACGGGGCGGATGTCGCGGGCGAAGTGGGACAGGGCGGGGAAGCGCTCGGGATCGGCACCGAGCACCGCGACGCGGAACTGCTCCATGCCCTGTTCGTACTCCTTGGGGGTGAGGGTGCCGATCCCGGCCTCGGAGGCGATCAGCGCGGCGATGAGGATCACGATGCGGTGGTAGCGCGCCGGGACCTCCTCGTCGGGCAGGCCGGACCCGCGTAGGGCCTGCAGCAGCTCCTCCATGACCAAACGGGATCCGATGCCGCCGGAGCCGAAGCGCGCCCACACCCCGGCGAGCTGCAGCTGTTCACCGAAGACCTCGCGCAGGCGCAGCGCCACGGCGGTGATGCGCTGCTTCCAGTCGCCCTGGGGGCGGTAGCCGTCCATGGCGGCCAGCAGGGTCCGGTCGGCAACTGCGCGCAGCAGCTCAGTCTTGTTGCGGAAGTGCCGGTAGAGGCTAGAGGAGTCGGTCCCGAGCGCTGCGGCGAGTTTGCGCACGCTGAACGATTCGGTGTCGCTCGTACGCAGCAGTTCCGCCGCGGTGTCCAGGATTTCCTCGGTCGACCATCGCTTGCGGCCAGTCATCTCGCCCCTCTCATCCAGCCTGAGTTTAACGCATGCACTTGCTGATGCACGCACCGCGTGCATACTGAGGGCAACGCACTTCCAGCCACGAGGACACACCCGGCGCTTGAAGCCGGGAGGGGAGAAGGACACATGAGCGAGACCACTGCCGCGCCACGGCCGCCGGAGCCGGACTTCTCGGCGATCACGACCGAGGAACTGTTCGCCTACCGCGATGCGGAGAACCGCTTCCGGGCCTCCAGCGCGGCGCGGGCGATCCTCGGAGAGCCGGACCCCGGCACCGCGATCGACTGGCAGCAGATCGCGCTGCCCGGCCGCGACCTACCGGTCCGGGTCTACCGGTCGGCACGGACGGGAGACAACGAAGCCGCAGCCCGAACCGACCTGCCACTCGTGGTCCATGTCCACGGAGGCGGCTTCGTGGGCACGGCAGCGCAGTGCGACTGGACTAACAGCCACCTCGCCGCCCGACTGCCCGCCCTCGTCGTCTCGGTCGAGCACCGCCTCCTCGCACCCGGCACCCCGCTCGCAAACGCTGCCGACGACGGCTGGGACGTGCTCGACCACGTGGTGCGGCACGCCGCGCAGTGGGGCGTCGACCCGGCGCGCACGGCCGTGTTCGGCGAGAGCTGCGGCGCGCTGATCAGCGCCTTGACGGCCATCCGGGCCCGGGAGGCCGGCCAGGAACTCAGGGCGCAGGTACTGGTCAACCCCGCGGTCGACGTGACCAAGACGATGTTCGACTACGCCTCGATCGCGGAGTACGCGTACACCCCGACCCGGGCCCTGCCTCAACTGCGGCTCTTCCAGCAGCTCGCCGTCCCGCCGGGGACCGACGCCGACGCGGTTTCGCCCCTGTTCGCGGACGACCTGAGCGGGCTCGCCCCGGCGCTCGTGGTGGTGCCCACCCAGGACGCGGTCGCCGACCACGGCCGCCGCTACACCGAGCGACTGCGCGCGGCAGGGACGCCCGTGCAGCTTTCCGAATACCCGGGCGCGAAGCACGCGTTCCTCACCTTGCCCGGCGTCGAACCACAAGCCGAGGCCGCCCAGGCGCAGATCCTCCAGTTCCTTTGCAGAGCCCTGGCAAAGTGACGGAGGAGCAACGCACCCCACCCCTTGGGCCCGACGGCCCAGCGGTGTCCCGAGGCCTCGGCTGCTCGAGCATGACCGGCAGCTCCCGCTGCCCCCGCCTGCGCGACAACCTGGCCGCCCTCTACCTGCACCTGACCGCCCCGATCGACCGATGAGGAAGGAAGCACTCTGATGACGAAGCCATCCCGTGCACGAGGGGCACTCGCAGCGGTGCACGCGGCGCTCGCGCTGACCGCCTCACGACGGGCTGGACTGTTAGGGCAGGCAAGCGGTGGGTCCGCCCCGCCGCCACCGTGATGCTCGTGATCGGCACCAGCGTCGCACTGACCGGGCTGCGCACCAAGGACACCTCCGGCGCGACCGGACTGCCGCCGACGCTGGGCTGGGCCGGAATGATTCCCTGCAGCAGGCGTCGTCGCGGTCGCACTGCTGTGGAGACGACCGCAGCTGACATGACGCCGGCTCCATACGACGTTGCGCATGGGGACCGACGGCAACCACCGCGACCGCACGGACCCGCACCAACACAGGTCACGACCACCGCAAACCACGGAGGAAGACACATGCAGCGCATCGGCATCATCGGAGTGGGCGAGATCGGCCGGGCCGTCGTCGAGGGCCTGCGCCACGAGGGTGGTGCCTCGCCGGAGGTCTTCCTCTCTCCGCGGGGAGCCCGCACCGGCGCCGTACTGTCCGAGCGCTTCGAAGGCGTCCAGGTGTGCGTAGACAACCAGGAGGTAGTGGACCGCTCTGAGCTGGTGATCATCGCCGTGCGCCGCCAGGACCACCACGAAGCCCTCGCCGGGCTGAAGGTGGATGACGACAAGACAGTGGTCAACCTGATAGCCGGCATCGCCACCGACGACCTGCGCCGGACCCTGGCCACCGACGCCCCGATCGTCCGGGCCATCCCGCTGCCCGCAGTGCGCGAGCGCCGCTCCGTCACCGTGACCTGCCCCGCGCACCCGGCGGTGGACTCCTTCTTCGAACAACTGGGCGGAGCGCTCCCCGTCGCGGACGAGGGTGCCTTCAACGTCTTTTCCGCACTGACCGGGACGCTCACTGCCCACTACAGCTACCTCGCCACGCTCACCTCGTGGGCTGCCGGCCACGGCATCTCCTCCGACGCCGCCGAGCGGTATGTGCGCGGCCTCTTCCAGAACGTCGGCCGTTCCCTGGACGACGAGACCCGCCCTCTGCGCCAACTCACCGCCGACCACGAGACGCCCAAAGGGAACAACGAGCACATCCGCACCACCTGGTTCGATGCGGCCAACGCAGCAGCCCTCCAAAGGGCCCTGGATGGCCTCCTCACCGATCTGAAGTAGGAGCGTCCGCCGGGACATGCCTCCGAGGCCGGGAGCGGCGACTCCACTGCGCGTCTCTCGCAAACGGTCCTTTACCCGAGCAAGATCAATAGAGCCGTATGGAGAGCGCTGAGAGCCGGACGGGCTCGGAGAAGCCGTTCTCACTCAAGAGGGGTGGAAGGGCGGTTCTGCGACTTGCGTTGAGCGAAAAATCGGGGCTCATGACGGCCCCTCAAGAGCCTTCCCCGTCCGCCGCATCGGAAGCCGATCGCGTCGAACACCATCCGTGCCCGAAGTGCAAGGCGGTCCCCGGCTCGCCGTGCCGCTCACGCTCCGGCGTGGTCGCCAGCGCGTACCGCACCGGCCGCTTCACCAAGGTGCCAAGGTGCCAAAGCTCGCGAAGGAACTGCGGGTGCAGACGCCCGCCGACTGCGGCCCCGGCCAGCCGTGGCAGCCTGGCGGTCCCCGCCGCGATCGACCCCAGCCTGCCGAGCGCGGACATCCGCGTCCGCTACGCGCGCTGCTCGATGCTGGGGCAGGAACTCGGCTCACAGCTGGACGCGCTTGCCAAGCACTGCATCCCCCGGGAGAAGATCTTCAGCGAGAAGATCAGCACTCGGGTCAAGGTCCGCCCCCAGTTCTAGGAGGCGCTGAAGACCGCCCGGGAGATCAAGGCGCACGTCAGAGCGCGATTTCCGTGCTGTGGAACGGTTACTACAGCGCGATGGTCTCGTCGATCCGCGCGTACAGGGACAGGCGGGCCTGCTCGTAGCGGCGGTTGGACGCCAGCGGCAGCCGGGCGAGCCCTGGGGCGACCATGCGCAGGAAGGCGCCGACTGGTCGGTTCGTGTGCCACCGCCGTGTTCAGGCCGGGTACGCAGGAGCGTGGTTCAGGTGCTGACCTGCGGGTGTGCGGGGCTGAGGTAGTGGACGGTGCTTCCAGCGGCATGCTCGGTGAGCAGGTCCTGCAGTTCGCCGGTGGCGGTCTTGAGGAGGTGTCCGTCGCGGGCGTTATGAAGGGTTTCCAGGACGAAGGCGACGTGGGTGGAGTCTTCGGTGACGCGGGTGCGGTGGGCGTCGCGGTGGTTCCAGTGGCGGGTGAGCACGTCGGTGGTGTCGGCGTAGATGATCTCGCCGGGCTTGGGGTTCTCGACGGTGTGGGGCTCGCCGAGTGGGGTGAAGGTCTCGGTGCCGTCGGCGTAGCGGATCTCGACGTCGCCGGTGACGTGGTCGAGATCGAAGGCGCCGGCGGGCAGGCCGTGGCGGACGGAGACGGCGTTGTAGGAGTCGACGGCCGGGTTGATCCGCGGCAGGGCGCCCTTCTTGGCCATGCGGCGGCCCAGCGCGTCGACGCTGGGGCGGATGCGGCGGGGGTTGGTACCGAAGGAGCGGTAGGCGGTGTGCCACGCCTCGATACGCGGATCGGCCTCGTCAGCGGGGGCCCAGGTGCCGTCCGCGAACTGCCGCTCCAGATCTTCCAGGGCAGTCGCGGTGGCCGGCCAGGGTTCGTGGCCACGCAGACCGGTGGCGGTGACGACGGCGATGAGAGTGTCGGCGAAGGCGTCGGCGACGGCGGGGCTGATGCGGAAGGTGGTCACAGGGGGGTCCGTTCCGGGAGTGCGGGGCGGGGCGGAGTCAGGCTTTCCAGGGGCCGATGCGGTCCAGGCGGCGTGTCTGCTGGTGGGCGGTGGGCACGTCCAGACCCTGGCCGCGCTCGGTGAGCCGCCGGGCGGTGTCGACGCGCTGCTCGACGGGTTTGTGATCGTCGTACTTGAACTTCGCACGGACCTCGGTGACGTCCAGGCGCAGGCCGCGGATGCCGGGCAGCATTCGCCCGTAAGGCTGCTGGGCGGGGTCGATGGGGGCGTGGTCGCCGTCGGGCTGGAAGTGCGCCATCTGCTGGCGCAGCAGTTCGGCCTTGGCCGCCGGGTCGTCGACGATGGTGGCCTGGCAGGTGAACTGGACGGCGGCGTAGTAGCTGGTGGGGACGCCGTCGGTGGGCGGGATGTCCGGCTTGGCGCGCCAAGGGCCGGGGATGAAGGCGTAGTCGCCGGTGACGGTGAAGGTGACGTTCGGGTCGGCCTCGATCATCTCCCAGATGGGGTTGGGGCGGGCGAGGTGGACCAGCAGGGTTTGGCCGCCGACGGTGAAGTGGGTGGGCACGACGATCGGCGCCTGGCCGGGCAGGCCGTTGACGCTGAGGAGGCCGAAGTCGTGGCCGTCGGCGATCCAGTTCTGCCATTCGGTGTCGTCCAGGGCGGCGTCCCAGGGCTGGATGAACATACGCGGGGGTCCTTCCGGAGGGGAGCGGGGGTCAGGTGAGGGCGAGGAGGCTGACGGCGACGGCGGCGGTGCCCAGGCCGATGAGCTGGGTGCGATAAATCCGTTCGGCGAGCACGGTGCGGGCGAGCAGGACGGTGCCGGCCGGGTACAGGGCGGTGATCACGGCGACGACGGCCAGGTCGCCGCTGCGGGCCGCGAGCAGGAACAGCAGGTTGGCCACCGAGTCCAGCACGCCTGCCGCCGCCGACATCGTGTAGGCGGGCTTCTCCGAGCCCAGCCTCCGGAACATCAGCCCGGCCGCGGCCAGCGTGACCACGGAAGACACAGCCCGGCCGACAATCAACGGGCCCACCCCGCTGTCGGAGGGGGCCTGGTGCAGGAAGATCAGCTGCAGGGCGATGGCGGCCCCGGCGCCGAAGGCCATCAGCAGCGCGGCGCGCGTCGGGCGCGCACTACCGGCACCGTGTCCGGCGCTGACCAGCACCACCGCTGCCAGCGCCAGGGGCAGGCCGATCAGCCCGGCCAGGCCCAGGTGCTCGCCCTGCAGCAGTCCGACACCGACCGGCAGCATCGCCGAGATGAGCGCGGTTACGGGCGAGAGCACGTTCATCGGGCCGATCGCGAGCGTGCGGTAGAGCAGGGCGAAGGCAGCGGCCGACGCGACACCTGAGGCGGCGCCCCACGCGAGGGTGGCCGGGGCGAAGGAGGCGCCGAGGAAGGGCCACAGCAGCAGCTCCACGGTGAGCGAGGCCGGAGCGGCAATCATCACGGTGCGCAGGACGTGGGCCTTGCGGGCACCGAGGCCGCCAAGGAAGTCGGCACATCCGTAGGCCAGGGAACTGCCCAGGGCCAACAGCAGAGCGATCACGGGTACATCCCTTACTATCAATGGAACGACTACACCGTACAACGCACCGACCGAAGGTCGTCAACCGAACGACCGCGTGGTGCAGTGCAGTGATCCACCTGCCTGGAGGGATGACAGCGATGGCCGAGACCGAAGCGGCACTGCGGACGCTCGCGCACAACGTCCGCGCGGCCCGTACCCGCGCCGGACTGTCCCTGGACGAACTCGGCCGCCGCGCCAAGGTCAGCAAGGGCGCCCTGGTCGCCCTGGAAAAGGCCCAGGGCAATCCCAACTTCGCCACCCTGGTCCGCCTCGCCGACACCCTCGGCGCCTCCGTTTCCGCCCTGATGGAGGGACGGTCCGAGGAACGCGTCCGGGTGGTCAGCGCCGCCACCGTCATGCCCCTGTGGAAGGGCGAGCGCGGCGGCGAAGCTCGCCTCATGCTGACCACCAGCGGCCCGGCAGCCACCGAAGTCTGGCGCTGGACGCTGGAACCCGGCGAGGAATACCCCAGCCACCCCCACCAGGCCGGCGTCGTGGAGACCGTCAACGTCACCGCCGGGCAGATGGTGCTCGTCGTCAACGGCACCGACCACCCCGTCGAGGCGGGGCAGACCGCCACTTTCGACGCTGACGCCCCCCACACCTACCGCGGCTCAGGCACCGAGACCTGCCACCTGATCATGACCGTCCACCTGCCCCCCAGTCCCGCGTAGCCCTGGGTGGGCCAGGTGTCCACACCGGACAATCCCTGTCTGTCGTCAAACGAATCGTTTGCCGAGAGACGGCCGACGCGTCCAATGAACCGTGCAATCAGAGGGTTCGGGGCGGCGCGAATCCAATCAGATCCGATGGTGATCGCTGTCAGGGTTCGACGACAGATAGGGTCCGGTCCTCCGTACGGAAGGGGCCCTTCGGTGGCGAACCTGGTCTACAAGCGGGTCTCGACCGACCGGCAGTCGACGGCCCGGCAGAAGCTCGTCCTGGACGAGGCCGGGGTCGAGGACCCGGTCGTCTTCAAGGAGGACCCGGGCACCTCCAGTCGCCTCCATCCCCTCCAGCGGCCGAAGTTCCGCGAACTGCTCACCTACGCGCGGCCGGGCGACACCGTGCACATCTACGAGATGTTCCGCCTCGTCCGCGGCACCGGGCACATCCTCGACGTGCTCGACGTCCTCCACCGCGACCGTCTCGCCCTGCGCATCCACGACGGCGCGTTCTCCGCGATGGACCTCACCGCCCGCCACCTGCGCACCGGAGAGCTCCTGTCCACCGTCAAGTTCGTGGTGCAGACCCTCACGGCCGCCGGCGAACTCCAGCGCCGCCTCCAGCGGGAGCTGACCTACGACGGACTGCGGGCCGCCGAGACCAAAGGCAGCAAGGGCGGACGCCGCCCCGCCGTGGCGGCCGCGAAGACCGCCGACGTACGCACCGCGTACCTGGAAGGCCGCTCGATCGCCGCTCTCGCCCGCGACCACGGCGTTAGCCGCGGCGCGATGTACGGCCGTCGCCGACCTCCCCGTGCGGCGGACTCGTAGAGCATCTTCCACTGCGTCTTCTCCCGCAGGGCCACGTCAAGCCGCCATAGGGCAGCGATCTGGTTCTCCGCGAGAGCCTTGGTGCGGTCCGGCGGTGCCGGCCGCCGCTCGATGCCGATCGTGGGATCGCCTTCGATCCAGCCCTGGCGCTGCCACCAGCCGATCGCTTTGCGGGCGATGGACAGTTCACGGTTGACGGTGTCGGCGTCCATCTCGTCTGCCCGCGCGGCGGCCAGCTCGGCCAGGACTTCCGGCAGTGCCGGGTCGTCGATCGCGGTGACGGGGAAGACGAGCGGCTTCGCGCCCCGGCGGGCGGGTCCGGTCGGCGCCGGTTCGCCGGCGAGCATCCACCCCCACGTCGTCAGCGAGATCCGGTAGATCCGTGCGGAGAACTTCGCGATGCCCGCGCCGGTGAGGTAGCGCTCGACCGCCGCGGTGTACGACGCGGGCGGGGCGGACAGAGGTACGACCCGAGCGCTCGGCAACCGAAGCGCGCCCCCGCTCCCGAGCTCGGTCACCGTTTCGATCGTCACGCCGTCCCACCACCCTTCCGGTACTGCCGCAGTAAATGCTTACACCTCGCCCCGGTGGCCGGGTAGGCCCGCCGCAGGTCGCGATGATCACGGTAGGGGTCCGCCGCAGTAAATCCGGCATTTACTGCGGTAGTTCTTTCGCTCTCCGCTGGGCGGCTGCGGTGAGCTGGGCGGCCAGATTCTTGAGCGCCTGCCGTAGTTCGTCGGGATGGTGGATGGTGAAGGGCCACTTCAGGGAGGCGAGCATGTGGGCCATGCCGTCCAGCCGTTCTGCCCGTGCGTGCATCAGGACGCCGGTGGGCTGGGCGGTGAGGGTCACCGCTGAGCGGGGCAGCCGGCGGGTGATCTCATGGAGGGGGCCATGGACCGTCACCTCGACCTGCCAGCGGTAGGGCCCCTGAGCGAGGGTCGAGGTCAGGTGGGCGACGCGGTCGAAGCCGTCGGATGCGGTGAAGCTGTCGGCTCGGGAGGTGACGGAGGTGATGCGGTCGATGCGGAAGGTTCGCAGGCTGTCGCGGAGGTGGTCGTGGCCGACGACGTACCAGCTGCCGGTGTGGACGACCACGCCGTATGGGTCGATGTCGCGTTCGGTGTGTTCCTGGCGCCAGGACTGGTGGCTGATACCGACGGTCGTGTGGGCGCGGGAGGCCTGGCCCAGTGCCAGCAGAACGCCGGTTCCGGGTGCCTGACCGATCACGGCGTTGGCGGTGAAGGACAGGGTTTCCCGCATGGCGGCGAGCGGTTCGCGCAGGGCGTGCGGAAGCACCCGCTCGATCTTGGCCAAGGCACCGGCACTGGCTGGCGCGGCAGTGCCCATGCCCAGACGTTCTGCCGCGAGCAGGCCAAGAACGACGGCGAGGGCCTCGTCATTGGTGACTGAGACGTCCGGCTGCCCCGGTCACCGGAGCAGCCGCGTAGCTGTGGGCGACCAGCGTGACGTCGCGCAGATCGTTCCGCTCGACGAAGCCATTGATGTCCGCGATGTGCGTGTCCAGATCTGTCTCGGGTCCGCCCTGGTTTGCGTGCTTGGCCAGGCCCGCCAGTGTCAGCTGCAGCGCCGTGTGACCACGCTCCCGCAGAGCGCGAGCGGTGTCTTCCCAGGCCCACGACCCGAGCCAAGCGCCGGGAACGAGTACGAAGGTGGCCATGTGATCTCCCAGAAGTAGGTGCTGCGGGGAGCGTAAAGTCGATACAGGACAGAATCCGCCCTGAAATGCCGAGTGATCCATGTCGCATCCCCTCACCCGCGTGCTGACCCTGCTCGAACTCCTCCAGTCCAACGCCCGGCTCACCGGGGTGGAGCTGGCCGACCGGCTGGACACCGACGTGCGCACGGTGCGCCGGTACACCGCGCACCTGCGGGAACTGGGCATCCCCGTGGAGGCCGAACGTGGCCGCTACGGCGGCTACCGACTGGCCCGCGGCTCGTATGCCCCGTCTGGTCCTCACCTGGAGCGCGTGGCCTATGTGGACAGTGCCTCATTTGCCGCGGGCAGTGCATGCTCGACCTCATGCCACCGCAGGCAGCGGACCAGCTGCGCCAGCAGGTCGACGCGTCTGGCGACGGGTGGCGGCTGCCGATGCCGCCGTTTGAGGTCCTGGGCTTGTCCAGCAGCCTCGACGGGCTCGATGAGCACCAGCTGGACGCTCTGCGCACGGGTGCCACTCCTCAGCCGTTCGGTACCTTCACCCAGCGTCTCGCCGGCCCGGCCGAGCCCGGTCCCGGCATGGACCATGTCCTGGTGGCGTGCCATGACTTCACGGGGCTGCTGGATGCCGGGGTGCCGATGCTGGCCTACCTGAACCAGCCGCCGTGGCGGCGCTTCGACCTGCCCACCGGGCACTGGCCGATGCTTTCCGCGCCCGCCGAACTCGCCGACATCCTCGACAAGGCCGTCTCCTGACCGCGCTGACTGAGAGGCACAGCCCGATGCTTGACCACGAGAGCGTCCGCCGGCTGCGGGCCTATGCGCAGGCCCTGGCCGGCGGAGCACGGGAGGACTCTGCCGAGGCGGTCGTCCGACGGGTATTCGCTATCCAGGCCCAAGACGCCACGGCCGCCGACCTGGGCGTCCGGGTACGCGGCCGGGACATCACCGCCCAGGCCATCCGCACGGCATACGAGAAAAGAGCGGAGCATCGTCCGCGGCTGGTACATGCGCGGCACCCTGCACACGATTCCCAGCGACGACGCCCGCTGGGTGTTGCGGTTGCTGTCCCCGCGGATTCTTGCCGCAACCAGCCGCCGCTACCAGCAGCTGGGCCTGGACGATGATCTGCGCCAGCGCGCCGACTATCTCATCCGGCGCGTTCTCACCGCGCACGGCCCGCTTACCCGGGCCGAGTTGACCGAGCACCTCACCACCCTCGGTATCTCGCCGGACGGGCAGGCGCCTTTCCACCTGATCCGCCACGCGGCACTCACTGGCGTCCTCTGTCACGGTCCGCAGCGCGCCGGTGAGGCCGCGTATGTACTGCTCGACGACTGGCTGCCCACCACCGGGGGCGCCCGGCGGGAGGAAGGCGCTGCTCTCGCCGAGCTGGCCCGTCGCTACCTGGCCGCGCACGCCCCCGCCACCTGGGAGGACTTCGCCGCCTGGTCCGGGCTGCCGGTCACCTGGGCCCGCAGGGCCTGGAAACTGCTGGCGGAATCCTGCGTGATCACCGAGTACGGCGGCTTGACCATGCTCGCCGGACGGGTGGAGGAACTCCCGGGCGCGTTTGACACTCCAGACGTTCGCATGCTGCCCGCCTACGACAACTACCTGATCGGCTACCGCACTCGCGAGATGTCCGTCCCCGCTCTCCACCAGGCCCGCGTCTGGCCAGGAGGCGGCCTCATCCGGCCGACCGTCATCGCCGACGGCCTGGCCATCGCCACCTGGAGCCGTGGCTCCGGCGCGCGCTCCATCAAGGTGGATGCGTTCGAACCTGTCCCCCCTCAGATCCAGCGGGAAGTCGACATGGAGAAAGACGCCGTCGTCCGCTTCCTGCGGCCCACCACATAGCCGACCCGCATCCCGATCCAAAAAATAGGGCGGCCGCGTAGGCGAGAACGTTGGGTCAAGCGGCCTGACCGAGGCCGGCGGCGATCAGGCTCTGCTCACGGAGCGGGGTGAAGTCGACGTCAAGCTTCGGGTCGTACGCTTCCGGCTGGATACCGAGTTCGTGCGTGCTGTATTCGCCGAACCGGTTGACGTGCTCGGTCAGGTACGGCGAGATGTGGGCCAGGTCCTCGGGGTCGATCTCCCATCCTTTTTCCAGCAGCTGGCGGATGATCTCGGCGAGCACCTTTACCCCACTGCCGTGGGGAAGGTCGATCTCGGCTACCTGTTCCTGCCGCGGGCGTGGGGATTCGGGTACGCCGCCGAGGCGTGCGCGGCGGCACTGGACTGGCTCGAAGACGTCCTTCCGGGTGAGCCGGTGGTGCTCGCCACCCAGACCGCCAACGTCCGTTCGATGCGCCTCGCGTGTATGTCCGTCCACGGAGATGGTGAACTCGGAGCTGCTGCCGGTGCCGCTGTCGTCGGAAATGCCGATGCCGGCCACCAGATTCCTGTACGCACGGTCCAGCTGCCACGTCGCGACCGTCTCGCAGAGGGCAGAGGAATCGCGCAGGGCGACGGGATACTCGCGCAGGTTCACCTTCTGGGCGCCTGCCTGGTAGCCGTCGCCCTCGAACGCCGGCAGGTCGTTGACGAGGGGGACGTGCCCGAGGCCGGCGACGACTCGTCTACAGAGGGCGCCGAGGTGTCCCCGGTCGGCTCCTGGTCCGTACCCGGTTCCGCGCTGGACGGCGCCAACGCCGACGGGTTCCAGCGAACCATCGAGGTGGGGGAGAGCGCCTAGACGGCGATCGCCGACATCAGGGGAGCCCTCCGCGTCAGCCTGACTATCGAGGGTTGCGGCGCCATGGCCGCCTGGCTCGACCCCGTCATCACCAAAGGCCCTTTACGCGGTGATCGGGCAGGCATACGTACACGGCGTCTCCAGTCGCCGGGCTGCGGGCCGTAGGCGTAGAGGCTGGGGGAATCCCGGTAAGTCCTCCACGTCGGAGCCGGTGTAGGCGGGCGCGTCGGCAAGCATTCCGGCGATCTCGGGGTTGAGCTCGTTGCGGCGTCGGTGCAGCTCCTTGATTTTCTCGTGCAGTTCGGGATCGTCGTCATCGCGGACGTCGAAGCTGTCCAGGCGCTCCTCCACCTCGAACGGAGCTGGACCTTTCCTCTCGCTCGCTCTCACCCGGTACCCGGCCAGGGTTGACACTGTCGGCTATTGGTATTAGCTTTTAGCTAGTCACATTAGCTCATAGCTATTGCACTTAACGAGCAGGGAGATGTCATGGCTGAGCTTGTCTCCGTCCCGGGCGGCACCATCGCCTACGAGGCCGCTGGGGAAGGCCCGCTGGTCGTCCTGGCCCACGGCATGGGGGACAGTCGCGCGGCGTACAGGTTCGTCCTGCCGCGTCTGGTGGCGGCGGGGTATCGAGTGGCCGCGGTCGACCTGCGGGGCTGTGGTGAATCGAGCGCGCAATGGCCTTCCTACTCGCGCACTGACATCGCGGGCGATGTGCTCGCGGTGATCCGTCACATCGACAGCGGTCCGGCCGTCCTGGTGGGCCACTCGATCTCCGGCGGCGCTGCCACCATCGCGGCCGCCCAGGATCCCGATCTGGTCAGGGGCATCATCGAGCTGGGCCCCTTCACTCGCGCGCAGTCGATCAAGCTCGGTGACTTCCGCTCGAAGAGCTACCGCAAGGGTGCCTTCCGGCTGCTCGGCGCCAGCCTGTTCGGAAGGGTGGGGCTGTGGTCTCGCTATCTCGACCACGCCTACCCGGGCCGCAAGCCGGCCGACTGGACCGACCGGCTGGCCCGCATCGAGGCGATGCTGGGCGAACCTGGCCGGATGCGGGCGCTGCAGAAGATGGGGCAGTCGGCGCCGACTGACGCTGGCGCGCAGTTGGGCAACGTACGGTGCCCCGCCCTGATCGTGCAGGGCTCGCTGGACCCCGACTGGGTCGATCCGCGCGCCGAGGGCGAGGCGATCGTGGCTGCGATGCCGGCCGGTGTCGGAGAGCTCGCGGTGGTCGAGGGAGCTGGCCACTACCCGCACGACCAGTACCCCGAGGAGACGGTGTCCCTGATGCTGGCCTTCCTGGAAGCACACGCCCGTGCCTAGGGCGGGCCTCGATACGAGCGCCGTCGTCGCGGCGGGAGCAGCCCTCGCCGACGAGGTCGGTCTGTCGGGTCTGACCATGGGGCTGGTGGCCGACAGGCTCGGCGTACGGCCGCCGTCGCTGTACAAGCACGTCGGCTCCCTGCACGAGCTGCGGCACGGCATCTCCATCCTGGCCAAGCGTGAGTTCGCCCATCAGCTGGCCCGGGAGTCCGTCGGCCGTTCCGGCCCGGACGCGGTCCGGGCGTTCGCCGACAGCTACCGCCACTGGGCCCTGGAGCATCCCGGCCGCTACGCCGCCACCGTCCCCGCTCCGGCGGCCGGTGACGAGGAGGACCGCCGCGTCAGCGAAGAGGCGTTGCAGGTTCTGCTCGACGTCCTCGCCGGTTTCGGCCTGCCCGACGCGCGCGTGGTCGACTCCGCACGCGCCATACGATCAGCACTCCACGGGTTCGTCACCCTTGAGGCCGCCGCCGGCTTCCAGATGCCCCGCGATGTCACGCGGAGTTTCCACTTTCTCATCGACACCCTGATCGCCGGCTTCCAGGCCGACCCTCCTGACCGCGCCTCCGAAGGATGACATGGCCGCCACCGATCCCTCCCCATCCCCTCCACAGGCATCAAGCACCGTGAGGACCAGGACGCAACGGCCGGGGCACGACTATGTCCGAGGCGGCGTGCGCGTGGCCGCTGAGGTAATTGCCTGGGTGTGCACCCCCTGGGCCCTGTGGCCGCACTCCGTCCCGCTGGCGATCGGCGCCGTCCTGCTGCTGATCGGGCTGCCTGCCGTCTTCAGCACCCCGGGTGACCGGCCCGGCGCAGACGCGCCCGTTGCGGTGCCGGGCATCGTCACCATCTTGCTGGTCGTGCTCCATCTGGTGGCGGCGGCAGCGTCTGCGTGGGCGCTGTGGGGGACGTGGATCGCCGCAACGGTGACCGTCCTGTGCCTGGTCGTGCCGTTCACCGAGCTACCGTGCTGGCGAGCTCTGCTGAGCGCGACCCGCGATCAAACTGAGCGCCCAGCGCGCCGGTGACCGCGCAGACCTGGGCTCTGTTCTGCGCTACGGGCGTGACCTGTGCCCTGCTTTGCACTGTGGGGACGATTTGGGCCCCAGCCGGGCCATCGTCCCCCAGCAAGTCTGGCACCGCTGGTAGGGCGCCACGCTTTCCGCGGGGCCGGGCCGCAGGGGTAGGGGGACCTGAGTAGAGCCCGTGTGGAGGCCGCTGATCACCTTCCTCTGGCGATGTCCTCGTCTGGTTCCCCGTCCGCGTTGACCTTGGGGTCAGGGTCCTCAGGCAGGAACTCGGGATCCGGTTCCCAGTTCGCGTAGAAGTCTTCCGGGGGGTCGTCGAGGACGACCTCGTTACTGAGGTCACCCACTTCCCAGGACTCGTCGTTCTTCACCTCGAGGTCGCATGCGGAGCAGGCGAAGATGCAGGGCGTGAAGACCACGACGGGCTCGTTCGTCTCGTCGATGTGGGTGTCGCCTCTGAGCCAGTCGTTCGAGCCGCAGGCAGGACAGGGCCTGTACTCGCTGTGGTCCATGTAGATGTTCGCGTGCTGCGTGACAGTGGCGAGCACGACCTCGCGCTCCTTCGGCGCCAGGTGACCGTAGCGCTGCTGGAAGACCCCGCGCGCCTTGGCAAGCTTGCTCTCCAGCTGGATGCGGGCAGCCCGGACGCGCTCCTCGATCAACCGGTTGTGCAGGGAAAGGTAGCTGCCCCAGTAGACGTCGGGAGCGATGTTCAGCTCTGTGAGCAGCGGGTCGATCAGTCGGAGGCATGTGGTGAAGACCGTCTGCACCTCGGCGACGTCATGGACACCGCTGTGAGCGACGCCGTTGCGCGTTCGCGACCGGCTCGAGCGCCTGCTTGTTGATCGGTATCTTCTTGCGAAGGATCTGGTGCACCCGGGCATGGCATCCACCAGCCCGATGGTCTTTGCCTGGCTCGCGGGGACGGAGGCATGTGCGCCGTGGCCTGTGGCGTGAAGGAGCGAGTCGAAGTGCCGGGCCTCCGCTATCAGGGCCGGGTGCAGCGTCGCGAGGTAGGTCTTGAGGAGGTGCTCGGCGGCGACCCCTGCGTGGTGAACCGCAAAGTCGTATGACTCCGGGCCCTGCGAGAACGCCACGAGCGCTGCAGTCATCCACTTCTGTGACGAGGCCTTGAGCTGGTCGGCATGCATGGGGTGGACCATAAGCCCGTCCGGCCCCCGGTCGGACGTGGTTTTCGTTGACTGTCGGGTGCCGGGTTCACGACGTCTCCTCCGGCCTGCGTATCGGGAGCACACGCGCCCCGGCATCGCGGCCGCTCAGGGCGGCATTCTCCAGCGCGAGGAGGTTGATCGCGGCGGCGTAGACCCGAAGTTGTTCTTCCAAGTCGGCGCAGTTCTGACGGAGTTCGGCGTACTTCTTCTTGAGTTTCGCGTGCTCGCTGAGCTCGTGGGCGAACGCCTCGGGTGTGCTGTTTCGGGCTTGCAGTCGGGCTTGGAAGAGCTCTTTGAGGTCGATGTGCTGGTGGGTGAGGTGCCAGAGCTTGACATCGGCTTCAACTGCGAGTTGGGCGACGCTGAGACGTCCGGTGGAGCGCAGGGGGGTGCCAGCGAGGAGGCGGTCCATGGCCGCGGAGATCGCGGAGTGGACGGGATCTCCAACGTCAGGACGGGTTGCCATCACGGGTTCTTCCCTTCCGTCTCGTGGCTGTCGAGGATTTTCTGCAGGCGCTCCAGTTCGTGGAGTTCGCGCTCGTTCCTGATGGGCGGAGCAAGCGGGTCGTCCACGATGGCGGCGAGTTCCCGGTGGCGCTGGCGGATGTGCTGGATGTCGCGGTCGGTGCGGGCGATGTTGCGGCACTGGGGCCGGCAGTCGTCGGTGTCCGGGGTGACGAGCGGGTCGTCGACGGTCCCGCGTAGCCGGCAAAGTGCCTGGGCGGGGTTGAGGACGCAGGTCATCCCGGAACCATGGTGGATCTGCAGGAGTGGGTTGCCCAGCAGGTCGCGGGCCTGGCAGTCGCTGGTGAGGACGTGCCCGGAGAGCTGGCGGGTGGCGGAGGTGACGCGGTGGCGGTAGGCGTCGGCGGCGGGGCCGCTGACGTGCTCGCCGTCCTCAATGGCTTGGGCGTCCTCGGCGAGGATCTCCAGACGGTAGAGCCAGTCCTCGAAGGCGTATTCGTCGGGGAATCCGGATTCGTAGGAACCGGCGTACCCCTGGAGCATTCGAGTGTGGAGATGGCCGTACTGAGAAGCCATCTCATTTGGACGACTCGGTATTCTGTGAGTCATGGTGGGGATCGTTGAGCGGCTGGTGCCGGATGAGTTGTGGGAGTTGTTCCAGCGGGTGGTGCCTGAGGCGCCGTCGCGGCCTCAGGGCGGTGGTCGGCGTCGGCACGGCGACCGGGAAGTGCTGGCGGCGATCGTCTTCGTGGCCACGTCGGGTTGTACCTGGCAGCAGCTGCCTTCAGCGTCGTTCGGCCCGTCCGGAGCGACCGCCCACCGGCGGTTCTCGGAGTGGTCGAAGGCCAGGGTGTGGGCCAAGCTCCACCGTCTGGTCCTCGACGAGCTCGGTGCCCGCGGAGAGTTGGACTGGTCGCGTTGCGCGATCGACTCGGTGAACATGCGGGCCCTGAAAAGGGGGACCTGACAGGTCCGAATCCTGTCGACCGGGGCAAGTACGGCTCGAAGATCCACCTGATCACGGAACGGTCGGGTCTGCCCATATCCGTCGGCATTTCAGGGGCGAACCTGCACGGCAGCCAGGCCCTGATCCCGCTCGTGAAGGGCATCCCGCCCATCCGCTCGCGCCGCGGCCGGCGACGGCGCAAGCCCGGCAAACTCCACGCCGACAAGGGCTACGACTACCCCCACCTGCGGCGATGGTTACGCGAACGCGGCATCGCCCACCGCATCGCCCGCAAGGGCGCAACGGCTGGGCCGCCACCGCTGGACCGTGGAACGCACCATGGCCTGGCTCGCCGGCTGCCGCCGCCTTTCCCGACGCTACGAACGCAAGGCCGACCACTTCCTCGCCTTCACCAGCATCGCCTGCACCCTCATCTGCTACCGAAGGCTCACCCAATGAGAAGACTCCTCATGGCCGACTATGGGGGTGACCTGGGCGCTCAGGACCCGGGCGGAGTTCGTCCGGACGTCCCTCGTGCACTCCGATCCCCGCTATAGCCCCGCAGTTCTGGCGGATGCGGCAAGGGCGTGGCGATCTTCCTGTCAGTGGGGACCGCGCCGGGGTGGACGCAGCAAGGCCCAGATGGCGAGTGTTTGGGCAGAGTATTTGAATCGTTCGGCGAGTCTCTGAGCAGTGGAGCGGCGCAGGGTACACAGCCATACGTAGCTACTCAGGGAGACGCAGAGACATCCCGAGGTCCGCCACCACAAGGCCCGCTCTTGACCCGCGCACAGATATAGCGTCCATACGGCAGCCGTGGCTAGTCCCAGCGCGACCAAGCCAGCCCTTACTACCTGGCCTCGGACTGCCCAGCGGGAGGCAAGAAGGCCCGCAGGAATCTGGATAGCGACGTGGATCATCAGGATCCAGATCCCCAGCCCGAACACTTGGCCGTAGGTTGCCGTGGTCACGGCTGGAACCCAGCACAAGCTGATGAGCAGCAGAACACCACTCACGTGCATGGCGGCAACGTTCAACGGAACGTGCCACGCGTTAATCCAGTGGCGCTCGCTGCCCCTTGCCTGCACGACGCCCCCCCCGGAGCTTGATCTCCGCTGGCGAGCAGTGTACGTGCAGGGGCGGCGTGCAATGCGTTCCAGCCGCTCAACGCTCCCCACCACGAACAACAGCCTGCCAACTTGCCAAATGAGATGACTTCTAAGAGACCCCAAGGGCACTGAGGACATCAGCGAAGAGCCAATGGCGAACGACGGAAAGGAGGAAGCCGGCGGGGAGTGAAGACGAAGTGAGACGGAAGGGGAGAGGAGCAGGACGGGAGGAGCGAGGGAGAGAGGAGCAGCGAACGGGGAGAGCACGAGCACCGACAACAGCAAGCGAGACGAAGAGCCCGAAAAGCGCAAGAGCCGAAGGGACAGAGGAACAGCCGAAGCAGACAACGACAGATGAGGCACAGACAGGACCACGAAGCACGGAGATAGGCAGGGAGAACGGAAGCGGGAAGGCCAAGGGATCGTGAGCACGAGCAAGGCAGAGCCGAGAGGGGAACGAGAGGGCCGGGGAGCGGGCCGCCCTACGCGCTGGGCTGCCAGGCCTCCGACCGGACGCGCCCGCCCAAGCGCACCGAGCTGCTGTCGCTGACCTAGCTGCGCAAGCGGTGGCGCACCCCAGCGATCCGGGCCTTCGGCGCTGACGTCGTCGACCGGCTGGCACAGCGGGCGAGGGCGGCGGCCGCGGCGGTGCGGGCGCGGGTGCGGCCGGTGGTCGACATCGTCCTGGCGGCCGTCGCCGTGGTGTATGTGGTGCGCGGTGCGTTCAAGAGACACCATCTGCTCGCCGAAGCCCGCCGCTACCTCTCCTACGTCCTGCGCGGCCGGCCCCACCAGGCGGGCCTGGACGAACAGATTGTGCAGAGGGTCATCGACCACTACACGCGGCCCGTCGGGCGAGGCCGGATGATGACCGCCGACCTGTCCGCCCGCGCGACACCGACGACCAGCACCGGGCGCGAGCCGTCCGGTGCGGGATGCGCCTCAAGGGCCTGGCCCACCCCGACGGCCTCCAGCTCGCGCAGGACGTCGGAGACGTCCTCACGGTCCTCCTGGGTGAGGATGTGCGCGACGAAGCCGATGACTGCGCGGGCGATGCCTTCTGTGGTGCCCGGCCCGGCCACCACCGACCAGTTGCGCAGGGTGGCCACGAGGACCCGCCCGACGGCCTCCAGGGCGACGGAGTCGTCGCATGGGTCCGGGTCGAGACCGCACAGGGCGGTGACGGGGACGATGATCCGCTCGGTGACGTCGACGAGCAGCGCGGGCATTTGCGGATCGGCGTCGGCGAACCCGGCAGCCGCTTCGGTGTCGCCGGCCTGAACGGCCCGGAGGTAGCCGAAGGCCTTGATTGCCGCACCCGGCGTCAAAGGGACGAGCGGTACGCCGGGAACCTGGGGCTGTTCACGAGTACCCCTGACCAGGCATTCCAGAGGCGTACGAAGATCGCTTCCCGGATCGGCGGAGAGCGTTTCCCACCCGCCTGCGGCCGGGTCCTCCGCTGTCAGACGCAGGGGCAAGGATGGGTGGCATGACGAAGACCGGAGCGGACTACGCGTGGTTCGAGAACGACTTTCCAGACATCGCCGAGGCGTACTGCTTCACCCTCGTGCGGGGCCTGTCCCCTGCTGAGCTGATATCCCGGCTGGAAGGACGACCGGAGGCTCCCTTGCAGGGCATAGCCGAAGTCGTCGACGCCGCCTTCGCCCAGTACGACCTTGAGGATGGCGCCCGCCAGCTGATCGGCATGACGACTGTCGGCGCCTGGACGCTGCTGATCGAGCCAAACGGCTACCTCGGGGTCACCGAAGAACGAGTCCTGCCGGCCTCCGCCGGGGCGAGCTGGGTCTCCCACTTCGTCAATGTCAACGCCGTCGGCACGTTCCTCTGGGCCGAGGACCAGGTCCTGCGGCTGTGCTTCGACCCCATGTTCCCGGAGGACCGCTGGGGCACCGCACCCGACGTACTCCTCGACGTCATGGAGCGGATCGGCTTCCATCTCGAGGAGGAGGCTCCGGAAACAGATCTCTCCTCACCGGCAGCGTTCGCTCTGGCAGAGCAGCTGACCGGCGTCGCCATCACTCCGGCCCTGCTCCAGGACACGACGTTCAGCTGCGCCACCGTCCAGATCCGGTGAGATCTCCCACGCCCAGGCCCGTGAAGGCGGCGCGGATGATGGCGCGGTGACGAACATCAGTGACAACCACGTGAAGGTCCACTTCCGGATGGACATAGACGAGGATGGCTGGCCGCCAGAGAGCGTCGAGAGCCTGTGGGCGGTGGACCTCGGCGACGGAACGGTGCAGTTGGACAACACACCCTGGTTCGTACGCGGAGTCGCCAGCGGGGACATCATCAAGGTGGAGCTCGATGGCGACGGTGTTTTCTGGGCCGGGGAGACGGTCCGGCCGTCTCAGAACTGCACCATCCGGCTGATCGTGCTAAAGGACGACGGCTCAGCCGCTGCCCGGCAGAGCGTGCTAGAGATTTTCCACAGCCTCGGCACGACCGGCGAGGGGATCGAGCGGTACCGAATGGTGGCCTTGGATGTCCCGCCGGAGGCGGATCTCCCCAGATCCGCAAGCTCTTGAAACACGGTGAAACCAAGGGATGGTGGCACTGGGAGGAAGGGTGTGTGACCGCTGCCTGGGAGGCCACAGCTCTAGCTTGAGGGCGGCCACGGAGTGGCCTGACGCCTCATATGGAGTGGGCCGGGTGAGGTGGCAGTGCTGTTCGATTGCGGCTCGAGGAATAGCTGTCCCTTCGGCGGGAGTACCAGGCGTGAACGAGTGGGCTATCAGGCTTAACGAGCTCGCACAGGAGCTGCGACCGATACCAGACGGCATCGAGTGGTTCGAGGGTCTCTCGCCGGAGGAGCAGTTCGACGTGTTGCGGCTCTTGTGCCAGTACTGCGTACAGGCCCGTGCCAACACCGAGGACGGACCGGAGAGCATCAGCCGTGCCTGGCTTCGCCCCACCCATACGCCCGCGGTCCTGATCGCACGCGGCCGGATCAACGAACAGCTGGGAAAGATCGCCGGTCTCGCTCCCCTCAACGAACGGCGGAAGGCATTCCGACTGCTGGTCTCGGTACTCGCGATAGCCGACGGCCGACGCCGCGAGCGCTTCTGCTCCAACGGATGCGGCCACGAGGGGCAGAGGCTGTCGGCCACTGGCCCGGAAGGACCCGGCGTGTCGTGGGCCCCGGGGTCACCTCCGTCAGTAAAGAGGGCCGAGCACGCGGTCGCGGAACTGCTGGAAGGCGTGCCAGACCGACGTCTTTCGTGGAGTGACGAGATCTCCTTCTGTGCAGTCGAGGACCTTGCAGCGCAGGGCTTCGGCAAGGCGGAAGTGCTGTGAGCACGACGTCGCCGGAGCCACGGATGTGGAGCATGATCGAGCCCACGGGGTCCTCGGAGCCGATGTTGAGTTCCATGGACCAGGCGGAGCCGCGGAGTTCTCCCCAGGTGGGGCCCGAGAGATCGACGTCAGGGGCGGTCTGAGTGACGGCCGCTAGGGCCAATACCGGTGATGACTACCGGCGCGCTTCTCTTTCCAGGGTGCGACTCCACGCCGGTCACAGCCTGCCCAGCGCGCAATGCTCAACCACGGCAAGGGCATGCATATGGGTGGCAAGCTGCCCCTCTCGCACGTAAGGAGCGGCGCAATGGCTGAGAACTCCGGCGCAGGCCGACGGTCTGAACAGGTCGGTCGACGGGCCCCCTGCACCACTGCGCCGACCTGCCGCCTGGGTACGGAGGGGTTCGCCGACGGTGCCCTTGAGAGTCTCTTGGGAGGTCTACCGCCCCCGCGCACCAAGCCGCTTGACGACAACAACGGCGAGAGCTGCGATGGCAACCATCGTGACAGCTATGCCGATCATGGCTCCCGTGCCCATCATTGAAAGCATCCAGTCCCCCTGCTCAAGTAGCCGCAGCTAGCGACCCACGGTCCCGCGTAGGTATCAACATGACAGCCAGCCTCCGCGCGTGGAAGTCATAGCCGGAAGTCTTGAGCACCATCTGAGCTTGGCATACAGGTACCGGACCGCGCCCATGCTGCTCTACCAACGAGCAGCTCGCGGCGCGCCCGATCCCGCGTATTGCCCACGCACGTGTCATAGCTGTGGCGGGCGGACACGGCGGGTGGTTCAAGCGGCCACATCAGTGGCGCTCTCGGTAGGCCAGGAGAATCCGGACCTGCGTCGTTGGTGGTGGTGCTGACGTCATCTGGGGCATGGGGTGGGTTGTGACGTCGATCGAGAGGACCGCGTATCCGCGGTTCAAGCGGCTGATCACCGCGCACGAGCTGCATCCCAGCGGGAGCGTCACACGACCCATCGGACACGGCCTGGCCCCACCGCCCGGTGTGCCGGCGGCTCCACCTGGACAGTGGTCGTAGCCGGCCCGGCTCCCGCCTCGGATACCGTGTTCCTCTTCGGGGTGCCATAACGGATGTGACGCCCCCCCCCGCCTGAGGTAGTGAGCGTATGAGTTCAAAGCGCAGCAAAAATCCAGCCCTGCCCGTACTTGACGACGCATTCCGACTCGCGTCGGTCAAGGACGCCGAAGAGTCCACCCGTGACTTGGCCGCGCGGCTGGCCACCACCGAGCTGCGCCGCGTTTCCCACCCGGGCCGGGTCACCTGGGAGCCCACCGATCAGGCCGAGCCCGTACCGGTCCCGCCGACTGTGGTCGACGGTGACGGGGACCTGTGGCTGCGGGACCGGGGCACTGGCACCTGGACCATGCCCGAGTTCAACCCGAAGGAGTTCCCGGCCCGCTGTGGCGAGGTTCTGACGTGGAACCAGCTTGCCTGCGAGTTCGGCCCGCTGACCGGACTGGCCGACGACCGCCGCATCGGCGGTAGCCGGCGCTGACCGCGCAGCCTTCTGGGATGACCGCGCCCCTGAAGCGCCCGTTACGGGTAGCTGGGAGCTCCAGCTCACCGCCGAGCTCGCCGATGATGGCGAGCAGGTGAGCGTGGTGGTCGGTCACGATGTCTCCATGTTGCAGCCGGATACGTCGTCGCTGTCCGTGGGGTCGGGGTGGAAGAAGCGGGTGTAGCGGAGTCCGGTCTCCGGAGTGATGTTGGACACCGCGCATAGGTGCTGCGGGTCAGCGCCGGTGGCGGCGGCCTCTTCTAGGATTCGGTCCTCGGGAAGTTGCTGGGCGGTGACCGGGAGGCCGCGCAGCAGAGGCTGCATCCAGCCGGTTGTGACCGGGCCCCGGGTGTGCGCGGTCTGCGAGCTGATGAACATGTGAGGGTTGCGGGTATGTGGCCAGCGCTGGTGCCGGAGGTGGATGTAGTCGACGGTGGCCTGCTGGGTGAAGGCGTCGAGGGGGTGATTGATGTCGCCGAGCGTGAGCCGGCCGCGGGTGAAGTCGATGGCAGTCAGGGGCAGCGCTCGGGCCTTGTGCGGGTAGAGCGCATGGATGCCGACGAGGGCGATCAGCAGCTTCAGGGCGGGGTTGGTCTCGGTGGCTGCGGTCAGACGCTGGATCGTTTCGGAGCTCAGCGGCATGGGCGCCGAGTTGGGCCGGGGTCCCAGGCTCATAGGCCCTCAGCGGGACATCCCTGGTCCGTGCGAGGCGCACGACCAAGCTGACACCCCTTGGCGGCTAAGCCGCAGTTCACAGTCGGATTGTCTGGCCAGGCCGGTCAAGGTTCAGTGGCACAAACCGGCGTCCGTCAATCTTCAGTGGCAAACGGTCAAGGTTCAGTGGCAGAGGTCACGCCACCGCCCCACGGAGACCGCAATGCGCTGTGCAACACCGCTCTGCAACGCGAACCTGCAACAGGCACCGTTGCGCCCCTGACCTGCTGGAAAGCCCGCCAGGAGCAGGGGCAGGGCATGCGTGTTGCACTCCGTGTTGCAAGGTGGTGCCGAGGTCTGGCCGGTGACAGCGCGAGACCCCGGCCTCAAGAGGTCCCGGGGTCTGGTCGGGTGCGGGGGGCCGGTCAGTAGTCGTCGCGTTCGGTGGGAGGTCCGTACTGCTCGATGAGGTCGCAGGTACACGTACCGCCCTCGTAGAGCGCCTTGTCGCATTCCTCGTGGTGCTTCCGCCGCGCCGGCGCGGGCTGCACCGGCGCGGGCTGCGGGGCAGCTGGCTCCGGGGCGGCCTCGGCGCCCCGGAGCGGTCCCACCCAGTTCATGCCGAGCGCGGCGAGGGCGGCGCGCTGCCCGGAGGTGAGCTTGTCGCGTCTCGATTTGGTGTCGGAGATCCATACGCACAGCTTGACGGTCACCGGTTCCGCCTCGCCGTCTATCGCGATCGTCTCGCTGTGTCCGCGCGGTACCGCCCGCTGCCCTTCCCGTTCGACCCACTGCGTGAGGGATGCCAGACCCCGCTGGAACGCCTGCTGCGCCTTCCCCTGACCCTTCGCCGCAGGCGTTGCCGCCGGGGCGGGGGCCGGGGCCTGAGCGGGTTGCACGCCCAGCTTCGACAGCCGTTCCTGCTGCTCGGGCGATAGCTGCGACCACGTGCCTGGGTTCTTCTGCCGTTCCAGCCACCGTCCGATGTCGTCGCCCTCGAACAGCACGCCGGGCTGGATCTCGGGCAGGCTGCCGTCGGCGTCAACGAGGTCGGCGAGGACGCGGTAGTGCCGTTGCCAGTCCAGCGGCCACGGGCAGTCCCAGTCCGGGTCGATCTCCGTCAGCTGCTGCGCGCGCTTCGCTGCCCGTTCCGGGTCCTTCCCGAGGCCGCCCTTGCGGCGGAGGTTGGCGAGGTGCTGGCCATCATCGCTTCGCCTTCCCCCCAGACTGCGTCCTGCCGGGGCGCGAGGTGTCCGGTGGCCCGCCGGTAGGACCGGAGTGCGGCGAGCTTGTTCTCCCACGCTTCCTCGCCCGGTTCCCAGACCATGCCGGCTTCCGGTGCGACCAGCAGGGTCTTGCGCCGCTCCTCCAGCTCCCCGGCCCGTAGCGCCTTCCGCTGCTGCTGGACCCAGCGGCCAAGCGGGAAGTCCTTGGTGACGCCGACCTCGACCTCGATTCGTAGGGCACGGCGTAGAGGCCGGTGATCTCGTTCTCCTTCCGCCACCGGAGCACGGCCTGGTAGCCCTCGAGCCACACCAGGGACTCCGGCCGGTACACCCGCGTCCGGAGGAACGCCGCGATCGTCGCCGCGTCACGGGGAGAGGAGAAGTGCAGCAGCGCGGCTTCGGCGGCGGCCTGGGCGTCGTCCTGCTCCTAGTCCTCGCCCTCACCCGGCGCCCGGAGCTGTCGACGAAGACGGGACCTTCCTGCAGCTTCGGCCGGGTGGGGCCGGCGTGTCGGCGCCGTCGGCCCTGTGACGGCGGGGCGGTCTCGGTAGTGGTGTCCGATTGCATCTGTGCATGGTCGCGGAAGGTGATGTGCGAATCGTGGCCGCTTCCTGGGACACCGCTGTGAAAATGGCCGCCCGCTGTGGGCCGGCTGAGGATTCCGGGGCCTGAGCCGGGGGCCGCCCCGCCCGCGCGGCCTGCGAATCCCGTGCTCGACAAGGCCATTCGGGAAAACGAACGACCGTGTGAGGGTGTCACCTGTGAGGTGCGTATGTTCCCCGGCGACGGCTCGCCATGAGAGGTTCGGAGTGGCCCGGCACCCTCTTCCACGTCGCCCGGGGCACTTCACACGAGAGCAGGTGCACATCATCTTGCGCGGATCACCGAAAGGGGCCGTGGCGGCCGGGGCCGGGCTGTTCGCCCTGGCGCTAGCCTGCGGTGCGTGCGCCACGGACACCGCCGCCGACCAGGCAGGCGCGGCGGGGCCCCGCCCGAGCGGGTCACGGCCGGTCGAGGCGGCCGACACCGCCTACACCCCGTACACGCCGTACGTCAGCGCCACCACCGCGTCCGACCTGGACGCGTCCGGCTCGCCCACCACGTACAACCTCGCGTTCGTCGTCTCCGGCGACGGCGGTTGCACCCCGGGCTGGGGCGGCAGCGCGGAGGCCGACGACGCGACGGTGCTGGCCCGCGCCCAGAAGCTGACCTCGTCCGGTTCCGACGTACGCGTCTCTTTCGGCGGCGCGGCGGGCACGGAGCTCGCGCTCGCCTGTGACAGTGCCCAGGAACTGGCGGACGCCTACGCGGCGGTGCTCGACGCGGTAGGCGCCGACAAGGCGGACTTCGACATCGAGGGGGCCGCGCTGACCGACGAGGCCTCTGTCGTCCGACGCGACCGGGCGATCGAGCTGCTGCAGGAGGAGCGTGACCTCGACGTCACCTACACGCTGCCCGTGATGCCGGACGGCCTGGAGGACAGCGGGGTAGCCGTGCTGACCGACGCGATGGACCGGGACGTCGAGCTGTCCGCCGTGAACATTATGGCGATGAACTACAGCTCTTCCCTGACCGGCGACATGGGCGACTACGCCGAAGAGGCGGCGCGCGCCGCCCACGACCAGATCTCCGACGTCCTGGACGTCTCCGACGGCGACGCCTGGGCCGCCCTGCACGTCATGGCGATGATCGGGGTCAACGACGTCGCGGGGGAGACCTTCACCCTGGAGGACGCCGCGTCACTGCGCGCCTTCGCGGAGGAGAACGGGGTCGGCGCGGTCTCGATGTGGGCCACCTTCCGGGACCGGGCGTGCGCGGAGGGGAAGACCACCACCGCCGACGACACGTGCAGCGGGGTGGAGCAAGAGGCCGGCGCGTTCGGCGAGGCGCTGGGCAGCTGACCGGACCGACTAGGCCGTGCGGCGGGGGACGACGGAACCGCCGTCCCCCGCGCGGTGCGGTGGACGGCGTTTCGGAGCAGGCGTGCCGGGGGCGGGGCCCGCTCAGACGGCCTGGGCTGCGCGGCGACGGCCGCGGCGAGCTGGGAGACGATCGCGGTGATCTGCAGTGGGATCTCCTCGTCGTCTACCGGGTGGGTCGAGGCGAAACGGGTCAGCGAACCGGCGATAGAGAGCTTGGACTCGTCCAGCACGTTGCCGCCGGCGACGCCTGCGGCCTTGCGGGCCTCGCCCGCCCGCTCCTGCAGCGCCTGGGGACAACCGCCATTGGGAGGCGCTGCGCCACGAGAGTGTGCAACATCCTGCAAGTTCGCCGTGCCCCTCGGTTCCTCGGCATGGAGCCTGACCAGGCACCTCGTCGCCCTCGACCTGTGCGGCCGTGTAGGGATCATGATGGTTCTTCATCCCGGAGGCCCATCATGATCTATACGGATCCATGACTCCCGTCTGCCGGGCTGACCTGCGGCAACGGCAAATGAAAGCCAGGACGAACCCGCTGGATGTTCTTGCCCACGCCCGAGACACCTCATGACGACGACCACGGAGAAGACCCCTGCGCCCACGATCCGTGAGTGGCCCGGATGGTGGCAAACCTGCGCGTCGGAGGAGGCCCCCGCCCTGCTAGCGTGCACGGCCACGGTCGGCCTGAGCGAGGCCGAGCGAAGCGCAGTCGTGTCGAGGAGAGGAGCAACATGCGTAATATGCACGAACGTTGGTGGCCGGTGGACCCTGAGAAGGTCGGCCCACTGCTCGACTCGCTCGCCTCCGAGGACGACCGGCTGTGGCCGGTGGACGACTGGCCCCCGATGACGTTCGACGGGCCCCTCGCGGTGGGCGCGACCGGAGGCCACGGCAGCATGACCTACACCGTCGTGGGCTACACGCCGGGGCGGATGGTCACCTTCGAGCTCGGCCCTGGACTGGGCCTGCGCGGCCACCACCGCTTCGTCGTCGAGCCGCAGCTGCGTGGGGAGCACTCCGGGACGGTGGTGCGGCACGAAGCATCCGCCCGCGTCTACGGGCGGATGCTGTGGATGTGGCCGTTGATCACCCGTTGGGTGCACGACGCCGTGGTCGAGGACGCGCTGGACCGCTGCCACCGGGAGTTGATGGGCAAGTGCCCGGCGCGGCCCGCACGTTGGAGTCCGTGGGTGCGCTGGCTGCGCGCCAAGCGGGGCATGCCCACCGAGCGCAGCACTTCCCGCGAAGCCTGATCGGTCACGCGCCCCAACAGGCCGCCATGAGCACCCCGTTCAACGGGCGCGACCACGCGACGCCGAGGTGCACTGTCCCGACGCGACGGGACCGGGGGAGAAGGCGCACAGCCGGACTCGTCCTTGCCCCCAACGACCACGAGCGCAGGCGTCGTCATCCGGGAGCAGTCCGCGGTGGCGACCGGGCTACCTGGTGCCGCCCGATCAGAGGTCACCCAACAAGCTCTCAGCTTGACTTTTATCCTTCGGCGGTGGCTCTCCGTGGTTTCGTGCCGACCTTGTGGTGGGCGGGACGTTGGTAACGCTCGCCGGTGGCGAGGATCCTTCCCACGTCATGGCGGGTGGCAGGCCGTTGGCTTCTCAATCCAACTGGTAGCCCTGGGACGGGCGTTGAGGGGTTCGGCGCACGGGCTGGTGTAGCGGCTGTCGGGCGCAGGTTTCTGAACCCCCGCCGGACCCGGGCTGGGGTGAGCCGTTGCGGCGGGGCGGGCTTCTCCCAGGGGTGGCGGATCAACCTTCACTGCGACAGGTCACGACTGATAAGTGATCTCACCTTCGAGAGCGGACTCCAGGAGCCGCTTGGTCAGCTGCTGAAGCAGCCCGCCCTCGCCGGTCAGCTGCAGACCCTCGGCCTAGGCCTGGCCCACGAGCTCGTCGATCAGCCGGTCGTCCATGGACTTCGACGTCACCGCCAGCGGCGGTGGCGTTCTGAGGCCTGTAGCCGCATGGTCGTGGGCGTCACTGCAGGCGACGGTGTTCATCGCCGGGTTGCCACGGTGTCGCGGGTTCCGGGCCGGGTCCCGGCCAGCAGGCGCCGAGAGGAGGTGCTGTGGGTGGCTGTGGCTGCCCACAGCGCGATGGCGATGAACAGCAGCTGCTCGGGAACCCTGAACCACAACGGCGTGGCCGGGTTGCCGTCGAGCGGGATGTCCTCGATGGCGGCGTAGATGTTGGCTGGGAGCATCAGCACGAAGAGTGCGGCCAAGCCGATCCCGGCCGCCGAGCGTGTCGTGGCCCGGACGAGCCCTGCGGCGCCGAGGAGTTCCAGCACGCCGGTCACGTAGACCATTGCGCGGGGAAACGGCACGAACGGCGGGACCATGGCTGCCAGGTCGTCGTGGCTGGGCATCACGGTGACGCTTGACGGGACGAAGTGCGCGGCCGCGGTGGCCACGAGCATGATCGCCAGACCGTGGATGGCGCTCGCTCTCCAGCTCGCGAACCGGCTGATCCCCAGTGCACCGAGCAGGCGAAATCCCAGCGCCGGGCCGAGGAGAAGCAGGATGGTTGTGAACATAGGGGGTCCTCCGATAGGGAGCGAAAACGTGCAGACGAGCGGGCAACGGCTTCCTTCATGGGGCGTCCGGTCGTCGGGCTGCCGCTCGAACCAGCTGCGGATGCACGAGGGGCGTTGCACGGACGCGGGGTGCTCTGCAAGCGACCTGACGTTCATGTGACGGAATCTTCAAGAGGTGGTCAGGACCGTCGCGGTGTTCAGCCAGCGGCGAAGAACAGGCCGGCTCCGTACGCGTGGCGCGCGGAGACGAAGAACCCGTCACCGGTCGATCGGGTCGCGGTGCCCCCACTCTCGACGATCTTGCGGGCGTCGTCGACGTCGTGGACCAGGACGGTCATAGCGGCCAGGTACGACGAGGCCGAAACCGGTTCGCCGGGCAGCACCTTTTCGGCGTCCGAGGCGCGGACGATCTCCAACCGCGCGGCCGTCGCTTCCAGCGCGGCGATCGGGCCGTCGTGCTCGGCAGTTGTCTGCAGCATGCGGATGTACCGGTTCGTGATCGCGTCGAACTCGACGTCGTCGGCCACTATCAGCACGGCGCCGAGTCCGCGCGCGCCGTTGGGGTGGCTGAGATAGCGCGGCTGGTGCACGTACTGGCGGGTGAGGTGTTGGGCGATCCCCACGTAGCCCTCCGGGGTTGAGCGCGGATCGATGTGCACGGCGCGGGCCCGGACCGTGCGCGTCCCCTCCTCGGTGTCAACGTCTCGCTCCAGTTCCAGCACGCCCGAAGTGCGCAGCCCGGCGTCGGCCAGTCGGCGGTTGGCGGATTCGGCGTCGTCGGTGTCAAGATTGAGCAGTCTGAAGCCCTCGTACTCGTCGGCCATTGCCTTGGTGTGCCAGGGGTCGGGCGCGGACTCGTCCACGATCCCGAGCAGCTCGATGTACGACCCGCCAAACAACGCGCAGCGGTTGGCCGTGCAACCGGGCACCGGCGCCTGGCCGGGCCGCCCGCCCAGCAGGTGCCGTGAGCGCGGGCTGAGGGTGAACCCGAACGAGGCGTAGGCCCGCTCCAGTCCGTCGAGGTCGCGGGTCAGGATCCCGGTGTGATGGATGCCGTGGATGTCGCGTGTCATAGGACTCATGATTCGTCGACCGCCCGCGCCTGAACTCCAACTGCCGCCGCCACGCCGCTATCCGACACCGGCCTACACTGACCAGATGGATTCGGTCACGCTGGACTTACTCGACCTCCGGCTGCTGCACGCGCTCCAGCTCGACGGGCGCGCATCCTTCAGCAAGATCGCCGATGTTCTCGGCGTCTCCGACCGCACCGTGGCCCGCCGTTTCGGCAGACTCCGCACCACAGGGACCGCCCGAGTGGTCGGCGTGCCCGACAGCCGCCGCACCGGCCACGCCGAATGGCTGGTACGCCTGCGGGGCCTGCCGTCCGCCACCGCACCGCTCGCCCGCGCGTTGGCCCGCCGCCCAGACACCGCCTGGGTGACCGTTGTCTCCAGCGGCACCGAGATCGTCTGCATCTTCCGCGTCGCCGAGGAGGGCGCGGCGCCCTTGGAAGCGCTGGGCCGCCTGCCCCAGATCACACAGGTCGACGCACAACGGTTGCTACACCCCGTGATGAACCACCGCTGGACCGGCCGGACCTCAGCGCTCACCGCAGATCAGATCGCCGCACTGCGGCCACCGGCCACGGCGGACACCGGGCCCGTCGACCTGACCGACCTCGACCACCGGCTGCTCCCCGTCCTCGCCGCGGACGGCCGCGCCCCCTACCCGCACCTCGCCCGCCAGGTCGGCTGGTCGGAATCCGCCGTCCGCCGCCGTATGGAAGACCTCCGCCGCATCGGCGTACTCCAACTCGACGTCGAGGTTGCCCCGGCCCTGTTCGGTTTCTCCGCCCAGTGCCTGCTCTGGCTGACCGTCACGCCCGCCCGGCTCGGCAGCGTCGCCAGGGCCCTGGCCGCCGACCCCGAAGCGGCCTTCGTCGGCACCACGACCGGCACCTACCACCTGATCGCCATCGCCGTCTGCCGGGACGCCAACGCCCTTCACATCTACCTCACCGAACGCATCGGCTCTCTCAACGGCATCGACCACATGGAAACAGCCCTGATCGCCTCTTACACCAAACGAGCTGCCCCGACGCCATAACGGGCGCATGGATCCGCACGCCGACCATCCGTATGGGGAAGCGGGCCGTACACCTGCTGGTTCGACGCCGACACCACCGACGTGGAGGTTTTCACCGAGACCGGCGACTGGGTCGGCACCGCACCCGAGCCGAACGACCTGGGCGAACTGCTAGCCTCGCCGTTTCGGTTGGGCTGAGGCGGCGTCGCTGATCACCAACCGGAAACGATCAGTAAGCGGTCCTATCAGAAGTCGCTGATGATGTGACTGGCAGCTTGGATGCTCGTTGGGCTGTTCGTGGGGAAGAGACAGTCGCGTCCATGGATCGTCTCGGATGAACTGTGGTCGCTGGTCGAGCCGTTGTTGCCTGAGCCGGGGCCGAAACTGGTGGCCGGTCGGCCGAGGGTGCCTGACCGCCAGGCGCTGTGCGGAATCCTGTTTGTGCTGCATACCGGGATCCAGCGGGAGTACCTGCCGCAGGAACTGGGCTTCGGTTCGGGCATGACGTGCTGGCGCCGGCTTGCGGCCTGGAACGAGGTCGGCGTCTGGGACCGGCTCCACCTCGTGCTGCTGGCGAAGCTGCGAGCGGCGAAACAGCTCGACTGGTCTCGGGCGGTGATCGACTCCTCCCACGTCCGGGCCGCTCGGCGAGGCCCAAAAGCGGTCCCAGCCCGGTCGACCGCGCGCGGCCGGGCAGCAAGCACCACGTCCTCGTCGACGGGCAGGGCATCCCGCTCGCGGTGTCTCCGACCGGCGGAAACCGCAACGACGTCACCCAGCTGATGCCCCTCCTGGCGAAGATTCCCTCCGTCCCCGGACTCGTCGGACGACCACGCCGGCGGCCTGACATCCTCCTCGGCGACCGCGGCTACGACCACGACAAGTACCGCCGCCTGGTCCGGGCGCACGGCATCAAACCGGTCATCGCCCGCCGCGGAGTACCGCACGGCTCCGGCCTCGGTGTTCACCGCTGGGTCGTCGAGCGCACCATCGCCTGGATCCACGGCTTCCGACGCCTCCGCGTCCGCCGGGAGAGACGCGACGACATCCACGAAGCCTTCCTCGGACTCGCCACCTGCCTCATCACCCACCGCCACGTCCAACGCCTTTGTCAGGACCTCTTATAGGTGGGCGCGGCCGCCTACTTCTCGGAGTGGCAAGTGATCAGCGTGGCGTCGAGGTCCAAGACCAGGCCGGGAAGTTCTCGTGCGCCGGCCCGGACAGCGGGTATGCCCTCGCCGGTCTCGGCGGCCTGCAGCCAGGCGACTTGCCGGGCTGTGGCGCGGGCCGCTCGCAGCGACGCGAGTGCAGCCTCGTCGATGTCGGCGAGCAACCGCCAAGCCGTAGGCGTGGAGGCGACCGGACCGAACACCCCTGCCTGGTCCCGTAGCACGGCCAGATCCGCGATCGCCTCACCGCCATCGGCGAGCAACACCGCGAGATCGGTGGCGGTCCGGCCGGGATCGTGCCCGGTGCCGCGCGGTCGCAGCGGCCTGAGTGCAGTGGAGTACGCGTTTGTCGGACCGGTGGCCTCGGCGAGATCCGCCAGCAACCGTGCCCCGGCGTGCCCGACCACGTCCGAACGGTCAGCGGAGACATGGAGCTTGGGACGAGAACCGATACCCTGCACACAGGAAGTGCCTTCCGCTTGGACCGACGGGACCCCTCGACAAGGTTCATCGTCGCAGCTCAAGAGACGCTTTCGTGTTTCCTCCCTCCGGCCTCATCCGAACCGAGACGGCGGGGCTAGGGCGTGTGTCGGAAGTGCTTTAGGTTGGCTGACGTGAGTGCGCGGGGGCAGAGTTACCGATATGTCGGACCGGTTGAGCTGAAGGCTGCGGTCCGGCCTGGCAGCGGCGGGTGCCGGATAGGCTCGGCGGCTGACTTCGACGGCTGGATCGCTGGGCGATCGGCGGCAGAACTGACCGAACCGTTCACCTTCGTGGTCGGCATGGATGGTGTCCTTCGGCTGGCGCCGCGGCGGAGCGAGCACGTGGCCTGCGCCGGCGGGGACATGGTTCTGAGTGCCGGCGAGATCGGCTTCGTGCGTGAGGCGGACCGGTGGACCGTGGACGAGGTCAGCAACCAGTCCACCGGTTACTGCCCGGACGTGACCTCCTGGTCGGCAGTCGCCCGTGCTCTGGACCGTGTAGAGCTTGGGCGGCCCTCCGGCTTCACCCACGAGGTGGTGTTCCGGCGGTGCCCTGACTGCCAGGAGCACAACATCGTGCGCGAGGACGACTTCGTCTGCGTCTTCTGCGGCAGCGATCTGCCGGAGAGGTGGAACGTGGATCCCACCGCGTAACGGTCGAGGGTCACAGCCACTCGTTGATGGCAGCGACAAGCACAGTAGCCTCGTAGCGGACCGCGAGCTTGTCGTATCGCGTGGCAACAGCGCGGTGCCTCTTGAGCCGGTTGATCCCGCACTCGACCGCGTGACGTTCGCGGTAGTCGACCGGGTCGAAGTGCGGCGGCCGGCCGCCGCGAGAGCCGAGCTTCTGGCGATTGCGCGCCTGGTCGGCCTTGTCTGGGATGGTGCAGCGGATTCCGCGGCGGCGCAGGTAGGCACGGTTCCTGCGGGAGGCGTACGCCTTGTCCGCCCGCACCCGGTCGGGGCGGACGCGTGGCCGGCCCGGCCCGAGGCGGGGCACGCGGACCTTCTCCAGCACCGGTTCGAACTGCGGCGAGTCCCCGCGCTGCCCTGCCGTGATCACGATCGACATGGGCTTCTGGCCCTGTTCGACGGCCAGGTGCAGCTTGGTGGTGAACCCGCCGCGCGAGCGTCCCAGCCCGTGATCACGTGGCTCGGTGAAGACACCGCCCGGTGGTTCCTTTTGCAGATCGCCCTGCTTGCGGGCCCCGGCCGCATGCTGATGGGCACGGCATACCGTGGAATCGACGCTCAAGTCCCACGTGATCGCCCCCTTCGCGTCGGCCAGGGCCTGGAGCCGGCTGAGGATCCGCTGCCAGGTGCCGTCCCGCTGCCACCGGCGGAACAGGTCGTAGACCCGGCCCCACGGCCCGTACTCGACGGGCACGTCCCGCCACGGCACACCGGTCCGGACCCGGAACCGTATGCCGTCGATCAGCAGCCGCCGGGGCCAGACGGGCGGTCGCCCCGACTTCTTCCCCTTCGGTAACAACGGCTCCAGCACCGCCCACTGCTCGTCCGTGAGATTTCCCCGACCCATGACCTGTGATCATTCACAGCCCAAGATCCACTTTCGACACACGGCCTAGAGCGTGTCTCTTTGGTCGGTTGGCCAGTTGATCGGATGTGTCCGTCCGATTAGTGATCACTGATGCGATGTGGGATCGGATCGAGCCGCTGATGCCGGCCGATCCGGTCCGTGGTCGGCGGTGGGCCGATCACCGCCGAACCCTGGAGGCCATCGCATGGAAGTACCGCACGTGCTCGCCCTGGCGGGACCTGCCGGACGAGCTCGGCTCGTTCCAGACCGCTCACAAACGGCTGATCAGGTGGGCCGTGGACGGCACCTGGGAACGCATCCTTGCCGCGGTCCTGGCAGCGGCCGAGGGCGCTGACGACATCGGCTGGACCGTGTCGGTGGACTCCACCGTCTGCCGGGCCCACCAGCACGCCGCCGGAGCCAGGAAAAAGGGGCTCCAGGCCGGGCCGAACCCGACGATCACGCGCTCGGACGCTCCCGTGGCGGCCTGAGCACGAAGGTCCATCTCGCCAGCGACGACCATGCACGGCCCCTGGCCCTTCGCGTCACCGCAGGGCAGGCGGGCGACGCCCCGGCCTTCGAGACCGTCATGGCCGCCATCCGTGTTCCGCGGAGCGGACCCGGTAGACCGAGGACCCGCCCGGACGTCGTCCTGGCGGACCGCGCCTACTCATCCCGGGCGATCCGGAACCACCTCCGCCGACGTGGAATCCGCGCTGTCATCCCTCAGCCCTCCGACCAGATCAACCACCGTCTGCGGCGAGGCCGCGTCGGCGGCCGACCGCCAGCCTTCGACGCCGAGGCCTACAAGCAGTGCAACACGGTCGAGCGATGCATCAACCGGCTCAAGCAGTGGCGTGGCCTGGCCATGCGAACGGACAAGCTCGCCATCGCCTACCAGGCCGCACTCCACCTCGCCGCCATCCTCATCTGGGCCCGGAGATAGCCCGCTCAGCGATCGACCACCCAGCGCGCGTCCGTCGGCCAGGACCCTGTGCCGATGATCTGCTCCACGAGCCTGAACGCCTCACCGATGGGGACGGTGTCCTCATCCGGATACTCGTCCTCCTGCCCGTTGCAGAGGACAAACCCGTCGCTCACCCCCTGAGCCCCGGGGTCTACGGCATGCTCGCCGGGATCGCCCTCTTCTTCGAGCAGCATCACCATCGCACGCTCGGTATTCGTCATGAAGGCCAGCGATCGGCCGGACGAACTCGTCAGCCATGTCTCAAGCTGCCCGCTGTCAACCCTCAGCCGAAGAGCCTCCAGCACCACCTCGGACGACACAGGGACAGGGCTGTCGTCATTGATCACCCAGGACTCGATCACGAGCACGACGATCTCACGGGCGGTTCAAGGAGACAGTCCCTAGATGAAGCACCCCAGCTTCGTCCAGTGCTTCCAGCCCATCGCCGCGCGCCTGCGCGCAGCACTGGCCGCACGTCCCGCCGGCAGGAACTGACCTGGGAGGGGCTGGCCCGCACCGCGCCCCGTGGGCCAGCCCTCCAGCTTCGCGGTCCTCTTGACCGGCTCTCCGCGCTGCGGGACGGTCGGTGCGCGCAACTATGCGCAACCACGTCGCAGGGGAGTGCCATGACGTTACGGTTCGTCGGGATCGACCCGAACACCGGAGGTGAGGGATCGCCCACGGTGTGGGTGGAAGAGGGAAGCGCGGACCTGGTCCTCCAGGGCCAGGGCGAGGAAGCCGATGAGCTCCTGAAAGCCGTGGTCGGCTCCACCGAGTGGGTGTCCGGTCACAGGGCCGGGTTCTCCCGCACGAGCGGGTGATCCGGATTCCGGCTCGCATGGTGTCGATTCTGAGGGAGGCGTGCGATGCCGCTGAACGCGCAGCAGCTGAACACCGTGACGTTCGCTGAGCTGCTCGCCGACACCCATCACACGGCGGTCCACCTGGAGATGCGCGACGTCTACGCGGTGGGCGACGAGACGGATAACTACGCCGCCTTGCTGCGGACCGGCGTCCCGAACCTCGATCCGGCCCGCTCGTTCTGGCCCCAGTGGATGCCGCTCGTCAAGGACGCGGTCGCCCGCGGCGTGGTGATGCGCCGCGCGCGGATCGTGTCCGAGCCGGTCACCGACTACATCCGCTACGAGCACGCCATCACCCCGCTCAACCTCCAGGCCGGGGAAGACGTGCGCTGGCTGCCCCGCCCCCGTGCCTCCGACATCCCGCTTCCCGGCAACGACTTCTGGCTCCTGGACGAACGGCTCGTGCAGTTTCACCACTTCACCGGCACCGGCGACTGGGCACCGGACGGGAAGGAGCGCACCACCGACCCGGCCGCGGCCGCGCTGTGCGCCACCGCGTTCGAGGCGGTGTGGGAGCGCGGCATCCCGCACGAGAAGTACACCGTCCAGGCACCCTGAGCTGCTCATGCCCGTCTCTCCAACGTCCAGCGCCCAAGCAGCCCGTGAGGCGCTCGCCGTGCGGCTCACGCACCTGCGCAAGGACGCCGGCCTCACCGGGAAGGAACTCTCCGCCCGGTGCGGCTGGCATCCGGCGAAGACCACCCGCATCCAGAAGGGCGACGCCGCGCCCTCGGACACCGACATCCGCACCTGGCTCCGCGGTCCGTGACCACGACGCCGACTCCCATCCGACGAAACCGTCAATCGCTCGAGACAACTCCTGACATCAGCATTGGGCAGGACGGCCCGGTGCAGATTCCGGGCCGCACTGGCCCGCAAGCTCATCAGGAGCGTGCCGAGCCCTCCACCCGCCTCGAACATGGACGACGCCGCGATGGCCCTGAGTTCAGTCGCGGATGCACGGCCCGTTGGGGCGTGCGGCACTGCACCGTGGTTCGGCGACGCCCGCTTCCTCGACGTGGTGAGTGTGGAGGCGCATGGCGAGGTTGTTGCCGGTGGGAAGGGTGTTGGGGTGGTCGGTGCCGAGGATGCGTTCGAAGTCGGGGAGGACGGCTTCTTAAAGAGTGATGGCTTCGGCGGTGCGTCCGGCCTGTCGGTAGGCGGTGACGAGGTTGTTGCGGGCGGTGAGGGTGTCCGGGTGGTCGGTGCGGCGAGGGCCGGCGATCTCGCTCGAACACGGCTCCTCGCCCGCCGCGCGGCTTCCGGGCCGGGGCTGCTGGCCGGGGTGCGGGCTTCACTCACGGACCCGCCCAGGGACAATTCCTGTCTGTCGCAGGCGAGAGCACGGAAGGTGTGAGGCGGGGGACGTTCTCGTCTCCCGAGCCGTACCGGGGCGCCACATCCGCTGACAGCCGGCGCCGCACGAGGCACAATCTGCTGTACGGCAGACCGGTGGGGAGGCGGGTTTGCCGTGCCAACCCTGTCTCCCCGACGGAGGCCCCATGCGACGCGCATTCCTTACCGCAGCCACTCTCGTGACCCTCGCGCTCGGGACAGCGCCCGCATCCGCGTCGTCCGGGACCGACGGGTGGGAACCGGCCCCGACCCCCCCGTACGACCTGCCGGCCGGAGCCCGTTGCGACGTCCCGGTCCATACCGAGCCCGTGGTGGACGAGGTAGTACAGCGGGTCCTGGACCGGCGGCCGGACGGCTCCCCCTCCCGGGTCGCCTACCGCGGGGACCTCGTCGTCCGGGTCACCAACACGGACACCGGCGCCTTCTACGACGCCGATGTCAGCGGCAGCACGATCGTCAACTACCACGCGGACGGTTCGCAGAAGTGGTACGTCGTCGGCCCCGTGCTCGCGGGCGTCGGCGAGAACGCCGGGAACCTGGCACGGGGCCTGTACGTGCTCGACGGCGTGTACACCATGGACATCAGCGCCACCGGCTACAAGTCGGTGCACCTGGTCCGCGGGTCCGCCGACGACGTGTGCGTGCGGATCGGCTGAGTCCGGACCACCGGTTGGTGGGCAGTGTGGGGGTGGTCGAGGTCTGGGTATCTCGGTGTCGGCCTCAGGATCCCGCCCGCGCCCTGTGAGCTCTGCCCCGTCAGCACTCCTGCAGCCCGTGGTGTGCAACCGGGGCCTCGGAGTCAGACGGAGCGTTCCGAAGGCGCGAACGCCGTGAAGCTCGCGCTGGAGGCCCCGCTCAAGCAGATCGCTGTCAACGGTGGTCTCGAGGGTGGCGTCATTGTCGAGAAGGTACGCAACCTGTTTCGATTCCCCGCCAGCGGCCGGCCGACCACGACCACCAGCCGAGTGTCGGCGTCGATGACCACCTGATGGTTGGTGGAGTAGCGGTAATTCTTCGACGGCTCGGCCATTTTGTGGTCCCTGGTCGGGATCAGGGTGCCGTCCACGATCAGCACCGCGTCCTTCGCGCACCGCTTGCGTGCCTGGAACGCGAGCCTCGGACCGAGGTGGTCGATGACGCGGTCGGCTGCAGACTTCGTACACCCCGAACAGCAACGCCAGCTGTCGCAGCGTCAGGTTTGGTCGCCAGTACGCCGTCACCAGCAGCACTCGGTCCTCCAGCGACAGCTTCCACGGTCGTCCACGGCCGGACGTGTCGGCGCCCTCGCGTTGCAGCTGCGCCACCAGCTTGCCGAAAGCCGACGGGCTCAGCCCAGTGAACGGAGCTATCCAGGACGGTTCCGACGTCGTCATCCCACTACTCACGTAGTGATCATTCCACTGAGACTACGCATGACCGCTGTCGTCTCTGACTTGAAGGTCCCATTCCCTACAGGGAATTGTCGGTCTCCACCGCGCCCCGCAGGATTTGGTCCCAATGGACCTGTCCGGGCAAGGAGACGAAGATGATCGAGATCGACCCGCAGCGGCTGGCCGACCGCTACATGGCTCAATGGAACGTGCCCGATGCCACAGAGCGCCGCGCGGCCATCGAGCAACTCTGGGCTGAGGACGGCACCCACCTCCTTCACCCGCCTGCGGAGATACGGGAGACCGCCGCGGAACTCGGCTTCGACCACCCGACTCTGGAGGCACAGGGATACGACGCCATCGAGACCCGAGTGGCGCGAAGTTACGAGCGGTTCGTCGAGAAACAGGGCTTCGCGTTCCGGGCGCGCCCCGGTGCGATACGTCTCAATGGTGTGGTCAGGATCGGCTGGGAGACGGTGTCCACCGCAACCGGTGACGTGGTGGGTGGTGGTTCGGACATCCTCGTGCTCGACGACCACGGCCGCATCAAGGCCGATTACATGTTCCCGGGCTCCTGAGTGGCGGCAGCACAAGCCATTGCCCCGGCGGCTGCTGAGAGAGCCTCGGCCGTCGCCGGGTCGGCCGGCAGGAACGCCTCCAGCTTCAGCTCGGCAAGCGTCACGTCGACGGCAGTCGCGAAGGTTGTCACGGTTGTCATCAGGCGGAGCTCCCCGTACGAGGACCGCAGGCGGAGTGGTACCGCGAAACCGAGTTGCGCGGCGGACGGCTCCAGCTCGGGGACGTACCCGGTGAGCTCGGTGCGCAACTCCTCCAGATGGCCAAGGCGCACCAGGATGTGGCGCGCCCACTCGGCGAGGTTGAGGATGCGGGGAGCCAGTCCGTCGGGATGCAGCGCCAGGCGGTAGATATTCGTTCCCGGACCCACCAGTTCGTCAGCCGCGCCCTCGGTGATGAGGTCAAATGCGGTGTTCGCGGCTATGAGGTCACCGTCTCGGTCCACGACCAGCGCCGGATACGGCAGATGCCCGCGGAGGATGTGGTCGATCGCCGTTCGTACGGGGGCCATCACCGGATCGTCCAGTGAACTCTCCGGGTAGGCGGGCGCGTACCCGGCGGCCAGCAGCAGCTCGTTGCGCTCCCGCAGCGGCAGCTCCAGCGACTCGGCCAGGCGTACGACCATGTTCCGGCCGGGGACAGATCTGCCCGATTCAATGAAGCTGAGGTGGCGCTGGGTGGTGCCCGCTCGCAGCGCCAGATCGAGCTGGCTGACATGACGGCGGGTACGGCGTTCACGAAGCGTACGAGGGAAGTCCACGGGCCTGTTGTAACGCTGGCGGAGGGTCCCAGGCCATTCCCCGCAGGGAATTGTCGCCAGTCGTACCGGTCGTGAACATTGTCGATATGGACATCGGTGTACTTCTTCCGACCGGAACCGCCCAGTGGGGCCCTGCCGACGACCCTCGCGAGCTGGTGGCCTTCGGCCGCTACGCCGAACGCTCGGGTTTCACCTCGCTCTTCGTCAACGATTCTCTGATCAGCCCGCGCATCGAGGCTCTGACGATGCTGGCCGCACTCGCCCCGGTGACCGAGACTGTGACACTGGGCACAGCCGCGCTGATGCCGTTCCTCCGTCGGCCGATCCAGGCCGCGCAGGCACTTGCGTCGATCGACCTGCTGTCCGGTGGCCGGCTCACCGTGACCGTCGGCGCCGGTTTCCCTGGCCGCTTCGGGCGGCCCCTCTACACACTTTCCGAGCTGCCGTGGGAAAGGCGCTTCGCCCGCCTGGACGAGACTGTTGCTCTGTGGCGGGCCCTGTGGGGCGGCGCCGACACCTTCCACGGCGAGATCCTCCGGTTCGATGACATCCCGCCCACGACCAGGCCGCCCCGAGCCGGCGGCCCGCCCATCTGGCTCGGCGCCGCGACCCCCGCAGCGCTGGCCCGCACTGGCCGACAGTACGACGGATGGCTGCCCTACCCGCCTGACCCCGCTGACTACGCATCCGGCCTCCGCAACGTCCACAAAGCGGCGACCGAAGCGGGACGCGAGACCGAGGACATCACTCCCGCACTATTCGTCTCGGTATGGATCGACAACGACATCGAGAGCGGCCGTCGGGCACTGGACGACTACGCGCGGGCCACATACGGCATGCCACTGGAGGAGCTGGAAAGGATCCAGGCAGTTGTCACCGGCTCCGCGGACCAGGTGCTTGAGCACCTAGGGCGATACGTCGCCGCCGGTGCTCGGCATATCGTCGCCCGCCTCGGTGCCCTGGACCTGCACTCCCAGCACGACCAGCTCGAACGGATCGCAGACCTGATCCCCGCCGTCCAAGCGGCAGCGGATCACGCCTCCACCTCGGAAAGCTCCTGAGCCTGGCCCAGTCGACACGAAGCGACGATTACGGGACAGCTCTTACTACTCCAGTGAGATTTCGTGTCCTGAGCTGCGGGTCTGTGTAGTAAACGGTGGGACTCGGTTGGTTTTGTTCAGCGACGTCCGGCGGTGAGCCGGCCGTCGAAGGTGATGTCGAAAGCTTGCAGCGCGGCCTTCCAGCGCATGGTGCAGCGTTTGCGTCCGGTGCCGGTCGGGTCCGTGCTTATGACGGCCAGGTAGACGCATTTGAGGGCTGCCTGCTCGGTGGGGGAGTGCACCCTGGCCCGGACGGCCTTGCGGAGCCGCGCGTTGATGCTTTCGATCGCGTTGGTGGTGCAGATGATCTTCCGGATCTCCACGTCGAACCGGAGGAAGGGCACAAACTCTGCCCAGGCCGCCTCCCAGAGCCTCACGATCGCCGGATACTTCCCGCCCCAGGCATCGGTGAACTCCACGAACCGCTCCAGCGCGGCTTCCTCGGTCGGCGCGGTGTAGACGGGCCTGAGCGCCTTCGCGATCTTCTCCCAGTCCTGCCGGGCTGCGTATCGGAAGCTGTTCCTCAGCAGGTGAACGACGCAGGTCTGGACGATCGTCGCAGGCCAGACGGTATTCACGGCGTCCGGAAGACCGGTCAGGCTGTCACAGACCAGCATCAGGACGTCGGCCGCGCCGCGGTTCTTGATCTCGGTCAGGACCTGGAGCCAGCACTTCGCACCCTCCCCACCGTCGCCGATCCACAGGCCCAGGATGTCCCGGTGCCCCTCGGCGGTGACCGCCACCGCCCTATAAACGGGCCGGTTGGCGACCTGCCCGTCCCTGACCTTCACGTTCACACAGTCGATGAAGACGAGCGGGTACACGCTGTCCAGTGGCCGGTTCTGCCATTCGGTCATGCCGGCCATCACGCTGTCGGTGATCGTGGAGATCGTGGACTTGGAGATCTCCGCGCCGTACACCTCGGCGAGATGCGCGGAGATCTCCTGTCCTCTGACATCGAATCTTGCTCGTCTGCCATCGAAGCCTGATGACTGCCAGTCCGGTGACAGCGAAGTTTGATCACCCAGGTCAGGCCCTGTGCTGGGGCCTGAGGGCGGACCGCTCATGATGACCTCATGGAGAACGCGGTCGAAAAGATCAAGGTCTGGTTCCGGTTCGTCCCACGTGAGGGCTGGTTCCCGCAGGACACCGAGGGGCTGTGGGCGACGAGGCTTGGAGAAGACACGGCCCGCGTGCAGAACGCTCCGTTTCTTCAGGATGGTGTGGCGGAGGGCGACATCGTGCGGTTCGAGACGGGCTCCGACGGGCTCCACTGGGCTGCCGGGCGGGTCAGTTCCTCAGGTAACTGCACAATTCGGGTAGTGCCCGTTCCGTCTGGTCCACTGGGCCGCAGCGCGCAGGCCGTGCACGAACGCCTGTCGGTATTCGGTCTCGGCGGTGAGGTCTTCAGCACGGAGTTCCCCATGGCGGCCTTCACGGCACCGGCTGGCGCCGACTTCGCCGGGATCAAGAGGTTGCTAGAGCAGGGGGAGGAAAAAGGATGGTGGCACTACGAAATCGGCTGCGGCACGGAGGAGTGGTGGAGTGCCTAAGCTCCGCGGGGTGCTCTCCTGCAACGAATCTTGTTCGATTGCCACCGAAGTCTGACGAACCGTACTTTTCTGTCATTGAAGCTTGAGCACTCGGGGCGGTCGTTGGTCTGGGGGCGTGGTGGGGGCACCTGCGCGTGCGTACGGGGAGGCAGTGTTATCGGCCTTTGAGCTGGACTCTTCCGTGTTGGGTGAGCGGGTGCGGGTGCCGCTGGCCGAGGGGTGGAGTTCGCGGTTCGAGGAGGCCGAGCCGGTTCGTGGCTTCCGGTGGGACAAGGGGGCCCGGGGCTTCGCGGGTTGGTACTACGCGGTCACCGCCGGGGACTTGATCGGGTTCGAGTCCTGGCTGGAGCGGGATCGGCTGATCCTGCTGGACCGGGATCCGGATGTCGTGGGGGTGGCCTCGCAGCCGTTCTGGTTGCACTGGCATGACGGAAAGCGTCCGCGCCGGCACGCGCCGGACTACTTCGTACGGCTCGCGGACGGACGGGCACGCGTGGTCGACGTCCGGGCCGGTGACCAGATCGACGAGGCGTCCGCGGAGGCTTTCGCGGCGACCGAGCGGGCCTGCCGGGCAGTGGGCTGGGAGTTCGTACGGGTGGGGGTGCCCGATCCGGTGCTGATGGCGAACGTGCGGTGGCTGGTCCGCTACCGCCGGGCTCGATCCGCCCGCCGGGCGGACGTCGTGGACGGTCTGCTGGAGCTGTTCGCCGAGCCGGGCCCGCTGCGGGCCGGGGCGGTGCGGGTGGGCGATCCGCTGCTGGTGCTGCCGCACCTGTTTCATCTGCTGTGGTCCGGGGCCCTGGTGGCCGACCTGGAGGGGGAACCGCTGCACAGCGGGACCGTGGTCTGGACGAGGGGGAAGAGCCGGTGACGTTCTTGCAGCGGCTGGCCGCGATCGAGGCCGGCGCCTGGGTGCGGGCCGCGGGGCAAGTCCGGGCGGTGGTGGCGGTCTCGGCGACGTCGGTGACACTGACCGGCGACGGGGAAACGGAGCGGCTGGTGGTCGGGACGGGCGAGTTGCTGGCCGTGGAGGACTTCGCGGTGATCGGCAGCCCGGTGCGGATGCCGCTGCCGGCCGCCTCCCTGCTTGAGACGCTGCCGCAGGAGGCGAGGCAGAAGGCCCTGTGGTGGGAGGGGCACATCCTCGAGGTGCTGCATGGCTTGGCGCCGGGCGCGGGTCCGGGCGCCAAGCCCCGGCCCGAGTACGGTCCGGGCCGGTCGTTGACGGTCCGCGAGCGGGCGAAGGCCGCCGAGCTGACCGCGGCGGGCCACCCGGCCGCGGCGAGTACGGTCGCCCTCAAGCGGCGCCGTTACCAGGCCCAGGTCGTGACGGGGCTGGCCGATCACCGGCCGGTCCGCAAGAAGCCGGCCTTCGGGGCCGTCGACGACAAGATCGTGGCGGCGAAGCGGCAGGCGGTCGCCGAGGCCGTCGACGCCTCCACCCGCCGGGGCACGTTCATCATCTGGCGGACGGGCGAACTGCTGCGGCACACGCCCGAGGGCCGGGCGGTGACGCTGCCCTCGGAACGGACGCTCTACCGGCTGCTGGCCAAGCTCACCGACGGCACCCACACGTTCGGCTCGGCCGTCAACCGGCGTTCGCGCGCCCACGGGGCGAGTGGCCCGTTCGGCGAGCGGACGGTCTTCGCGCCGGGCGACGATCATGCAGATCGACTCCACCCCGCTCGACGTCCTGGTCCTCCTGGACAGCGGGGTGACCGGGAAGGTCGATCTCACCGGCATGATCGACGTCGCGACGAGGACGCTGACCGCGGCGGTGCTGCGGCCGACCACGAAGTCGGTCGACGCGAGCGTGCTGCTGGCCCGCACGGTCACCCCCGAACCCATGCGGCCGGGCTGGGCGGACGCGCTGGCGATGTCCCGCTCAGTGCTGCCGCACCGCCAGCTCCTCCAGCTCGACGAACGCCTGGCCCACGCCGCCGCCCGGCCGGTGATCGTGCCGGAGACGATCGTCTGCGACCACGGGGGCGAGCCGGGCCCCAGGCCGAGTCGGCGCGAGCGGCGGGTGGCGGCCCGCACCAAGAACACCGGCCCCTCCATCCCCACCCTCGAGTCCGCCGAACCGGCCGAACCAGAGGCCGAGCCAGACGGGGAGTCCCTGGCCGAAGTGATCCCGCTGGGCCTGTTCGACCCGCTCGAAGACCCCTGGAGGAGGCCGTGAGCGAGCCGGAGGAGCCGGGACAGCACCTGACCACCCTCGACGGCTGGATCCGGTTCGTCAACCGCCCGCCCGAGGCGCCGCCGCGGCTCTCCCCGGACGAGTACGCCGCCCTGCCCGCAGCAAAGCGGACGGCTTACGACGAGGACCGGCTCGACTACCACACCCGCCTGCTGGTGGTCCGCACCTCCACCGTCCAGCACACCGTCGCCACCGGCCGCCGCCTGGTCCTGCTCAACCGGCACGCGATCAGCGCCCGCCGTCAGCCATCAACTGTCGCTTTCAGTGCGGGAGTTACACCACTCACCGTACAGACCCTTTGACAGACCCGGCTCCAGCGGCGCACCCCGCTCATCGAGCCCTTCGATGGCCGGCTGACCGCACGAGGTCCTGTGGTCCGGATCACCGGACGGCGGCGAGAAGGGCTGGAACAACTCCGGCCTGTTGTCAGTTCAACTGGTTGTGGGTACGGAGGGGACAGTGTCCCCGGGCCTCACCTATAGCCCATGGGGAAGATCGTTCGGCTGAAGCCCCATGGAGCCCTCCGCCGAGAGGCGACCGCCCTCCGCGCCCACACCCCATCGGCCCCGGCTGCCCTTCCCCGACCAACCGGGGCTTTCCGGTGCCTGCGCACCACCGTCACCAACGGCACCGCAACGTCCGCGGCTCTGCTCTGCTCGGTCACGCGGTCCGTGAGAGGCGTGGGCAACGGGGAGCACCGCCCACACCACGGTGAACGTCGCCAGCATCGCGACCTAGGAGTTGTCGTCGAAGTGTCACGGCCACATCGGGAGCGATGCGAGGGTGACGGCTGCCTGGTAGGACTCGGCGGTTTTGTCGTATCGGGTGGCGATGCCGCGCTATTGCTTCAAGCGGTTGAAGCAGCGTTCCACGACGTTTCGGTGTTTGTGGATCCGTTTGTCGAAGGTCGGTGGGCGGCCGCCGCGGCTGGCGCGACGGGCACGGTTGCGGACCTGGTCGGCCCTCTCCGGGATGGTGTGGGGGATGGTGCGACGCCGCAGCCAGGTGCGGATCGCCTTGGAGCTGTAACCCTTGTCGCCGATGACGTGAGCGGGCCGCACCCTCGGCCGGCCCGGGCCAAGACGGGGCACCCGTATTTCGTCCATCACCGCGGTGAACTGGGTGCAGTCGTTGGTGTTGCCACCCGTGACCACCAGGGCGAGCGGGTGGCCCAGGCCGTCGCATGCCAGGTGAATCTTGCTGGTCAGCCCGCCTCTGGAGCGTCCCGGGGCCGGGCTGCGGCGCCTCCTTTTCGGGCACCGGCCGCGTGCTGGTGGGCGCGGACGATGCTGGAGTCGACCGACACCAGCCAGTCGATGTCCCCGGCCGCGTCCGCCCGGGCCTGCGCGGCCCGCAGCATCCGGTCGAACGTGCCGTCGGCGGCCCAGCGGCGAAACCGGGTGTGCAGGCTCGCCCAGGATCCGTACCGCTCGGGTACATCCCGCCAGGCCACCCCGGCACGGAACTTCCACACGATCCCGTTGAGCATCGTCCGGTCATCCAGCCGAGGCCGCCCCATGGAGGTCCGGGGCAACAGCGGCCGCACGAAGTCCCACTCTGCATCGGACAGTTCATGGCGACGTATCACCCGACCATGATCCACCAATCAAGATCACATTGACGACAGACCCTAGGACTCACCACGAGATCCACGCTTTCTGCGCCAGCACGATGTCCCAGCCATGCTCTGCGCGGGCTGCGGTGCGTGCACCCATCACCGACCGATGTCCGCGGTGGGCCGGCGTCTGGGTCACTCCCGAGGGTGAGTTCGGCCCGTTGTGTGACAACCCCGATGCTCATCCTATGGCTGCGAGGGTCTCTGCTCGGGACGCTCACCGACCTTGAGTTCGGCACCCCGCATCGTCCCGATTGAGCTATGGGGGTGGCGGGGTGCCGTGTCCACGGCCAGGATGGCACCCGCAATCGCGTCATTCCGCTCAGCCTGCACGCACATCTTGCGGAGGGCAATATTCCGAATTGGTGGGTGGTTCCTGCGGAGTTACGCTCCCTCCTTACTTGATCCAAACATGAGGAGGATTCGTGAAACCTGCTGGTCGAACGGGTAGATCAGGAAGAAGACCGGGCGCGACGGGATCATCGTGGTGGGCAGTTGCTGCTGTCCTGACCGCCCTGTTGGCGAGCTCCTCCCCTCTGTTGGCCGCCGTAGCCACAGCAGAGCCCACGGGGGACGCCGCGGACTCCGCCACTAAGCGGCAGGAGGAATCCCCGGCCCGTGTCGAGTTGGTCGCGGAACGCACTGAGTCGACCACCACCTGGGCGAATCCCGACGGAACCCTCACCGTGGAGTCCTATACCGGCCCGATCCGCGTGAAGCAGTCCGACGGCGGCTGGAAGCCCGTCGACACCACGCTCGTCACCGACGGTGGCGCGATCCGCCCGAAGTCCGCTGCAGCCGACATCACCCTTTCCGGGGGCGGCGACAGCCGGCCGCTGGCGGAAGTCTCCCGGGGCGGCAGGTCCCTCGGGCTCGAGTGGAAGGGGACATTGCCCGCTCCCGAGTTGAAGGGTTCCACCGCGACCTACCGTGACGCCGTCGAGGGCGGTGACCTCGTGGTGACCGCCCTCAAGGAGGGGATATCCCACTCGGTCATCCTCAACGAGCGCCCGGACAGCCCCGTCACTTACGAACTCTCTGTGCAAACGGACGGGTTGACGCTGCAGGAGACCTCCGAGAAGCGGCTTCAGTGGCAGGACGACAAGGGGAGGACGGTCGCCACCGCGCCGGTCCCGGTGATGTGGGGATCCGGCGAGCGGGGCAGCACCGGAGAGCCTCAGCACCTCGCCGCCATCGACGTCACCGTGAAGCAGGAGGCCGACGGAGACGGGCAGGTACTGGTACTGAAGCCGGACCCGGCTTTCCTCTCCGACCCGGACCTGGCATACCCGGTCACCATCGATCCGACCGATTCCCTCCTCGGCCCGGTCACCGACACCTGGATCCAGTACGACGACTACCTCACTTCGCAGAGAGGTTCGACGGAGCTTAAGTCCGGTACCTACAACGGAACGGAGAAGGCGCGCTCCTTCCTCAAGTTCGACGTCGCCAAGTACGCTGACAAGCACATCCTCGATACCGACCTGCGGCTGTACTCGTACTACTCCTCCACCTGCAACACCGCCAACTCCGGTAACCAGGTGCGCCGGATCACCACCGCCTGGGACCCGTCTGCAGTGTCCTGGTCGGCCCAGCCGACGACCACCGCGACTGGCGCCGTCACCTCCACTGCGGCCAAGGGCTACAGCAGCAGCAGCTGCCCGGCCGGACACGTCTCCTGGGACGTGGACTCCATAGTCCAGGCCTGGGCGGGCGGTGAGCCCAACTACGGAGTGCGGGTCGCTGCTGTCGATGAGACGGACCCGCTGACCTGGCGCCGCTACCATTCCTCGAACCAGACCGACGGATCCCACAACGCGGCCTACGAGCCGTCCCTGACGGTCACCTACAACAGCCTGCCGGGCACGGCAGCTGCCGTCTCACCTGCCTCCGGAAGCCTCACCTCCGACACCACGCCCACCCTGTCCGCCAAGGCTACCGACGCCGACGGCCAGCAGCTCACCCACACCTTCGAGGTGTGGACCCCCACCGGTACCTCCGCCCTGCGCACGGGCACCTCGGTGGCCGTGGCCTCCGGCGCCGCCGCGACCCACACGGTTGCCGCGCTGCCCGCGGGATCGTACAAGTGGCGGGCCAAGGCGTCCGACGGCACCGACACGGGTGCGTGGTCGGGCTGGCAGACCTTCACCGTAGACACCACCGTGCCCACGACCCCCACTCTCACCTCCAGCAGTCACCCCGTGGGCGGGAACTGGTACGGCACGTCCTCCTTCGCCGGCTCGCTCGCCTCCACCGACGCGTCGGGCATCGCGGGCTACGCGGTGAAGATTGACCAGGATGCCGCCACCAGCCCGGGCACAGCGGTCACGCAGACCACCACCGCCGTCACCCGGACCGGCCTCGCCGACGGCATCTGGTACGTCCACGCGGCCGCCATCGACAAGGCGGGCCTCTGGTCCGCCGCCCGGCACTCCGCCTTCCAGGTGGACGTCACCGCGCCCGGCGCCGCCGGCAGCCTGGCCTCCTCCACCCATCCCGTGACCACCAGCGCCTACGCGAATCGAACCGCCTCATTCACCTGGTCCGCCCCCGCCGACCGGTCCGGCATCGCGGGCTACGCGGTCACGGCGGACCGGACGGCCGACTCCCTGCCCCCGACCACCGGCACCCCGCAAACGGCCATGTCGTACACCGCGACCACCGATGCCGACGGCACCTGGTACGTCCATGTTCGGGCGAAGGACAAGGCAGGCAACTGGTCCTCGAGCGCGGCTCACCTGCCGTTCAAGGTGGACATGAACCTGCCGGCCAGCCCGCTGATCAGCTCCTCCTCGCACCCCGACCAGGCGCGGGCCTACCACAGCGGTGACCTGGCCGCCACCTGGACGGCGCCCTCTGGCTCCTCCGCCGGTTACAGCTTGGTCGTGGACAAGGTCTCCAACACCGTCCCGGACACCCAACCGGACACCACCGGCACGACCCACCGGGCACAGCTCGCCGAAGGCACCTGGTACCTGCATGTCCGGGGCGTCGACAGCAACGGGACCGGTGGCGCGAGCTCGCACTTCCGTGTCGCCGTGGACACCACCGCCCCCGGCGCCCCCGGTGTGACTTCGACGGACTTCCCCGTCGACACCTGGGCCGGAGCCGCCGGCACCCCGGGCGCCTTCCAGGTGACGCCGTCCGGATCCGACACCGCGAGCCTCGCCTACCGCGTGGACGACGGAACGCCCACCACCGTTCCGGTGACCGGCAGTCCGGTCGAACTACGGATCACCCCGGCCTCGGCCGGCCGCCATGTGCTGACCGTCACCGTCACCGACCGGGCGGGCAACGTCTCCGCAGAGACCAGCAGGGCCTTCCATGTCGGGCGTGCGGCGATCACGGCCCCGGCCAATGGCGAGGTACTCGTCGGCTCGGTGGACCTCGCGGTCAGCAGTCCCGCCGGGCTCACCGAAGTCACCTTCCTGCAGCGGAAGTCACCGACCGCCGAATGGGTGGCCATCCCGGCCGCCCAGGTGACCCACCCCTCCGACGGCGCCGCCGTAACCTGGCCCGTCCCGCTCACCAACGGCGTCTCGCCGAAGCTGGTGTGGGACACCTCCTCCCTGTCGGGCAGCAGCAGCCTGCAGATCGGAGCCAGCTTCGGTGGCCCGGCATCCCTTCCGCTCGCCGAGCCCGTCTCGGTGGCCGTGGACCGCATCGAGATCATCGACGGCGGCTCCGAGCCGGACGCCGGAGAGGCCGAGCCCGCCAAGGCGTACGCCTTGGAGAAGGCCACCGCCCGGGCCGCCGCGGCTCCCGACGAGTTCGCACCTCCCTACATCGACCAGGCAGAGCGGACCGTGGTGGCTCCTGTCGTGGATGCCACCGCGCTCAGCAGGGCCAGGGAGCCGATCCAGGTGGTGCAGGCACCGGCCGACGAAGGCACGGGAATCCCGGTGGACGACGCCGAAGGGGAGGCCAAGCCCGAGGGTTCGCCCGGCGAGCCCGAAGCGCTTCCCGATCCCCCCGCGGACGATTCCGTCGAGACCACCGGAGAGGAGAACTACGTTCTGGAGGAGCCGAGCGGACAGGAGGACGCCGACCAGCCCGCCCCGGGCACCCCGACCGTCACCGTGCAGGTCACGCCGGAGACCGAGGTCGTTGCCCACAGCCTCACCGCGCTGGAGTCCGTGCGTGACGAGGTGCTCCAGCTGCCGGAAAGCGAACTGCCCGGCAGCTCCGCCCTCCGGCTGGCCTACGTCGACGCCGAGAACAACCGGGTCGTCGTCAAGACCGAGGCCGTGAACAGTCCGCTGGCCACCTCCCTAGGCGAGCGGTACGGATCCGACGCCGTCGCCGCCGAACTCGTGCCCGCCACCCCCCTCGAGACGTTGGACCGCCGCGACGACACCTCGCCGTACTACGGCGGCGCGCGGATCAGGTCGTACCTGACGACCAGTTCCGTCACCTGGTGCACCGCGGGCTTCCCCTGGCGGCACTCGGGCAAGTGGTACATGCTCACCGCAGGTCACTGCACCACCGGAAACGGAGTGATCGTGAACACCAAGGACACCGACTTCATCGGTGCGGTGGTCCGGGACAACTGGGCCAACAAGTCCGGCTCGGTCCGCCTCAAGGGACAGAGCTACTACTCCGGCGACCTCTCGCTCTTCCAGGTGCAGTCACCCAAGTCTGCCTCCGCGAGGATCTACAAGGGCGGACAGCACTCCACCTCGTCCCGGGTGGTGCACGACTACTGGCGGCGCTGGGCGCAGAACGGCGACAAGGTGTGCACCGGCGGCATGCAGACCGGTGAGCAGTGTGGGTGGAAGGTGAAGGCCACCCAGGCCACCGTGAAGTACTCCGGGGGGACCACCGCAAGGAACATGGTTGTCGCCAGGAAGACCTCGGGCGCCTGCTCCATCCCGGGTGACTCCGGCGGCCCGGTCTACACTGTGGACGGCTCCGGGCGCGCTTACGCCAAGGGCATCATTTCCGGCGGCGGCGGGGGCGGCGGTGATAAGAGCGGCGGCCTGCTCGACCCCTGCGAGCTGGTCTTCACCGACATTGGCCTGGCCAACAGCGCCCTCCCCGGCCTGGTAGCGAGGTACTGAGATGCAGCGCTTCATCGTGCCCACCCTGCTTGCGGCATCGCTCCTGACCGGCTGCTCCGGAACAGGGGAGTCCTCGTGCACCCTAGTCGGTATGGACTCCGAGGTGTCGCTCGTCTGGCACCCTTCGGACTTCGGCACGGCGGACGCGGCCACGTTCCGCTTCTGCGCCGGTGAGGTCTGCGAGCAGCAAAAATCCGGTGACCCGGACGATCCGTTCAACCGGCTGTCGATCCCGATCCCCCAGGCCGACGGCCCCGGCCCCGTCCCCGTCCGTCTGACCGTGACGGCCACCGCCGGCGGGAAGAAGATTGTCAGCGACCAGGCCGAAGCCACCCTCGAGGAGCAGCACCCCAACGGCAAGGACTGCGAGCCCACGGCCTGGACCGCCTCGTTCCGCGCCGAACCCGTCGGACTCACGGACCCGAAGGGCCTTCCTACCCAGTAGAAGCGGAACGTCCTCGGCCACGTCACATCAAGTGGGGTCCCTCCGGTACCTGCCGGAGGGACCCCTCGCTGAGTCGCCACCGCGACCGAACCCACCGTGCCGGGATCGGTCACCCGCTCGGTTTCCAGACCGAGATCGGCCACCGGCTCGGCAACGGCTTCGTGTAGCGGGCGGACCTGATGGGGTGGGCGCCGGAGGCCAGGGTGCTGTTGCTGGAGATCGACCGCCGCACCGAGGACGCGCACGACCTCGTCGCCAAGCTGCGCGGGTACTGGGAGTGGGGCCGGCGGCTGGCACCGGATGCGGACAAGTACACCGTGGACCTGGTCCGCTCCCGGCCGGACGCGATCGACCAGGTCGTCGGCCACGTGAAGCGGTTGTGGCGCCGGGTCTATCCGCCGACCGGCCGGGAGGGCCTGGTGCCGGTGGCGTTCGTGTACGCGGACACCACCGAGGCGAAGGTCGCCAACACGGTCGCCGTGTTGGAGGAGTCCGGCCGCCGCTACTGGGCGCCGCGCCGGTACCGGAGCATCTACCGGGAGGCGATCACGGCGAAGGACTACGGCCAGGCGGCGCCCGTCGACGTCACCACCCTGGAACAGCTCCAGGAGCACGGCTCGGGCGCGGCGGTGTGGCGGCGGCTGGGACGGGAGGGCGAGCAGACGCTGACGGCCGCGCTCGACAACCCCGACGGCGACGTTCTCTACCGCGACCAGGCCGCCCGCGCCGACGCGGAGGAGGAGCGGCGTCGTGCCGCTGAGCGGGAGGAGCGGCGCCCCGTGTGCACGCGGTGCGGGGCGAAGTAGACCGACCAGCGCTGGGAGGAGATCACCGTGCACCGGACTGCCTGGAAGGCCGGGGACCGGTCCGTGTGCGGCACCTGCCACGCCGACGACGTCGCCCGCTAGGAAGCCGCCGCCGAGGCCGTCCGCCTCCAGGCCGCCGCGCCACCGGAGCCGGAGGCTATCCGGCGAGAGCGAGGTTGTGCATCCGTGCGATGCCGAGCATGGCGTGGTGGACGCCGTCGCCTTTGAGGCGGCAGTCGCGGAGGATCTTCCAGGTCTTCATGCGGGCGAAGGCATGCTCAACGCGGGCGCGAACCTGCTTGTGGGACTTGTTGTGAGCCTGCTTCCAGCCGGGCAGCTCCTCGCCCTGGCGGCGCCGGTGGGGGTGGGGGATCACGAGCCCGGTGCCCATATAGCCGCCGGTCGGCGATGGTCATGGTCCTGCCGACGGCGGCCTGCGCGCCGGACTCCTCCCACGCCTTGCAGTCGTTGCGGTTGCCGGGCAGAGGCCGGCCGACCACCACGACGAGACGAGTGTCGGCGTCGATGACGACTTGGTGGTTGGTAGAGTACCGGCAGTTCTTCGACCGCTCGGCGACGCTGTGATCGCGGGTCGGCACCAGGGTGCCGTCCACGATCAGCACGGTGTCCTTCGCGAACCGCTTGCGGGGCTGGAGGGCGAGCATCGGCCCGAGGTGATCGATGATCCGGTCCGCCGTCGACTTCGACACCCCGAACAACGGAGCCAGTTGGCGCATGGTCAGGTTCGTCCGCCAGTAGGCCGCGACCAGCAGTGCCCGGTCCTCCAGCGGCAGACTCCATGGCCGGCCCTTGCGGACCGCGTCCGCACCCTCGCGCCGCAGAACCGTCACCAGTTTCCCGAACTGGCGCGGGCTCAGCCCGGTGAACGGGGCTATCCAGGACGGCTCCGACGCCGTGATCACACCAGCCACGGACATGATCATCTCACTGTGACCGGTCTGCTCAGACGCCTCAGAGTCATCCTTCGTTGATCCATCTCGTGATCAAGCCGTACCATCCCCGCCATGACAAACGAAGTCCTCGCCGAGGACCTCCAGCCCGGCGACCTCCTGGAGCTCTCGACCGAGTTGGGCACTCAAATCCTCCGGTTGACTGACGTGGAGCGGCGTACCCAAGGCATCAAGTTCATGGGTCGCAATCACCAAGGGGTCCTCTACTCCAGCGGTATGAAGTACGGGGAGCTGGCGCGGTGCGTCCGGCGGTAGGCCGTCGCGTGGACTGCCGATGGCAGTTACGGGACAGCCCTTAGGACCTGAAGCGCTTCGCCGCGTCCGGGGCCTGATCGGTTACGTCAAGGCGCTGAGCGACGACCAGATCACCGAGCTGGTCGGAGTTTATGCCGCGGCGTACCGCGAGCGCATCTACGCGCTGGCGACGGACGCCAAGAACGACGAGGTGCCATCCTTCAACCTGGGCACCGCCGACGGCCGCTGCTTGGCGCCCTGCGCGAGGCCCGGGCGCTGACCCGGTTTGGGCTGTTGGACTCGATGGCGGCAATCTGGGCATTTGAGCGAATTGTCGTGTCTGCCGGGTCAGTTGGTTGGTCCCGGCTGCTCCAGGCCGCCCTCTATTCCAGGACGCGGGCGGCGCGGGCGGCGGTCAGCCATTGGGGGAACTCGTGCAGAAGCTGGTCGAAGAGCCGGTGGTCGTTGGTAGCGCGTGGGGTGCGGCCGGCATGGAAGAAGCCGGCATTGTCGACGACACGAGTGGCCGGGACGGCGAGAGTGTCGAGTTTGCGCAGGAATGCGAACTCGTTGTCGTCGGGGTCGCCGAAGCCGATGAACTGCCAGAACAAAGGGAGGCGGGCTGCTTTGCAGAGGTAGCGTTCGGCGGCGAGTTTGCTGGTGGGCCCGCCGTCGGTTTGGAAGATGACCAGAGCGGGGGCATCGCTGCCGGAGGCCATGTAGTGGTCGATGACCTCGTCCATGGCCCAGTGGTAGTTCGTGCGCCCCATATGACCGAGGTTTTCGTGGAGTTTGTTGATGCGGCCGTGGTGTCGGCCGAGCGCCAGGTCGGTGGACCCGTCGACGTCTGTGGAGAAGAACACCACCGGCACGACGCCGTCGTCATCCAGGTGCGCCGATAGCGACAGCACTTGCTCGGCCAGGTGCTGCATGGTGCCGTCCCGGTAGTAGGGCCGCATGGACCCGGAGCGATCCAGCACGAGGTAGACCGCCGCCCGCACACCCTCCAGCCCATGCCGGCGAATACGGTCACCCGCCGCCTTGTACAGGCTCACCAGATCAGGCGCACGCTCCAGCACCTTGGACAGACTGATACCCGGGGCACGCTCATCACTGTTCGACGCAATCACCCCCTCATAGTGAGCCTTCGTACCTGTCCCCGAAGGGCGTTTCGAACGAGACCGTCGTCAACGCCGGCTGCACATGGGCATTGAGTGCAAGTGCTCTTTCCGGCCTGCATCCGGTTCTGGCACGGGGGCGCGGTAACAACTGCTGTGCATGGTGTTGAAGAGAGACAAGAAGAAGCGAAAGGTCTACAGGGGGCGCAGGCGCTGTATACGGTGCATGCAGCGGTTTGGGAACGGGTGGGGATCGTGGGTGGAACAGCGTTAACGCTGGCGGCGGCTGTGATCGGTAGTGCTGTGTCGTTGGTGTCGGTTCTGGTGACGCAGGGGCCTTGACCCCTGATGTTGAACACACGAGACACTGGATCCTGCGGATCTGAGAACGGACATCTCGTGGTCATGAAGAACTACCCGCCGCAGTTCAAGGCGGACGCGGTCGCGCTGTACGAGTCGCGGCCCGATGCGACGATCAGGTCGGTCGCCGCCGATCTGGGGATCAATCCGGAGACCCTGCGGAACTGGGTCCGGGCTGCCGGAGTGAGTCGTCCCCGGGGACGCCGGACGCAGGAAGCGGCCCAGCCGCCAGCCCCGCTGGAGGCGGAGAACGCGGCTCTGCGGAAGAAGGTCCGTGAGCTGGAGGAGGAACGCGAGATCCTGCGCAAAGCGGCGAAGTATTTCGCCGGGGAGACGGGCTGGTGAACCGCTTCCAGTGTGTCGCCGACCTCCAGCGCCGCTACGGCGTGAAGCGGCTGTGCAGCATCCTCGGCGTCAGCCGCTCGAGCTTTTACTACTGGAGTCGGACAGCCGCGGACCGGGCCGCCCGGCAGGCGGCCGACGCGAGGCTGGCCGCCCGGATACGGGCGGTGCACCAGGAATCGGACGGCACTTACGGAGCCCCCCGGATCACCGCCGAACTCCGCGAGACGAGTGGTGAGGCGGTCAACCACAAACGCGTCGCCAGGATCATGCGGGCGTCCGGGATCGAAGGGGTCCGGTTGCGGCGCCGGCACCGCACCACCGTCCCCGACCCAGCAGCGGCCAAGGCTCCGGATCTGATCGGCCGCGACTTCACGGCGGGCGAGCCGAACACGAAGTACGTCGGCGACATCACCTACCTGCCCCTCGAGGGCGGGAAGTTCTGCTACCTGGCGACCGTCATCGACCTCGCCTCGCGCCGTCTCGCCGGCTGGGCGATCGCCGACCACATGCGCACGGAGCTCGTGACCGATGCCCTGGCCGCGGCGATCCGCACGCGCGGCAGCCTGGCCGGATCGATCATGCACACCGACCACGGAGCCCAGTACACGAGCCGGGCATTCGCAGAAGCCTGCAGGTCAGCAGGGGTGCGGCGAAGCATGAGCGCGGTCGGGTCCAGCGCGGACAACGCACTCGCCGAGTCCTTCAACGCGACCTTCAAACGCGAGACACTCCAGGGCCGGAAAGGGTGGCCCGACGAGCGCGAGGCCCGACTCGACGCCTTCCGATGGCTCCACCGTTACAACACCCGACGCCGACACTCCCGGCTCGGACAACGGTCACCGATCGCCTTCGAGAACGCCCTCCACCTCACACCAACTACGCTGAAACCAGCCGCATAACCCGTGTTCAGGATTCGGGGTCAAGGCCCGTTGGGGGTTGTACCCGGGGTTGGCCCCACCGTTGGCTGCACGGGGGGATCCGGGGTTGTACCGGGGGTGTGACCGGAGGTGGGACCCCCGGTTTCCTCGGTCGGCCCGTTTATGCAGGTCAGACCCCGTAGGCAAGCCGGTCCAGGACGCCGACACCTCTTTCCACGCGATAGCCGTGGCAGAGGTTGTCAGTGGAGGCCCGGGGTGCGCCCCGCCCGTTCGTCCGGCCGCGTGGCTGCGCCGGGGCGGGCGCGTCCGGTTGCCTGCCCGTGTGTCCGTGTGTGTCCGTGTGTGTCCGTGTGCGGCCGTACGGGAGGCGTGGGGAGCCCGGCGGCCCCGTCTTTCCGGGGAGGGTGTCCGGGGTCTCAGAGGGCTGCCGGACGGCTTGGTGGGGGCGTGCGCGTTTGGCGTGCACGCGTGCACGAGCACATGTGTGCACGGGAGAGAGAACCGCCGGGCTCGAACGCCTGGGGGTACGGGTCGGCGATCCGGGCCGGCACAGTCGCCGTGTCACCGTTGCGGTCGCAGCCGCTGTCACCGTCGGGTGGTGGGTCCGGTGCCCAGGGCGCGGCGTCCGGCGGGGCGGGTGGGTACCAGGTCGTCGTCGGTGGCCGGGGTGGTCGGTAGGCGTTGTGCGGCGAGGCCGGCGCGCGGCGACACGTGCGGGCCGGTCGGCAACCCGGGGTGGTCGGCGGGGTCGGGTCGGGTGCCCAGTGGGCGGCGGTGGGTGGTCACCGGGCCGATTCTCCGCCGGTGCGGTGGCCACCGCCAGGAGCTGGGGCCCGTGAAGCCGACACCGAAAGGTTTTTCTTCACCGCCCCGGCCGGGGGACCCGGGGTGGTTCCGGGGCGCGCGCGTGTCGTGCACGCGCGAGGCGGCGGGCAGCGGCGCGAGTGCCCCGGGGCGGGCGCTCCGTCACCGGCACCAAAGGCGCCGGCCGCCCACCCCGGGCCCGCGCAGTCTCCCACGCCGACCACATTCGCCGTGGATCGGGCCTCGAGCTCCTGGTGGAGGTGGAGGCCCGATCCTGCCGGAAGCCGCCAGGGGCCGGCGGGCCCTCCGCCTACGCCCGGCCCGATCGCGGTCGCCGCGTTATGGGCGGCAGGGCTGTGTGCGGGACTCCGGGCGTGGGCGGACCTTCTTCCCTCTCTCCAGACACCAAAGGGGTCTCTCAGAGAAGTAGTCGGCGCGCCAGTGACCCCTTGACCATCGGCCTTGACCTGCGGTTTCAGCTGTCCGGCCCGGTCGGCTGAGGCAAGTTGTAAGGCAAGTTGTAAGGCAAGTTGCAGGGCAAGTTGCAGGGCAAGTTGTGGGGCAAGTTGTGGGGCAAGCAAGTCCACGTGGTCGTGCCTAACCGCTTAGGCCAGTGCCTGTTTCTGAAGTGTCCGGCCTGAAAGTGCAGGTCAGGTGGATCGCTTTGCTGCACCTGGCTGGTGTGCGGTGTGGGTTGGGGGGTATTCGACGGGTCTTAACCGTGTTGCTCAGGACGAGGGTGGCGGTGTGCTCGCAGTGGTGCCCGAATACGAAGATCTTCACTGGTCGGCCGCCCGATGCTGTCGGCTCTGGCATTCGCCGGGGACGAGCCGGTGGCCGAGGCCCGGCATGCGGCCCGTGCCTTTTTGACCGAGGTGCAGGCCGTGCACGGAATCCCGGTGTCGGACCGTTCGATGGGTATGGTGCAGCTGGTGGTCAGTGAGCTGGTGACCAACGCGCAGAAGTACGCGCCCGGCCCTTGTCTGCTGGATCTGGAGATCAGCGACGGCGCGGTGGAGATCAGCCTGTGGGACACCGATCCGACACTGCCGGTGGCCCAGGCCGCTGATCCGGGACGGGTCGGGCAGCACGGGCTGGAGATCGTGATCGGCGTGTGCCGCAGCTTCGAGATGCGCCGCGAGCCGGTGGGCAAGCGCATCAAAGCCGCCGTCGTGCTGGCCGACGACCCTGGCGGAAACCCGGCGGGCCGTCTGATATGACCGCCTGCTCGGTGCCTGCTTTCGGTCTCTCCCCGTAGAACGCCCGGCGGTCCCGCGGTGAGGCGAATGACAAGGCCACAGTCCGTTTTGGCAGCCGCGAACACGACGGCATGGCGCAGGAACAACAGCCCATGTCCATGGCAGTCTGCGGATCAGCACGATGGCTTGAGGCCCGGAGGTACACCGCTCGTGGCCGCGAACAGCAACCCCACCGTCAGGAGACGCCGTCTGGGAGCCGAGCTGCGCCAGCTGCGCCTGGCCAGCGGGCTGAAGAGCACCGAAGTGGCCGAACGGCTCATGGTCTCCCAGCCCAAGATCAGTCACCTGGAGAACGGCCGCCGCACCATCAGCCCCCGCGATGTGCGCGACTTGTGCGCGATCTACGGAGTGACGGACCCGCAGGTCATCGACTCGCTCATGGGGATGGCCAAGGAATCCGGGCAACCGGGCTGGTGGCACGCCTACGGCGACATCCCGCACAGCGTCTACATCGCCCTGGAGACGGACGCCACCTCCCTCCACACCTACGAGTCCATGGTGATCCCCGCTCTGCTGCAGACCCCGCCTACGCCCACGCCGTCATCGAGGAATCGATCCCCCTGCTCACTACCGAACAGGTCGGCATGCAACTGAAGGCGCGGCTGCGCCGTCAGCACCGGATCTACGACCCAGCCGGTCCGCTGCGCCTGTGGGCCGTCCTGGACGAATCGGCCCTGCGACGGGTTGTCGGCAGTGCCGACGTCATGCGTGAACAACTGGAGCACCTGAACGCACTCGGCACCGAACCGCACATCACGGTGCAGGTCCTCCCGCACACCGTGGGCGCCCACCCGGGCCTGCTGGGACAGTTCTCCATCCTGAAATCCGCCGAGAGCCCCGACACAGTGGTTCATCTGCAACAGTGCACCAGCGATCTCTACCTGGAGAAACCGTCCGACGTGCAGCACTACAGCGAGGTGCACGACCGCCTCCAGGCCCTGGCCCTCAGCCCCGACAGCAGCCACGACTTCATCACCGACGTCGCCAAGACGTACATCGACACGACGAGCCACCTCTGAGCGCGGTGTGCGAAATTCTGGGCTCCCCGCCGGTCACAGCATGCCGGGCGATCCCTGGAGTCGCGTCCCACGCCGGGGCGTCGTACACAGGGAGCATGAGCGAGGAACAGACGTCGTGGCATCCGGGCGAGGTCGTACCGGAGAGCGGGATCTACGAGTGCGACTGCGGGGCCGGCCATCACTGGAGTACCGACGTGAAGGGGCACCGCTTCCCGCCCCTCCCGGCAGGCTGCCCGGGGGCCGCGTGGACGCTCCGGACGGACGCACACCCCGACTCCTGACACCAGGCACCTGACCCGTCCCGGAGGGAGCCTCGCGTGGTTCTGAGGCCGCCTGTGGAGCCGATGCTCGCGCAGGCCCGCGAGACCCTCCCACCCCTCGGCGCCGGCGGGATGGCGGTGCAGCCCAAGTTCGACGGCTTCCGGGCCCTGCTCTACACCCCTCTCCGCGAGGGTGACCCGGTGCTCTTGCAGACCCGGCGCGGCGCGCTGGTCCAGGACCGCTTCCCCGACCTGACCGCCGCCGCACGCAGCCTCCCGAACGGGCTCGTCCTGGACGGCGAGCTCGCCGTCCTCGACCCTCACGGCCAGCTCAGCTTCACTGCCCTGCAACGCCGCGCGACCGCCGGCCGCAACGCTCCAGTTCTGGCGGCTGAGATGCCCGCGCACTTCATCGCGTTCGACGTCCTGCAAAGCGACGGCCAGGAGCTCCTGGCCGAGCCGTTCGCGCGCCGCCGCGAGGTCCTGGAGGCACTGTTCGCCGGTCACTGGCTGGGACCGCCGTGGACGCTGTGCCCCTCGACCACTGACCCCGTGATTGCAGGGGAGTGGCTGTATGAGTGGACCGACGTCCCCGGCCTCGAAGGCGTCGTGGCCAAGAGCCTGACGGGCCGCTACCGGCCGGGCGTGCGCGGCTGGACCAAGGTCCGCCGCAGGAACTCCACCGAAGCCCTCATCGGCGGTGTAACCGGCTCCCTACACCGCCCCCACGTTCTGCTCCTCGGTCGCCACGACACCACCGGCCGCCTACGACTGGTGGGGAAGACCGCCCCGCTGAAACCCGGCCCGGCACGGGACCTCGCCGACCACCTCACCGCGGCCGACCCCGACCACCCATGGACCGGCGTCCGCTTCACCGCATCCTGGAACAGCCGCACCCCACTGGAACCGGTCCTTGTCGCCCCCGTCCTCGTCGCTGAGATCAGCGCCGACGTCTCACAGGACCACGGAGTATGGCGCCACCCGCTGCGCTACGAACGACTTCGCCTGGACGCCTCCGAAGCCGATGTTCCGCAGTTCGGCGAGACGAGCCCCTGAGTCCGCTAGTCTTGGCGCCCCGAGCAGTGCTCGGAGCGTGCGCAGGCACGCAGTGCAGGATCCTGGAGCCCAGTGGCCCGGGAGGTTCAAAAAAACCTCGACACGGTCTAAACCATCGCGGCCAGGCCCCGGTCGCCCGCTCGGCTCGAAGAACAAGCAGTCCGCCACCCGCTACGACGTGGGCAAGACCGTCAGACGTCCGGGCACCCTGATCGAACGTGATCAAGCCCGGCCGTGAGGCCATGATCTGGGTCTGTCGGTGGCGCCGGGCAGAATGCACTCCCGTGAGCCTCCACTACGAAGTTGTCTTCACGTGCTTCCTCCGGGACGACACGCCCGACACGGTCCTGGCAGCCCTGCGATGGCACCTCGGCCTGGCCCTCGAGCGTCCAGCAGAGCTCGACGCGGAGGAGCACTCGTATCCACTGCTCTCCCCGGATCCGGACAGTCGCCTGCCAGGAGGCGATTTCGTGTCCCTACGACGCCAGTCCCGAGGCTTCACGCCCGGTGGTGAGCTCCACGCATGGGGACTGTTCAGCCGCAACCTCTGGCTCGACGACATGATGGGTGACCTCTACAGCGTCCTGGACCTGCTCGCACCCCACGTCGAAGAACCTGGCTATAGCGGGTACTTCCGGGAGGAGTTCGACACCGAGCCGACCGTCTTCACGTTCCGAGATGGCACCTTCGGGCCACTGAAACTCTGAGTCCAGTTCAGTCTCTGAACGCCGAAAGGGTTAAAGAACAAGCTTAGAAGCCATCTCATTTGGACGACTCGGTATTCTGTGCGTCATGGTGGGGATCGTTGAGCGGCTGGTGCCGGATGAGTTGTGGGAGTTGTTCCAGCGGGTGGTGCCTGAGGCGCCGTCGCGGCCTCAGGGCGGTGGTCGGCGTCGGCACGGCGACCGGGAAGTGCTGGCGGCGATCGTCTTCGTGGCCACGTCGGGTTGTACCTGGCAGCAGCTGCCTTCAGCGTCGTTCGGCCCGTCCGGAGCGACCGCCCACCGGCGGTTCTCGGAGTGGTCGAAGGCCAGGGTGTGGGCCAAGCTCCACCGCCTGGTCCTCGACGAACTCGGTGCCCGCGGAGAGCTGGACTGGTCGCGGTGCGCGATCGACTCGGTGAACATGCGGGCCCTGAAAAGGGGGACCTGACAGGTCCGAATCCTGTCGACCGAGGCAAGTACGGCTCGAAGATCCACCTGATCACAGAAAGGTCAGGTCTGCCCATATCCGTCGGCATTTCCGGGGCGAACCTGCACGACAGCCAGGCCCTGATCCCGCTCGTGAAGGGCATCCCGCCCATCCGCTCGCGCCGCGGCCGGCGACGGCGCAAGCCCGGCAAACTCCACGCCGACAAGGGCTACGACTACCCCCACCTGCGGCGATGGTTACGCGAACGCGGCATCGCCCACCGCATCGCCCGCAAGGGAGTCGAGTCCTCGCAACGGCTGGGCCGCCACCGCTGGACCGTGGAACGCACCATGGCCTGGCTCGCCGGCTGCCGCCGCCTCCACCGACGCTACGAACGCAAAGCCGACCACTTCCTCGCCTTCACCAGCATCGCCTGCACCCTCATCTGCTACCGAAGGCTCACCAAATGAGATGACTTCGAAGTCGGGATCGTGCTCGCGTGTCAGGTCGCACACCGCGACCAGCATGTCGTTTGATTGACGAAGGCGGTGACTTGCGGATTGGCGCTCACGGCCTTCGATAGGCCCTCACTGTCGAGCAGGAGGATGCCTTGGTTCAACCAGCCCCGCGGTGGCATTCGGCTGAAGATCGGCTATTCGGGTTTGGGAATCGACTGATGAACGGTAAAACCACCATGCGTTTCATCGGTTCAGCGTTCCCACTCGACGACTCTATTGAGGAGAATAGAAATGGCCCGCTCTCTGTCTGAAATTCTTTCCGGTATCGACACCGACAAGGTCAGCATTGATCAGGATGGTCACATTGCAAGTGATGATCCGGATATCGAAGCCCGGCTGGTCGAACTCAGGGAAGCTCTCGACGTAAACAGTCTCGCGACTATGGACGACAATAACGGAAGTATGTGTAAATGCACCACCCGTCCCACGCCGATTCAGTCGGGATGTGCGCAGAAGTGACCAATGGTGCCGTAATCCCTCGCGTAGCAGATGATCAGATCGTTACTGCCTTCAGTAACGAGATCCTGCATCTCATCATCCTCCCCACCGAGCAGTGCAATTTTCGTTGTGTCTACTGCTACGAGGACTTCAGCGTCGGAACCATGAAGGCCCCCGTGATTGCGGGAGTGAAACGGCTGTTGGCACGCCGCATCCCGACCCTGAGGCAGCTGCACATCGGATGGTTCGGAGGTGAACCGCTCATTGCACTCAATGTGATTGAGGATATCTCCAAGTCGGTGAAGTCGCTCACATGTGAACGGTCTGAACTAACGTACACGAGTGAGGTCACGACCAACGCCTACAGGCTTGACTTGGCGACTGCGGAGCGCTTGAGCGAGATGAATGTTCGGCATTACCAAATTACGCTGGATGGGCCTCCAGAATTTCACGATCAGACGCGCATCCAGAGAAATGGGCAAGGTTCGTTCGAGCGAGTATGGGGCAATCTGCTCGCACTCAGGTCAAGTTCTCTCGACCTGAGTATCTCCCTGCGGGTGCACGTCACGCCGGCCAATCTCATTGCGATGCCAGAGTTCCTGCTCCGGATCCGTAAGGCATTTTTGGATGACCCGAGATTCGTAGTCCTTATCAAGGCTGTGGGTCACTGGGGAGGGCCAAACGACGACAAGTTCGACGTCCTTGATGCTACTAAGGGTGCCGACGAGATCAAGGCGCTCGAGGAGCTTGTATCTCGGGAGGCCGGAACGCAATCCGTGTATCACCCGGGAAACGTTTGTTATGCTTCTCGCCCCAACTCGCTGCTAATTAGAGCTTCGGGGGATGTCGGCAAATGCACAGTAGCATTGTCCGACCCCGCAAACAGTATCGGTCGTCTGCTCGAGGACGGGAATCTGGAGCTACGGAGCGATAGCCTCAAGCCGTGGCTCCGGGGCTGGAATAGTGCCGACGCCGACGTTCTCGAGTGCCCACTCGTAGGCCTGCCGAGATCTTCGGGAGAACCAGTGCTTATGCAAATCGGAGCTGGGCCTGGCGCCCCGAAGGGCGGCCATGGTGAAGCCAGCGAATGATTTTGCGTATCACTATCCACGCATCCAACGCTTCCCCTTGACTTACTGGTCCGAAGGCCTGATCGATTTCTTGCAGAGAAGAACCACTTCGGATTTCGATGAACAGGCAAAGACCCTGTCATCCCTGAGTAATGCCGCGTTGGTATTCGCCTATCTTGGCCAGCTGGATAAAGCAAAGGAAATCTGCGAGGCGCAGCTTTACTGGCTCGCGAATAACGCTAGCGGCTCCGGGGAGTCGTCCCTTTTAAACCGACTGGCTTTGGACCCCTGGGTGAACATGGGGCGATTGCTGGGATACCAAGGAGAAACAAAGAAGGCTTTGACCCATTTTGCTAATGTACACTCCCTCGCCTCACGCGGCGAGGTTTCTTTTGGGCCGTGTCAAATTACCTCACAGGCTTGGAAAGAAATCGTTGACAGACACCCGCACATGAAGGGAGTGCCTCAGGCTGTCTATGTGATCGATTCCCTGAAGGCGCTCCTTCAGGCAGGTGACCATCAAGGTGCACTGAACTTCATTGATTCGTTGAGCTGTATCGAGCATGCAGGCATCCGCTCTCTGGTGAACGAGAGGAGGTTGATCCGCACGCCGCGTCAGGGGTTGCATTACCTAGTGAACGAGGGGATGCTAATTGCTAAATCTCGCCTGGGTCGGCACGAAGAGGTAATCGCAAACACTGACGATCGGTTGAGCGGCGCCGACATTTATTACGAGGCGGTCCTCATGCTTTATAATATCGAAAGCCGTCATGTGGCAGGTGTGCCGAGCGCTGCTGGGCGCATCCAGAAATTGTCCATTCTTCTGGCGTGCGGCGCTTTCGACTCCGTTCCCCCGACGACGCTGCTCCGATTTGTCGAGAAGCTCGGTGATCTGCTTGAGCGGACCGAGAAGGGGAGGCTTGCGCTTGGCGTTTACACAAAAGGCCTCGCACTGGCCCGGCAACTTAATGACCAACTTGCTGAGTGGACCTTCCTCAAGTCTCTGATGCGGCTCGATGTCTCATCCGAAGGGCAACGGCGTGAATGGAAATCGGCACATCGTCAACTCAGTGCCGTGTGCGAATACAGCGCTGTGCGCCGGGTAGAGGAAACGGCCAACCTTTCAAGCATGCCGGGAAACGTGCACGAAAAGCTACTGGGCGTTGTCCGGCATGTCACCGGTACCAATTACTGAGCTCTTCGAGTTGCCACCGATCGGGTGATGGGCCGCGAAGCGCAACGAACGAGGCCCCCAGGCTGTTGATCGAGGTGTCTGACGTCTCAATCACGTTGCTCGGAGGCCCCATTGGTCATCCATCCTGCCGCACTCGACCTGCCGCATGCGCTCGTGGAGTGGGTCACCATGGTGATCGTCACCCGTGAGGGCGACCGACGCTGCAAGCTCCGTCCGTCCCAACGCGCGATCGTGGCCCTGGTGTACCTTCGCGAACACACCACTCTGGCGAAGATCGCCGCCGGGTTCGGGATCAGCGAGTCCACCGCCCACGCCTACACCAGCGCCGTCATCCACCTGCTCGCCGACCGTGCACCGGGTCTGCTGAAGACGCTGCGCGAGCACGATCCCGACTTCGTCCTGCTCGACGGGATCCTCGCCGAGTGCGACCGGATCGGCGACGGCCGGGCCGACTACTCCCACAAACACCGGCGACATGGCGTGAACGTGCGGGTCGTCACCGACCCCGGCGGCCGGCTGCTGTGGCTCTCGCCCGCCCTGCCGGGCCGCACTCACGACCTGACCGCCGCCCGCACCCACCGGATCATCCGGATCTGCGAACGCCAGGGCGTTCCCATCGTGGCCGATCTCGCCTACCAGGGCGCCGGCCCGTGGCTGACCACCGGCATCAAACGCAGGCCCCTGCAGGAACTCACCCCCACCGAGAGGCCCCTCAACCAGGCACTGGCCGCAGCGAGGGCACCCGTCGAACGCGGGTTGCGAGGCTGAAGTCCTGGCGAATCTTCCGCAGGTCCCGATGCAGCCCCAACCGCATGACGTCAATCGCCAAGGCCATCCTCACTCTGGAGCGGCAACGCTGAAGAGGCTCACTGATCAGAAAACTTCTCGTGGCGGATGGGCCTGGTGCTGGCCTGGTTGACAAGCCCGTGCGGCTGAAGGACCTGGTCTCGTCCGTGGTGAGAAGCGCACGCTGGGCGAGAAGGATGTGCACAAACTCGCTCGGCCTGCTGGTGGAGCACGCGCCGCCGACGACCAGTGGGCGGATGTCATCCGTATGGCGGTGGCACAGGGCCGGCCGCGTGAGCGGGCCGAGTTACTCAATCTACTGACGGCCTCCTCTGACAAGCGTGTCCATCTGCTGGCCATGGCGTGCCTGGAACACGCCACAGAACTCGATCCGGTCGTGCGGCGCAGGGTCCAGGAGGCGGCGGCGACGCTGCTGCCTCCCCGCGGGGATGCCGAGGTCAAGGAACTGGCACAGATCGGGCCGCTGATCCTGGAATTGCTACCAGGCCCGCAGGCACTGTCCGACGACGAAGCCGAGGCGGTGACGGCGACGGCGGCGCTGGTCGGCACAGACGCGGCGGTGCCGGTGCTGGCGCGATACCGGAACCATTCCGCGCCGGGGGTCCGGATCAATCTGATGCGGGTGTGGAATCTCTTCGATGCAGAGGTGTACGCCGACGAGGTAATGGCCCACGTCGACACTCATGACCTGTTCTTCTTCGCCACCTCGCCCTCACAGGTGCGCGCCCTGCCACGCCTCGGCAGTCGGACACGAATCGGCGTTACTGGCGACCACGTTCCTGCAGACATCCTGAGAGCACTGCCCCAGCGGGTGGAATACCTCGGCTTCTACGAAAACACTCTACTGACCGACCTGCGGCCATTCGCCTCTCTACCCTCAGTCCGGAACATGAATCTAAGGGCTTGCAGATCATCAAGGTGTTGCTTCCCGCCCCATGGCTCGTTGATGTGGTATGCGCATCCCAGATGAGATCCGTACCCAACTCGCCGTGAAGTTCGTGGTGTTGTTCCCGCATCTCAACGAGCGGCAACGACGGCTGCTGATGGCTGCAGAGGCCCGAGGGCTCGGGCACGGTGGTGTACGGGCCGTCGCGCGGGCAGCCTCGGTGAGTGAGACCACGGTGCGCAAGGGGGTGTTCGAGTTGGAGGCCGGTGAGGAGCCTCTGGGGCGGGTGCGGAGGCCGGGCGGAGGCCGCAGGAGAGTCGCAGACCTTGATCCGGGGCTGCGGCCGGCACTGCTGGCGCTGGTCGAACCGGACGAGCGCGGTGATCCGATGTCACCGCTTCGGTGGACGGTGAGATCGACCCGAATGCTCGCGCGGGAGCTCAACCGGGCCGGGCACCGGGTCAGTGCCGACACCGTGGGCGACCTGCTGCGGGAGGAAGGCTTCAGCCTGCAGGCCAACGCAAAGACGATCGAGGGGACCCAGCATCCGGACCGCGATGCCCAGTTCCACCATCTCAACGAGCAGGCCCGCGATCACCGGGACACCGGCCAGCCGGTGATCAGCGTGGACACCAAGAAGAAGGAGCTTGTCGGCGAGTTCAGGAACAGCGGCCGCCAGTGGCGTCCCGCAGGTGACCCGGTGCCCGTCAGGGTCCACGACTTCACCGACCCGCAGCTGGGCAAGGCGGTCCCGTACGGAATCTACGACCTCGCGGCGAACACCGGCTGGGTCAACGTCGGCACCGATCACGACACCGCCGCGTTCGCCGTGGAATCGATCCGCCGCTGGTGGCAAGCCAGGGACACACCGCCTACCCGCAGGCGACACGACTGCTCATCACCGCGGACGCGGGCGGCTCGAACGGCTACCGCACCCGGGCTTGGAAACTCGAACTCGCCCAGCTCGCCGCCGAAACTGGGCTGGTCATCACTGTCTGCCATCTGCCGCCCGGCACATCGAAGTGGAACAAGATCGAGCACCGACTCTTCTCCCACATCACGATGAACTGGCGCGGCCGGCCGCTGGCCAGTCACGAAGTCATCCTCCAGTCCATCGCCGCAACCACCACCCGAACCGGACTACGCGTCACGGCCCAGCTCGACACCAACACCTACCCGACCGGAGTCCACATTCGTGACGGAGAGATGGCCGCCCTGCCTCTGACCAGGCACTCTTTCCACGGCGACTGGAACTACGCCCTCCATCCCCAGCCAGACCCCTCCATCCCGGCGCCCCGAGTACCGCAGACACCGGCCCCGACGTGGAACCAGGCACTACTGTCCGATCCGGCACTGACCGGGATGTCCCCACAGCAGCTGGATACCCTCACACAGGCCCTGGCCCCGGAAGGCGATAGCCAGCGGGGCCGCCCGCCCCGGCTCACCTTCCCCGACCAGGTCCTGGCCACCGTGCTCCACCTGCGGATCGCCCTGGCAGCGGAACCTCTCGCGATGCTGTTTGGCAGCAGCCGGACCGGCATACACCGCACCCTCCTGAAAATCAGGAGACTGCTGGCGGCACACAACATCACCATCCCGCCGGCGACCACCCCGCCTACCGCCCTGGCGACTCTCCAAGCGCGGGTCCAGGACCGAAGCAGCTACCCCGACAAGAAGATCAAGACGACGCGTTAATGATCTGCAAGCCCTTAGAGGCAATACCGGTGCTTTAGGTGGTTTTCTGGCGTCTGCTGGTTGCCTTGGTGGGTGGGGCGAGTGTGATTGCTCTGGTGGGCGGTTGGGGTGGGTTGCGGTGGTGGGTGTGCTTGAGGTGCCAGTTATCACGGACCTGCTTGGTACCCCTACCCAACTCGCCGACGAGGAGGGAACTGTCTCCTGGCACAGCCGCGCCACGATCTGGGGCTCAACTACCTGGACGAAGAAAAGCACCGCCCACACACCGCTCCGCTTCCCAGGCCAATATTGCGACCCCGAAACCGGACTTTATTACAATTTCCACTGGCATTACGAACCAGATACAGGGCGATACACCTCACCCGACTCTCTCGGCTTGAGCGCCGCCCCAAATCCCTTGGCATATGTCGTCAATCCCCACACCACCTGCGACCCTCTGGGTTTGATGCCCTCGGAGTGCAAAAAAGTCGCCTACGGCAAGACAAAGGGTGAAGGTCAGGACCTCAAGCGTTCAGCCACAGTGGGCAACGATCAGTGGCAGTTCAACACCGGCCATGGATTTGATCGCCCCCACGCAGGCCCCAATGGAGTGCCGAACGACCTGCGAACCACTGGTCTTACGCCCGACCAGATCGAGCAGGGAATCGTTGACTCCGTGTACTCGCACATAAAAGATGGGGGAACCGTACCCCGCGTCGGCCCTGGGTTCACAGGACCGCTGGACGGGGCAATGACGATGGACGGACACAGCATTGGGTATCGCGTTTCCCAGACGTCCGATAATGTGTACCGTGTGGCTACGTATTGGCTCAACCCCTAAGGAAATAGGCCCATGCCCGACCTGACTCGATTGACTCGTGAATTGATTGAATCGACGCACGAGGAAAATTCTCCAAAAATCCCTGATTCAGTGCGATATTTCGTCGAAAAAATTACATTCGCCAAACCGGAGGATATTCTCTCCGCTGTGCGTGAGGTCCTGGCGGAGGATTGGATGGCGATGCCGGTGTGGGCCCGCAATCTCGCCTACCGACTTGTCTGCCTGCAGCGCCCAGACGATGCCGGCCTGCTACGCGAAGCGGCAGCCGACCTGTTCTCCTTCGGTCCCGACTGGGACGAATTCGCAGAAGAGCTGCGAGCTCGAGCAACCCAACTGGAAAGCTGACTCGATACGAGGAGTCCTGGTCGACATCACACCGGTAACTGAGCGGTGCCAATTAGGCTTTTGCAACCTCAGCTCGACGTGGCCAGGTGGAGGGCGAGGACGGCCTTGACCAGGTCTGGGGTTCATCCTCGACTTCTACGGAGCCCCGACCAAGCGGATGGACCTGCCCGAGCTGATCCACCAGGTCGCCGCCTCCCTGTCGGACCATGGCACGAAGGTGCTAATCCTCGATGACATCACCCGGCTGCGCATGCACCGCGCCGACGACCAAGACACCCTGGACCTAATCCGCGCGTTCATGAGCATGCACGTCACTCTCGTCCTGGTCGGGGTGGGCATCCCCGGCTCCGGCCTCTTGCGTGAAGGCCGCGGACCGGCGGCTGCGAAGAGTGTGAACGGGTGGGAGCCCACCCAAACCGAGCGCCGCTTCGACCTCCTTGAACTCGACCGGTTCCGCTACGACACAGCCGAGCAGATCACCGCTTGGACCTCCCACCTCGCCGGCGTCGAGCATCACCTGCGCCTGCTCAAGGCCCGCCCCGGCATGCTCACCGACAACACCATGCCCGAGTACCTCTACGAGCGGACCAACGGCGTCGTGGGCCCGCTGGAGCGCCCCATCGAGGACGGCTGCTCGCAGGCCATCGCCAGCGGCTCCGAACGCCTGACCGAGCCCCTCTTCGACGCCCTCCCCCTGACCCTGGCAAGAACCGGCCGCGACGCCGAAGCAGGGGAGATCCCTGCCGTCCCCGCACGGTCCGGCCGCCGACCGCCCGCCGGCCGACGCCGCAACACCGTCTTCGACGACCTCGGCCCTGCCGCCGCGGACACAGCATGAACACACCGCTGCCCCAGAAGCCTGGACCCGGCACCCGGCGAACTCCTGCCGGGCTACCTCCTGCGCCTCTCCCACCGAATCGGCATTTCGCCAGGCGACCTCGCGCATCGGTGCGGCCTCATCCAGGGGAACAGGCTGCCCACGCAGCCCCTGGTCCGCCTCGACGCCGACCAGGCCCAGCAGATCGCCACCGTCTGCCGACTCGAAACGACCGAGGTTCACGGCCTCACCCTGACCAGCCAGGCCCCCGGCTACTCCCCGCTCGGCGCCATCTACCTCGGGCAGCGCCAAAGCCCTATGGACATGGCCAACAGCGGATGGGTGTTCACCACCTTCAGCCGCTACTGCCCCGACTGCCTCACCGACACCGCCGATCTTCCGGGCGGCCCGGTCTGGCAGGGCTCCTGGCGGCTCCCTCACATTTTCATCTGCCCGCGCCACAACCGTCACCTCTCCTGGCGGTGTCCAGCTTGTGGGGCACCCGCCTTGTCCAACGGGTACCAGGCTGACGGAAGGTGGCGTCCGTCCCAACTGGCCCCGGGACTCCGCCTCCGCCTGCATCCGGCGCAATGCCGTCACCGCCCGGCAGGCGGATGGGACGCCGCTTGCGGCGCCCGCCTCGACTGCACACCTGCTGCCTTCACCCCGCCCACCACAGCCGCAGCACAAGCCCAGCAGCGGCTGGCCACAGCCGCCGCTACCGGCCCCGAAGGCGATATCAAGAGCCTCGGGCAGCCGGCCTCCCCCGAACAGTTCTTCAACGACGTCCGCACTACCGTCCTGGCGATCTGCTCCACCTGGCCTGCCGCCGCCGACGTCTTCCCCTCCTTCGAGTACCTGGGCTCGATCGCTGCCCACGCCCAAGCCCTGCGTAGAAGCCCCGTCGAACGCCTCAGACCGCAGAGCGATGGGTGGCTGGCCCGATCCATCGACCATCCGCCTGCTGATTCACGGCAATGCGCCGCCCTGATGAGCCTCGTCGTCCAAGTCCTCGACGACCCGGACGGTTCCGCCGCACTCACTCGTCTACTGTCCCGACTCCCGCCAGGCAGGTCCGGGCGCCTGAGAACCCTCACCCCGCACTGCTTACCCACCATGAACGCTGTGATCGCGGAAGCAACGCGCCTCCAGCAGGAAGCCTGCGGACCGCAGCCCCTCTTCCCCCAACCCCCCTCCCACAGAGGCTGCCTCGACCCCCGCACCATTTCAGATCCCCTCCCCAACGCCTGGGCAGCCCCGTTGGACGGGCTGGACGGACCTGCGAGGCTTCTGCGGCGCGACGCCGCGATTCGTCTGGTCCAGATGGCCCGCGGCGGATCACGTACGAGCGCGGGCCGCTACCTCGGCATCCCGCCCGGGACCCTGCAGTCCACCACTCTGCGAGTGTGCAGCTGGCAGAAGCTGCCGGGCAACGCCGAGGCATACCAGGCCGCCCTGCAACACGTGGCAGAGATCATCATGGCTGCTCCCGAACACGGGTGAAGCCCCATGCCACCTGCGAGCGCGGGAAATGGAGATGCTTTCCCTTGACCGGCACAGGCAGGATCGCTCCATGTCGACCGATGTCAGCGGAATGATCGAATGCCGGCCCGGGGCCCGTCTATGGGGCCCCGACGACGAAGACTCCGTGTGGGAGGTCGCCATCGATCTCTTCCTCCTCAACAGGGGCAACGCCTACGACGGCCTGGCCTGCCTCTTCGGGATCCGCAACTCCTACGGCTTCCGTCCCCTGGCGGAAGATCGTGGCTTCCCGGTCGACGCCTCGGATGGGCTGCGAGGTGAGTTCGCAGGCTACGGCGGCCCCCACGATGTGCATGGGACTACCTGGCTGACCTGGGCCGAGCTGGACACCACGGACTGGCAGGAGACCAACTCCTCAGGCACACGAACGCGCGCCTCAGCCGCAGGGGACGACACCGACTGGGGCCGCGTCTGGAGCGTCATGCGCATCCTCAGCGAAGTCCACGGAGCCGAGAACGTACGCCTTGTCGTCTGGTTCCACTGACACGCGGCTGAGCGCCTGATGGCACTGCTCTGCGGCTCGAACTGTCAGCTCGATGCAGATGCCCCCTGTTGTGACTGAGCAGGGACGGTTGGCCCTGGAATGGCCTGCGTGGGGCCCGTCTGAGGCTGGGGCGAAACCGGCCACTAGGCTCCGGCCCTATGACCAGTGATCTCGGGTTCACATGCGCGTGCTGCGGGACCCACCACCCTGAGCTGCCGATGAACTACACGGCCGAGGCCCCGGCTGTGTGGGAGTCGGCCTTTGCCGACGCCGACGACTGCCTGCTCTCGTCGGACCAGTGCGTGATCCGCGCGCAGCACTACTTCGTCAAGGGCCTGATCGAGATACCGGTCATCGACAGCGACGAGGTGTTTTCCTGGGGCGTGTGGGTCTCGCTGAGCCGAGAGAATTTCTCCCGGGCCGCGGACCTGTGGGAAAGCCCCAGTCGAGAGTCCGAGAAGCCGTACTTCGGCTGGCTCACCACCGACCTGCCGGTCTACCCGGCCACGACCCTCAACCTGAAGACCTACGTCCACACCCGCCCGGTCGGTGAGCGCCCCTTCGTCGAGCTTGAGCCTACCGACCACCCTCTCGCCGTCGAGCAGCGCACAGGAATCACCCTGGACCGCGTGCGGGAGATCGCGGCGGCCGTGCTCCACGCAGGCGACGACGCGCAGCGATGACGGCCGGCAGCCCGGTATCGCCCATCCCGGTCGGGCCCACCGGCTTGAGCTCCAGGGCCCGACGGTTCGTCGAGGTGGCGGGCATCCGCGTCCCGCGGCAGGACATCCGGCGACACCGCGACGCGATGATCAGGCACGGGATCCCCGCTGCGGAAGCCGAGCGGGCCACCGCCTTCCAGGACCGCTGGGGCGGCCTCGCCCTGCCGCCGGCCCCGTTCTACGAGGGCGGCCCCCGCACCCTGGACGCCAGCTGCCCCGAGCGGCTGGCCGGGCAGGGCTGGTCCTTCGAGGCGGGCCAGTGTCGGGTCTCCATGGCCTACGGATTCAAGATCGGCCCCGACGGGGCGTTCGGCATCGACGCCTATCAGTGGACACCCCGACACGGACGGCTGGGTGGAATCCCTGGCGCTCGCCGACCACGCCCGCCGCTGGGCCAGAACCGTCACAAGGATCAAGGGCAAGGCGGTCGAGGCCCTGGACCTCGGCGGCTTCGAGCCTGTACCCGAAGTGCGGGGAGTGACCGACAACTGGTGGCGGGGCGAGGACTCCCTCATCGCCGTGTACCGGGGTGAGGCCGTTGGCCTTGACGCCCCGCAATGCCTCGAAGCCCACATCTACGGCGGCCTCGACGAGTGGGCGAGTGGGGCCTCCACGGCGGCTGACTCGTAGGGCTGGATCTGAGCACCATGGTTGGCCTTTGAGCGCGATGGTTGGCAGCTGGAGCACCCTGAGTGGGGTGTGTCGGGCAGTCTGGGCCCCGCCGGGGAGGCCCTTCACGCCGGGTGCGACTGTAGGCGGATGTACCAGCTGCAGCTCTGGCGACCGCTCGGTGGCCCCTCACCGCGGGCCGGGAAGCTGACTGGTTGCGGGACTTGACCTCCGATGACGGACTGACGGGGTTCATGCCGCCAGCACTGCCCGACGCGGTCTGGGTGCTTCACTCCATGTACGAGCACGAGTTCGGACCGACAGGCATGTCCTACGTCGAGTACGAGCGGCGCGTGCTACTGGGCGGCGGGCCCGAGATCGTCCCAGGTCTGGACCCGGCGGACCTGATGGACGCGGTCCCCGGTGAGCACCCCGGGCCACATTGGCGCCGATTGCGATGGACGGTGCTCGCGCGCCGGATCGGTGACCTGACCGTGCCTGAGGGACGCCTGCCGTGCCATAGCTCTTTCCCTTCGATCGCGCCGCGCCCCTGGCCGGTCGGAATTCAGGTCCCGCGCGAAGGCAGCATGGACCGGGCCGCCTGGAACCGCCTGATCACGATCCTCACCGAGCACAGCCCGCAGGGCCCCGACACCCCCTGCCTGACCTACTACAGCCCGCTGCTGCACGGAGCCGAGGACTTCGACAACCTGCACATCCGAACCGGCACGCTCGCGGATGCCCACGTGCTGTACGACCACCCTAAGGAGGACGGCTGGAGCCCGTCCAATCTCTGGCCGCGGGACCAGTCCTGGGTCTTGTGCACGGACTACGACCTCTGGGCGACCAAGGTGGCCGGCACGGCCGCGCTGATCGAAGTTCTCCTCAACGACGGGGACCTCGAAGCCGTACGGCTTCCATGGGCTACCTGACCGGCCGGGGGCGGAGCTGTGCATCGAAGTTGTCCGTCCGCGCCATCTATCGTGCTCAGTCACAGGTGCAGACGCAGCACGCCTTCAACGCCACCTACGCCGCGCTCACAGCGCCCCACCACCGTGACACCACCGCCCTGCGCCGCCGCCTGCTGCGCCTGTCCGTACGGCTGGCGTGGCACCCGTACTGGAACACCGCCCCTTCGGCGCCGGCGGCGCGCACCGAGCTGCGGCAGCTGGCCCGAACCCGGGGAACAATACGCACCGCATGAGGCACCGCCCTGGAGCCGCACACCGCCCAGGAGCCGGGTTGCGCTAGGGGTTGCGCTTGGCGTTGCACGAAGCGTTGCGCTAGGTGTTGCGCAGGCCGTCACAGCGTCCTGGAGTCCGCCCAGGTCACCATGGGTGTACGGCGTGGTCGGGCCGCTGACATCCCCGTTGCGACCCTTTCGCCCATGCCTTGGCTGGAGTTGAGAGTGAGGGAGGGCGGGATGGGCGGCGCGGACGCGGCCGGGGATCGGGGCGCGCTCACCGGTGTTGCGCGTCAACGGGGCCTCCGTCCGTGCCGCCGTCAGTGCGGCGGCGACGTCCAGCGGGGGACGTCGGCGGGGGAGAGGTCGGGGGTGGGCACGGTGCAGACGTGCGGGGTGGCGCCACCGGCCGGAGGCGCCACGGGCGACATCGACGCCGACTTCCACCACCAGCTCGGATTCCACCAGCCTGACGTTCAGTGTCTCGCGGCTGCCCCACGCGGCGGAGAACGACCAGCCCGTCCAGAGATGACCGCGCCGCGCCACGGTGAGCAGTCCGGTGACCACAGTGCTGGCCGTCCGGTCCAGGGTGGTGGTGCAGCCGGTGTACTGAAGGCGCCCATCGGCGTCGAACCTGCCGAGCAGCAGACTGCTGGGCGCGACCAGGGAGCCGGTGACCGCGCCGGCGATCGCCTCGGTCGTCAGCGTGTCCCGCACGATGTCGTCGCCCGCGCAGGCGTCAGCTGGGTCAGGCGTCGACGAGGGTCCAGATCGCCAGGGCGGCGTCTGGCTCGCTTTGTCGCCTGTGACAAGGGCCGCCAGGGCGACACCACCGCACAGCCCGCAACCGGCTGCGGGCCTCAGCCCGCGATTTTCGGGCCGCGGCGTCACCCCGTTGCTCACGATCGACTCGGGGTCAGCCGGAGTTGGTGCTCCTGCCGGGGGCTGATCTCGTGGGTCGGCTCAGTTCAGCGCGTCGAGGGCGGCGAGGATGCCGGCCGGTTCGGCTCGGGTGGTGTAGTCGGTGTTGACGTAGGCCCAACGGATCGTGCCGTCGCGGTCGATGACGTAGGTGGCGGGCAGCGGGAGGGTGCGCGGGTGGCCGTCGTTGACGCGCTGGAGGTCGAAGCCGAGCTTGTCGTAGACGGCGGCGAGGTCGTCGGGGAGGTCGAAGGCGAGGCCGTACTGCTTGGCGGTGTCGGAGCCGATGTCGCTGAGGATGTCGAAGGCCAGCTCGTGCTTCTCGGTCAGGGTGAGGGACTCGTCGGGGATCTGCGGGGAGACGGCCACCAGACGGGCGCCGCGGGCGCTGATCGCCTCGTGGTGCTGTTGGAGAGAGCGCAGGGCGATGTTGCAGTACGGGCACCAGGCGCCGCGGTAGAAGGTCAGCACGACCGGTCCGCCGGCGAGCAGGTCGTCCAGGGCCAGGGTCTGACCGGCCGCGGTGGGGAGGCGGAAGCGCGGGGCCTGGGCGCCGACGGTCAGGGCGCGGGCGGCCTGGCCGGAGTCGGCGAGTTCCTGGCCGGCCCGCTGCATGATCTGTCGGATCTCGGCGGGGATCTGCTGCTGGCGGGCTTCGTAGAAGGTGCGCAGTTCGGCGTTGAGGGTGGTCATGGTGCTCGTTCCTCCTGGTTGGCGACTGAAGCGGGACCCATCAATCTTGAAATGGCTGTTCCAAGATAAGGGCGTGCGTGTTCCCGCGCCAGTCATGCGGAGGTACCGGCGGGTCAGAGGCTGGTGAAGGGGTGGTGATCGACCAGGGCGAGCGCCTTGATGAACGCGGCGAGGTGGATGGCGCGGCGGGCGAGGTAGCGGCGGAGGCCGGGGGTCTGTGACCCGTATGCGGCCGCCCAGAGGGCTGGTATGCGATTCATGGGGGCATGGTCGCGGCGCGCGGCACTCCTGGGGCGGATCGTGGACGAAACTGGACGCCTTCGCGCTGGTGGGGGGCCTGTCCCGCTCTGTGCCTGTCGGTACCTTTGCGGTGTGCTGAACTGGGAGTATCTTGGAATCCTCATTTCAGGATGGTGGAGTGAAACATGCCGGACATCAAGCACTTCGATCCGGACGCCGCCCTGGAGGCCGTGGTGCGGCTGTTCTGGCGGCAGGGCGTGGCCTCGACCGGGATCCAGGACGTGGTGACCGCGACCGGGCTCAACCGCTCCAGCCTGTACGCCACGTTCGGCGGCAAGCAGGAGCTCTACCTCGCCGCACTGCGCCACTACCGGCAGCAGCGCTCGCAGCCGATGTTCCGGCGCCTGGCCGAGGGCGAGCGGGGCCTGCCGGCCGTCTTCGAGTTCTTCGGCGGCCTGATCGAGGCCCGCTGCTCGGGCGAGTACGCCCGCTGGGGTTGCATGGTCTCCAACGCGCAGGCCGGGGCGGAGAACAGCGACCCAGAGGTGCGCGCCGTTCTGGACCAGCACCACCAGGAGCTGCGTGACGCGCTGTATGCCGCCCTCGTCACCGCCGAAGCCCAGGGGCAGCTGTCCGCCGGTGCCGATCCGGGTGCGTCCGCGGATCTGCTGGCGCTGCTCGCCTACGGCGTCAACCTGCGCTCCCGCGCTGGTGCGGATGCCGCGACCCTACGCAAGACGGTGACCGCCGCCCTGGACTCGATCGGAGCCCGGGCGGCGGCCTAGACGTGCAGGGATCCGGTTCTCAACTGGGATTGGGCGCAGGTGACGTGCTCGGACGCAGGGTGGGGGCCGCCGTCGCTTCCGCTTCTGCCGCATCCGCCGTGTAGTCCCCGGGCGATGTGACGTCGATGCCCTCGGGGGCCTTTGCCGCCTTCAGGGCGAAGGTCAGGACCACGGTCACCGCCACGTTGAGTACAAAGGCGGTGAGGCCGATGTAGCCGATCTCGCCGATGCCGGGGATCTCTTTCGCCGAGCCGCCGAAGTGCTGCTGGGTCGGCGAGGCGACGCCGTACGCGGCGAGGGTGCCGTAGATCATGCCGACCGCCCAGCCGGCCAGCAGGGCCCAGCGGTGGAACCAGCGGGTGAACAGGCCGCCGACCAGGGCCGGGAAGGTCTGCAGGATCCAGATGCCGCCCAGGAGCTGGAAGTTGATGGCCACCGTCTTGTCCATCGTCAGGACGAAGACCAGCGCGCCCACCTTCACCAGCAGGGATACCAGCTTGGAGACCTTCGTCTCCTGGGCCGGGGTGGCGTCCGGCTTGATGAAGTCCTTGTAGATGTTGCGGGTGAAGAGGTTCGCGGCCGCGATCGACATGATGGCCGCCGGGACGAGGGCGCCGATGCCGATCGCCGCGAACGCCACGCCCGCGAACCAGTCCGGGAACATGTCCTCGAAGAGCTGCGGGATCGCCAACTGCCCGTTGGAGACATTGACCTCGGCCGCGATCGCCATGAAGCCGAGCAGGGCCAGCAGGCCCAGCATCAGGGTGTAGAGGGGCATCACCGTCGTGCTGCGCCGGATCACGTCACGGCTGCGGGAGGACAGCGTCGCCGTGATCGAGTGCGGGTACATGAACATGGCCATCGCGGAGCCGAGCGCCAAGGTCGCGTACGTCCATTGCGCGTTGGGGGCGCTGACCAGCGTGCCGCGTGGTTTGCCGGTGGCGGGGTTGGTCTGGCTGTACGCCTCGCCGGCCTTGGCGAAGATGTCGTCGAAGCCTCCCAGTTTGATCGGGATGTAGATGATCGCGACGAGGATGACCAGGTAGATCAGGGTGTCCTTGACGAAGGCGATCATGGCGGGGGCGCGCAGGCCGGAGGAGTAGGTGTACGCGGCCAGCACGCCGAAGGCGATGAGCAGCGGCAGGTCCTTGATGAACCAGTTGGTGTTCTCGCCGCCACCGACGCCCAGCACGTCCAGCACGGCCTGGATGCCGACGAGTTGGAGCGCGATGTAGGGCATCGTGGCCAGGATGCCGGTGAAGGCCACGGCGAGCGACAGGCCCTTGGAGCCGAAGCGGCCGCGGACGAAGTCGGCGGTGGTGACGTAGCCGTGGCGGTGGCACACGGACCACAGGCGGGGCAGGAAGGTGAAGATCAGCGGGTAGACGAGGATCGTGTACGGCACCGCGAAGAAGCCGGCCGCCCCCGCCGCGTAGATCGCCGCGGGTACGGCGACGAATGTGTACGCGGTGTAGACGTCGCCGCCGAGCAGGAACCAGGTGATCCAGGTGCCGAACGAGCGGCCGCCCAGGCCCCATTCGTCGAGGGTGTGCTCGTTGTCGGCCTTGCGCCAGCGCGCGGCGAGGAAGCCTATGACGGTGACGGCCAGGAAGAAGAGGGCGAAGACGGCGAGTGCGACGCCGTTGACGCCGCCGGTCATGTCGTCGCACCTTCCTTGCCCGGCAGGTGCGTTGTCGCCGTGGCTTGGGCGGCAACGGCCTCGCTGCTGACCAGTTCGTCGAGTTCGGCGTCCAGCGGGGTGCCCTCGGGGGTATGGGCTGCGGCTTGCGGGTTGCTGCCGCGGACGGCGACGGCGAGTCCTGCCAGGGCCATGGGGAGCGCGACGAACATCGCGGCGGTGCGGATGCCTCCCGGTGCGGAGAGGATCAGTGCGATCAGGGGTGGGCCGAAGGCTCCGCCGGACTTGCCGATCGCCGCGGCCCATCCGCCGGCGGTGCCCCGGATGGCCGTGGGGTAGATCTCGGCCGTGTAGGGGCCGATGAGCGCGATCACACCGGCGGTGCCGGCGAACAGCAGCATCACGGTGGCCAGCAGGATGGGCCGGCTGCCGTCCAGGCCGACGGCTGCCAGCGTCAGGAGGGCCGCGACGGTGAGGGCCGCGTAGACGACCATGGTGCCCCTGGCCGACCAGCGCATGTACAGCCATGCGCCGACCGCGCAGGTGGGGATGGCGAGCAGCGACGAGATGAACAGCAATGTGGCGGCGGACATGCCGTGCTGGCCTGCGGACTCCAGTTGGCTGGGCAGGAAGGTGATGAAGCCCCAGTAGACCAGGCCCCAGGCCAGCGCGTAGGCGCTGACCACCAGCGTCTTGGCCGTCTGCGGGGGCTTGAACAGATCAGAGGCGGGGACTTTCGCGGTTCGCGTCTGGCGGGCGGTGAAGGCGGCCGATTCGGGAATCCAGCGGTTCATCGCGATCAGGATCAGCACCAGCGGGAGCTGGGCGAACCAGGTCACGCGCCATCCGGCCAGCGGAATGAGGACGGCGGCCAGACCGGAGGCGGCCATGTAGCCGCCGGTGGTGGTGAGGCCGGCCTGGAGGACCATGATGGCCGCGCGCCGTCCGGGCGGCAGGCTCTCGGTCATCAGGGCGTAGACGACGGGCAGCATGCCGCCGGCTGCCATGCCCATCAGGGCGCACATGACGAGGGTGCCGCTGAACGTCGGCATGGCACCGCACACCGTGGTGCCAAGGAAGAGCAGGGAGGCGAGGAGGATGGTGGCCCGGCGGCCGATGCGGTCCGCCGCGCGTCCCCACACGAGCGATCCGAGCACGGTGCCGCTCAGCGCCACCGTGGGCAGCCACGAAACCTCGGCGGCGCTGAGGTGGTACTCGGCCCGCAGGCCGGGCGAGATGAACGCCAAAGTGGCGGGCTTCATCTGGTCAACCAGGAGGGCGAAGGTCAGGATGGCGATGAGGCGGCGCCGACTCACCGTCGTGCTGTGCGCCGGAGCGGCAGCGGGACCGGCTGTCCGCGGCGGCAGGACGGCGAAGCCGGAGAGCACCACGCCGACCACGATGGCGACCATGGCCGCCCACATCACCGGCGACATTCCCATCATGGCCATGTGGAAATGCATGGACGCGGAGTCGATGAACATCCACAGGTGCTCGGCGACGCCGGCGCAGGTGAGAGCGACTCCGGTCCAGAACAGTAACGGCCGGGGAATCAACGAAGCTGGTGGCGCGGACAAGGTCAACTCCTCGCGGAAAGCTGGGCATCGGGATCTTCAAAGGCGCGGACGGAGGCGGCGGCATGCCGCTCGGCCGAGGGCCGGTCCTTAAGGTCGAGTGCGGTGGGCCAGCGCGGGTCGTCGGGGGCGACGACGAGGTGGCGGGCGTAGAAGCTGTCGAAGAAGGACAGGACGAACATCGGCAGCAAGGTCCAGATCGCCACCTGCTCCAGCGGCTGGTTGCCGGTAAGCGCGGCGATGATGACCACCACGAACACGTTCGGGTAGGTCATGGCGGTGTAGTCGTCGAGCGTCTGGACGTGGCGTCGGCGCTTGAGCAGGGCGGCGACCAGGCGCAGGCCGACGGCGATGCCTATGGCGGTGGGCGCGTAGGTGGTGAAGCCGTTCAGGTCGAGCTTGAGGCAGACCAGCACGATGAATGCGGTCAGCAGGAGCACGGCCACGTATCCGTTGCGCTCGCCGTATTTGGCCGTGCGGATGGGAGAGCGTTCCCGCAGCCGTTTGACCAGGAGGTAGACCGCGGTGACGACGCCGGTGGAGGTGGCGGCGCTGATGGCGACGGCCGGGGCGACGTCCTCGTGCAGGGTCAGGGCGAGGACAGTCGAGAAGGACACGGTCGCGGCCAGTGAGGAGAGCAGGACCTGCGCGAACGTAGGCATGATCATTCCGCCGAGGCAGCGGCTGACGGTCATCGCCACCACGGAGCTGGGGGTGGCGATGAACACTGCGGCGATCGCCGCCGTACTCGTACTGCCCGCGTCCGACCAGCGCACCAGGGCCGCGAAGGCGATCGGCAGGGCGAGGTAGCGCAGGGCGACCGACCGGAGCGTGCCGCGGTCGGTGACGAATGTGCGCGCGTTCTCCAGCTCGATGCGGCACATGGTGATGACGCTGGCCAGCACCAGGAGCATCAGCAGCACGTACGGCGATGCGGACAGGTGCAGCCCCGCCAGGTTGGCCAGCAGACCGGCGGTCAGGCCGGCGCAGAAGACCACGGGATGGTTGACGACGATCCAGTCGTAGACCATGTTCATGGTCTTGTTCTCGTTCTTGACGTAGCTGTGGATCCGGTCGCCCTGCAGCATCTGGGAGTTGGGCAGGCGCAGGTCGTAGGACTCGTCGGCGGGTCGGGCCAGGATGAACCGGCAGATCAGCTCGACGACGTACTTGTGGGAGACCACGCAGACCACTTCGCCGCGGCGCAGCGCCGGCAGCAGCTCCTCCTCGTAAAAGGCGTGCACGCGGTCCTTGAACTGCTGGAACGTCTCGCCGCCGTGCATGGTGGGGCTGTCGGCGTTCATGGCCCGCTCATACTCGGCGATGCCGTGGCGGCGCTGGAGGATGGACTTGCTCTCCAGCGTGTAGCTGCCAAAGTCGCGCTCCATCAGGCGCTCGTCGACCACGACCTCAGGAGAGTCCGCGTCGGGGGCATCGATATCGAAAATGGTGTTGGCGGTCTCGTAGGCGCGGGTCAGCGGGGAGACGTAGACGCGGTCGAAGTGCTGACCGCGGTGGCCCTTGGCGACCTTCTCGGCCTGGATCCGGCCGAGAAAGGTCAGGGGGGCGTCGCGCTGCCCGGCGATGCGGTGGACGGAATTGCAGGTCGATTCGCCGTGCCGGACCATGAACAGCCGGCTCAGCAGCTCCTGCTCGGTGTGCTCTGCCATCACGCGCCCTTCGTCGGGGCGTGCTTGACGTGCTCGGCGTACTGGGAGTCCCAGCCCGCCAGCTTGGTGATGTCGCACAGGCTGTGGACCACGTGCTTCTGCACGAGCGTGGCCAGCAGGGAGACGGTCCGCCGGGCCTGCTGGGCGGTGAGGCCGAACTCGCGGGCCAGGGCGGTGCCGAAGTCCGTCAGGTCGTCGTCCAGGATGGCGTGGTACTTGCGGCGCTCGGTGCGGTCCTGGGCCTGCAGGTAGTTGACGGCGTTGGGGTAGGCGCTGTCGCGGGCGTACTCCTGCAGGCGCTTGCGCAGGCGGGTGGCCTGCGGTTCCTCGGTGGCGAGGTCGGCGGCGATCCAGTCGCTGCTGCGGATCAGGCAGTGGTGGATGCCGTCGGGAATGTCCATCTGCTCCTCGTCGCTGGCGGATTCGAGGCGGCGCAGCACCTCCATTGCCGTGTCGAAGCACTGGTTGCGCAGGGTGCCGATGCTGAACACGAACGCGCCGAGCCGGCCGCGTCGGGTGGTCTCGTCGCCCTGGCGCATCGGGCCGACGCCGAACAGGCCCGCTGCCACCTCGCCGTCGGCGGCGATGAGCTGGCCGTGGGTGCCGACCTCGATGCCCCGGTGGGTCTTGGTCTGCGGCTGCGCGTAGCCGTGGGAGTTGACCAGGCCGTGCCACAGGGGGTGGTCGGAGCGCTCGTAGTCGGTGTTGTTGCCCAGGCAGTTGACGACCCGGTCGACGACGATGTCCGGCTGGTCGGCGAAGACCACCCGGATCTTCGCGCCGTCCTCGACGGGGCGCATGTCCTGGATACCGGCGGACATCACGTCGACGGTCTTCGGGGCGCCGTTGTATCCGCGCATCCGGCTGCGCACGACGCCGCCGATCTCCCGCACGGTGCTGGTGCGGTTGGTCACGATCAGGCTCTTGTACTTGTCGAGCAGCATCCGCACGTCGCGGGCGTCCATGCGGGAGACCAGCTCGATGACGTACGGCTCCCACGCCTTCATGACCCGCTCGGGGAAGACGGCCTCGAGCGCGCTGCCCGGCTCCACGCCGTGCTTGTCGCGCAGGTGCGCGTACTCCGCCTTGATCCCCTCCACCACCGCCTCGGGGGTGAGCTCCTTGGCGTCGAGGAAGGGCGGGCGGCGGGACTGCCAGATGTCGTGTTCGTGGTCGACCGGGTAGGTGCCGTGCATGTGGCCGCCGCGCGAGCAGATCAGGATCTGTCCCCGGTGGCCGGCGTGGATGAGGGAGATCACCGTGTCGAAGGCCGACAGTGCGGAGCCCGTGACGAGGACGCTCTCCTCGGCGCCGACCTCCTGGAACCAGTCCTGCGCGCCGGGGGCGTAGGGGTCGGCGAGGAAGCGGTCGCAGTCCTTGATGCGGTGGTAGAAGGGCGCCTGCACCGGCGAGAGGTGGCCGGTCGCCAGGATCACCTGGTCCGACGGCAGGTCGTGCACACCGCCCTGCTCTGAGGCGTCGGCGTACTTGACGATATAGCCGTCGCCTCGCCGGTGTACGTCGATGACCTCACCGGAAAGCTCCCGCAGGGTCACCTCGGCGGGGGCGTCGGCGGCCGCATCGCGCAGCCGCTCGGCCAGGTACTGCCGGAAGATCCGCCGCGGCACAACGCAGGCCACACCGAAGCTGTGGTACGCCCACTTCTGCGGCCAATCGGAGCGGTCCGCCTCCTCATTGGCCCACTCCAGGAAGTCCTCCGGGCGCTCGCGGCGCAGGGTGATGCGGCCGGCCTGGATGTTGAGCATGTGCTCCCAGTTGGTCGATGCCTGGCCGAAGGCGATACCGCCGTAGCGGTAGCCCTCCTCCCGCTCTATCAGGCATATCTCCAACGGCGCATCGGCGAAGTGGAGCAGCCGGATGGCGGTGAGCGTGCCCGAGAAGCCCGCGCCGACGATCGTGACGCGCCGCGTGCCGGGAGCCGCACTGCCCATGGGGTCCTGCCGCATGCTGCTCGCCTGCGTCGCCGTGTCCGCCATGCCGCGGTCCTGGCTCGGGCTGTCCTGCATCGTGGTGTGCTGCATTTCCACGGTCTTGTCTCCTTCGGTGGGGGGGAAGCGTCAGCGCCACTCGTGGGTGAAGCGGACCGTGATGGCGTCACGGATCGAGTTGTGGATGATGCAGCCCCGCTCGGCCTTTAGCAGGGGCTTGGAGATCGGGCCGTGGAGGGCGGCCGGCGCCGACACCTGCACGGTGATCTCGGAGAAGCGGGTCGGCGCGCTCACGAGGCTTCCGCCGACCTGGAATCTGATCTCGGAGGCGTCGGCCTGCTGGTCCTCGGCCCGCAGGGCGGCGAGGAAGGTGCTCACGTAGCAGCCGCCGAGCGCCAGTAACAGCAGTTCCCCGCCCATGGGTCCGGCGTCGGTGCCCTCCTTCTCCTTGGGCCGGTCGATGGTGAGCGTGTGGTCTCTGGCCTGGCCCACGACGACGCTGCCGCCGACGGGGCGTAGGAACACACCGATTTCGGGCATGGCGAGGCACGCACTCCTGTCCTGGAAGGGGGCACGCGGGGCTCGCCGTCAGTGGCGAGTGGGATTCCCGGGGTGCCGGTGAGCGGGGATGGGCCTCAGCATCAGGACGGAATGCAGGCTTCCGGAGTGATCGTGGATGATCCTGGATGCGCTCCGTGGCCGGAGGTCAACCCTCGCATACCGCTTGACAGTCGAGACCCCATGTCGTCTAACTTGAAACGAGTGTTCCAAGTTGTTGGTGGCCCAGGTGTCCCAGGGGGAGGATGTTCGTGCCGCAGGTACTGGATCCGGTAAAGGCCCGCACGATCGACGAGTTCATCGCGGAGCTGCGGTTGCTCAAGGCGTGGGCGGGCAATCCGTCGATCACCGAGATAACGCGGCGTATCCACCGGGACTGGCAGCGGGCAGGACGCCCGCGCGGCGAATGGCCGGCCCGCTCGACGGTGGGCAACTGCTTCCAGCTGGGCCGCCGCCGCCCTAACCCCGACCTGCTGTTGGCCGTGGTCCAGGCGCTCGTGGGTGCCGACGAAGCGATCCTCTCCGTCTGGCGGCAGTCGCTTCGTGCGGTGCTCGGCGAGGCCGAGACCGCCGCACGGGTCAGTGCCTACGACCGGCTGCCCGCAGGACCTTCCGCGTTCGTAGGCAGGGCTGATCTGGTGGCCCAGGCAGAGGCCTTACTGGCCTGCGACCAGGACGTGACGGCGCTGGCCCTGGAGGGCATGGCGGGCGTGGGCAAGACGTCGCTGGCCCTGCACATCGCCCACCGGCTGCTCGCTGAGGACCGCACCGACGCACCCGTCCTGGTCGCGAACCTGCGCGGCTCCGCGCCTGAGGGCCCGCCCGCCGACCCGTCCGCCGTCCTGGAGACGTTCCTTCGCCTGCTCGGCACCACCGGCGACCGCATCCCGTACGATCTCGACGCACGGTCAGCTCTCTACCGGCAGCTGCTGGCGGGTACCGGCGCGCTGATTGTCCTGGACGACGCGGCAGACGCGGAACAGCTGCGGCCCCTGCTTCCCGGGGTCCGAGGATGCCACACGGTGATCACCAGTCGGCTTGCCCTGACCGGCCTCGGTGGCACCACTCGCCTGTCGGTGCAACCGCTCGACCCGGACGACTCTGTCGAGCTGCTGCGGGCGACAGCGGGAACCGACCGCATCGCCCCGGATATCCCGGCCGTCCAGCAGATCGCCACCCTGCTGGGCCACCTCCCGCTGGCGCTGTCGGTCATCGGCCGCCACATGCGCGATCACCCCGCATGGGCGCTCATTGACTACTACCGCGAGCCCCTGATCACTCTGGCGCTGGAGGACGGCGTACGGACCGCGCTATCCGCGTCCGACGCGCGACTGCCGAAGGGCGCGCGACGGCTGCTGCGCCTGCTCGCCCTCCATCCGGTGCAGGAGATCGACGCCGCCACGGCCGCCGCGCTCCTGGGCGAACCGCCCGCCGCGACCGAGCATCACCTCGCCAACCTCACGGCAGCGCACCTGATCGAGCGCACCACGCCCGGCCGCTTCCGACTCCACCCCCTCGTCCACGCCTACGCGGAGGAACGTATCTGCATCGACGAACCGGCCACCCGCATCCGCCAGGCCCTGGGCCGCCTGCTGGAACACGGCCGCAGCCGCGAGGCCGCCGTACGACTGGAAACCCGCACCCTGCACACACTCCGCCTGCCCATACCGCAGCAGCACGCCGAAGCAGACGAAGAGTCCACGTTGCTGCAGCAGCTGCACGCAGGGCGGGTACTCGCAGCCTGATGGGCCGCGCACCAATTCGCCCTACGGACGCCAAGAGGAGGAGGACATGCCCGCCGACCAGCTCCCGGTCCTCGTCTTCGACGTCAACGAGACACTCAGCGACCTCACGCCGCTTCGCGGCTGCTTCGAGGACATCTGTGCGCCCGGGCATCTGCTGGCGACCTTGTTCGCCGGGGTCCTGCGGGACGGCTTCGCCCTGACCGCAGCCGGCGCGTACGTGGACTTTACGGACGTCGCACGCGACGGAGTACGGGCAGTGCTGTCAGGGCTGGAGGGCTGGGCGGGCGACGGCGAGGCCGCAGCGCGACACATCCTGGACGGCTTTGCCGATCTGGACGTACACCCCGATGTGCCGGACGGCATCAGGAGGTTGAGCGAGGCGGGGTACCGGCTGACGGCGATGACCAACGGCAGCGTCGCCCTGACCGAGCGGCTGCTGGACAAGGCTGGCGTGCTGGACCGCTTCGAGTCCCTCTCCGACGTGAGCGGCCCACGCTGCTGGAAACCGGCCCAGGCCGCCTACCAGTACGCCGTCGAGCGGGTCGGCGTACGGCCAGACCAGGCACTGATGGTCGCCGTGCATCCCTGGGACATCGACGGGGCACAGCGAGCCGGACTGGAAGGCGCGTGGCTGCGGCGCGGGGCCTCCGCGTACCCGCAGACGATGACCCCTCCCAGGCACGTTGCGCGAGAGCTGCAGGAGCTTGCAGATGTGCTGGCCTCCGGTCGACGGGCCGCCGCACCAACCAAGTAAAGCCAGCTGGTGCCGAAGGATCGGTTCAAGCTCATTTGCGGATGGACAACGGACAGCCCACAAACCCTGTCCATAACTTGGGCTCGCTGGCCCGCCCGGGCGCAGAGCAGGATCAGGCTCGGGGGATGGCCAGCATCGGCTCCGGCAGCGTCCACGTCACGCGCCATGCCTTCCCCCCAGGTCATCGGCCGCCCGGGTGACTTGCATGGCCGGACCGGCCTTGGTCGGCAGCATGGTCGGGCGCGAGGGGAACTCCCGACCATGCTGCCGCTGACGGCATTCACGGCTGGTCAGTCGGTCACCGGGTCAGGCTTGCCCTCCGCCTGGTGCTCCGAGTCGGGTCCCTGGCGCAGGTCCAGGAAGCAGCGCAGCCGTACGCCGGGTTCGCCGGGCTCGCGCGTCGTACGGTCCGCCGGCGCGATTCCCCAGCGGGCGGCGAGCAACTCCTGGACCGCGAACGCGGTCTCATCATCGGCGGCCGCGACCTCCACCACGGCCAGACCCGGCCTTGCCACATGCGCGTCATTGATCTGCCTCATGCCTGGCACTACGCGACAGCGAGCCCGAAGGATCTGCGATCCGGCGGGCTTCACCCGACCGAGAAGGCCACAGGGCTGCGTTGCTCGAGCCTTGACAGCATCCTGGAATTCGCCCAGGTCACCACGGGCGTACGAGCGTGGTCGGGGTGCTGACATTGCGGCCGCTTTTGCCCATGTCCCTGTCCCTGGCTGGAGTTGAGGAGAGGGAGGGCGGGATGGGCGGCGCGGACGCAGCCGGGGATCGGGGCGCGCTCAGCCGGGTTGCGCGTCGGCCGGGCCGCCGCGCCGCGCCGCCGTCAGTGCGGCGGCGACGTCAGGCGGGCGACGTCGGCGGGGTTCCTCGTTCTGCCGTACGGCGCACATGAGCGGTGCTCGTTGAACGGGCATGACCACCACGCTCTTGGCGCCCCTCTGCCGCCACGCCCCTGAACGAGGCCAGAGCTGCCAGCCGTACTGCGGCTTCGACGACGGCCGTGCGTCTCGCCAGGAGCGGGCAAGTCGCGGCGCCGCCGTACGGGAGGGAACACCCCGACCCCGGCTGTACGCCGGTGCCAGGCCATAGACAGATCTCATGAAACGCAGCAGAGAAGAGACCGCACCCCAGGATCTGCCGGGCGACCTGTGGCACGCCCTGGCCGAACTCCAGCACACCCACCCCGACCCCGTAGGCCGCGTCGGGCCGCTCGCCCGCCCGGCCGGGCTGCTGACCTTCACCGCGGCCGCCGACACCATCCTCGCGGCCCGCATACAGCTGACCGGCGCGGAGACGATGCACCAAGTGAACGAGACGCTCCGTGCGATGACCGGCAACCTCCCCCAAGCCCACTTCACCGGCCCCGGCGTCGCCCTGGAGGTCACGCTCAGCAGACGGCAGGAGCTCCCGATCCACGCGGCACACACCGCCGGACTCACCCAGCTCTTCCGGGACGCCACCTACACCATCGGCGACCGCAGTACGCCCGGAGGCGGCTACTGCTTCCACTGCGACGGGAGCGGGCACGCCCGCTCCCTGTGGGAGCCGGTGCCAGGGCAAGCCTGAGCGGCTGGGCAAGCCCAAGGGGAGCCTGGGCAAGCCGCCCCGAACGGCGGCTTGCCCACCCCACCCCCGGCGCGCTGAGGTGGTGGCCGCGTGGCCGGACGTTCCGGCCGGGCGCGCGAGGGAGGCACCGGTGAGTGCCTGTTTCTGAACCCAGAAGCCGCAGGCCAACCCGCCAGTGTCCGAAACGCGAAGTTCGCCGAAGCGTTCGCAGAGCGGTCACCGTGACCGTTCGGCGAACGGAACTGCTGGGGCGAGTAGGACGGGCGGGGTGTTGTCCATGAAGAACAAGCCCCCGGGGCCGGCGAGGTGGTCGGCGGACCGACCTGCCTTGATCGTTCTCAAGGTGGTGGCCACCACCTTGACCCAGAACCCACCTTGGAATCAGGCTACCGAAGCCGCCCACTCCGGGGTGTCGGCGGTCAGTAGGAATTCCCCAGCGGCGGCCACTTGGCGGGGAGCTTTCTGGCCGCCGGTGGTCACTCTGCGTTCTCGGATGGTTCGTCGTTCTTGATCGGTCCCGGCGGCAGCTAGGGCCTGGCTCCGGTGGCACCTGGATGGGGTTGTTGCACATGCCGTAGCGGCATGTGGTGGGGTCGGGGCACCACAGCACGAAAGGCTCTGTCTGCGATGTACCCCTCCCTCACGCCTCCCCGGCAGGTCAAGATCGGTGATGCCGCTGCGTTCGCCGGGATCACCCCACGCGCCATCCGCCACTACCACGAGATCGGTCTGCTGCCGGAGCCCGAGCGCGGCGGGGACGGCCGCCGCCGCTACGGCTATGACGACATGACCCGCCTGCTGTGGATCCGCAAGATGGCTGATGCCGGTATCAGCCTGGACGACATGCGGGCCGCCTTCGGCGAAGCCCGGGACGAAGCTGGAGACGAAGCCCTGGACCAAGCCCCGGATATCGAGTCGGTCCTGAGCAAGCTGGAAAAAACCTTGGCGGCGCAGGAGGCCGCCATCAAACGTCGGCGCGCGGCTGTCCAGCGCCTGCAGGTGGTGGGCAGCCCGCTGGGGCTGCTCTCCGAACTGGTCACGGACCGGCTCAGCCACCTGCCCCCGGGCGCGTTGCGCCCCTCCGATCTGGACGCCCTGCTGGTCACGGAACGGATCTTCGGGCCGCTGGGCGCCGCCATCCAGGCCAGCGCGTTCATCGTGCTGGCCACCCAACCCGACCTGCGGGCCGAGGATGACCGTCTTGAGGCGGCCGAGGCCGCCCTCGACGACGGCGTCGAACCCGACGACCCGCGCGTCGAAGAGCTCGCCGTACAGCGATGCACTCAACAAATGGCCCTGAATCAGGCCATCGAGGCAGCTGGTCTCGACGCGGCCGAGGAGAAGATCTTCGAGACCTACGACGCCGACCTGAAAGGGGAGGAGGGCACAGAGATGAGTGCCGCCACAGCGATCACCAAGATGTCATACGACTTCTCTCCTGCCCGGATGCGCTGCATGGAACTCGCCGGACGGCTCTTCGGCGAGGCCCTTGCCAACGCCCACTCCGCGGACAGCTGATCGCCTGTGCCTGGCACTGACGTGGCCCGACAACCGGTCGCGTCAGACGTCGGGCCGGGCCGTAACCAAGAGTGACATCACAACTGGCCGTACGTGGGGATTCCGAACTGGCCGCTGACCCGGGGTTCAGAAGCAGGCACTGAGAGGTCGTTTTCGTCCGATGTTTCATCCCGGGATGGCCTGTTCTGTGGTTTTCTTCGGGTCGCGCCAGGAGATGGTGTTCTCGCTGGTGAGGCGGCGGGCCATGAGGTCGGTCATAGCGATATGGATGACGGCTTCGGAGCGGGTGGGCAGGGTTTCGTAGTCGCGGGCCAGGCGGCGGTGGAGCATGAGCCAGCCGTAGGTCCTCTCGACTGCCCAGCGTTTCGGGATCGGGGCGAATCCTCTGGTCCCGGGCTTGCGGGCGGTGATCTCCATGTCGATGCCGAGGGCGGCGGCATGCTCGGCGAGGTGCTGGCGGTAGCCGCCGTCGACCCAGGCCTTGCGGATTCCGGGGTGGTCGGCGGCGACCTGGTCGATGAGCCGGGTGGCGGCGACGGAGTCCTGCACGCTGGCCGCAGTGACCAGCACCGCCAGGAGAAGACCGAGTGTGTCGGTGATGATGCTCCGCTTCCGGCCGACGATCTTCTTGCTGGCGTCGATGCCCTGACCCGAGGCGTGAACGCTGGTGGAGCTCTTGACGCTCTGGGCGTCGATCACGCAGGCCGAAGGCTCGGCATCGCGTCCCTCCTTCTCCCGCAGGAGCTGCCTGAGCAGACCGTTGAGCTGGGCGAACACGCCCTCGTCGGCCCATTTGGCGAAGTAGCCGTAGACGGTGTTCCAGTGCGGGAAGTCGTGCGGGAGGTACCGCCACTGAACCCCGGTCCGGTCCACATACAAGATCGCGTCCATGATGTCGCGCAGGTCATGCTCGGGCGGCCGGCCGAAGTCCAGAGCCCGGCTCCGGCGCTCGAGACGCCAGGCCGCAAGGACCGGCTCGATCAACTCCCAGCGGGCATCGGACAGATCACTCGGATACCGACGTCGCTTAGCCATGCTTCCGGCGTACCGCGCTGAACCGAGTGCGCCCAGGCGCACAACGATGACGGCAGAAGCACACGACCGCAAAGACCGAACATCCTGGGATGAGACAGGCACGAGCAACTTCTCGCCTCATGCGTCACCCCTCAGGCACCATCGATCGCTGCCACACCTGCCGCCCCTCCAGCACCACGACCCGACCATCCATGAATCCACTAATAAGCATGCAGTGCAGATGAAAACGACCTCTGAAAGAGCGTTTTATCCCGCCCAGGGTGCTTCATTACAGTTCAGGTGGCGGACCGGTTCGGGTCTACTGGGGCAGTAGACGTCTCTTGTGGCGGGTGAGGCAGATGACGGCCTTCGGGGGTCTGTTCGGTCCCTTCGCTCCTGTCTGATCCCAACACGCCCCCGGTCACGCCGGTTTGCGCCCTGTAGCGGGACGGCGGCCATCGGTATTACAGAAACATGTCTCGTCGACAGCGACCGTATCCGAGCGACCTGTCCGATGCCCGTTGGGAACTGCTGGAACCAACTCTGACGGCCTGGCGAGCCGAACGGAGAGGGAAGGGCCTGGACATTGGCCGGCCGCCTGAACACGATCTGCGCCGGATCATGGATGCCATCCTCTACGTCGAGCGGACCGGGATCCCCTGGCGGTATCTGCCGCACGACTTCGCTCCGTGGGAAACCGTCTACGGGTACTTCGCCGCCTGGCAGAAGGACGAGGTCTTCGACCAGCTCAATGGTCTCCTGCGGCGCCTGGTCCGAAAGGCCGAAGGCCGCGATGTCGAGCCCAGCGCCTGCGTCCTCGACGCCCAGAGCATCAAAACCTCGGCCAATGTGCCCGCGGCCGGCCAGGGCATCGACGCGGGCAAGAAGATCGCAGGCCGCAAACGCCACATCGGCGTCGACACACTTGGCCTCCTCCTGGCCGTGCTGGTCACCGCCGCCAGCGTCTCCGACAACGCCGGCGGCATCCATCTGCTCTCGGACATTGCCGCAGGCCACCCCCGCGTCACGAAGGCATGGGCCGACACCGGCTACCGCACCAAAGTCATCGACCACGGCGCCCGCTTGGGCATCGATGTCGAAGTCACTCGTCGCGATCCGGGCCAGAAGGGCTTCAAGGTGATTCCGCGGCGCTGGGTGGTCGAGCGGACCTTCGGCTGGCTCATGCATCACCGCCGCCTGGCCCGCGACTACGAAACTCACCCCCATCGCTCCGAAGCGATGATCCGCCTCGCGATGATCGACCTGATGAGCCGCAGGCTCACCCGAGAGTCGACTCCGAACTGGAAGGACTCATAGCCGCCGGGCCACGCTGACCCGTGCATCCTCACTCCTCATCGACCGCGGCCAGCGGCCGTCGACAACACTCGCCGCTTCCCGGCAGGCGCCGCAGGCATCTTCCCGTTCCGGCAGCCACCAGTAGTCGGACGGTGACATGCCGGCCTCCTGAATGCCGCACAGCGTCTTGTCGAAGATGCCGAACGCGTGGGAGACACCAGGGGCAAAGCCATCCGCGACGGCCTTCTCCCAGCGCATCCCCATGGGCAGATACGGCGGTCGCGAAATCTCGAACCACTCGCCGCCCACATGGGTGGCCGCATGGCACCAGGAACAGGACCAAATCTCCTCTTCCCAAGCCGTCGGTGGCAGCGGCCACCGCCACATCGCCCGCCCACACACATCACACTCCACAGGCGGATCCTCACACGCCAGCAAGGGCCGCCCCAAGCGGCCGGCATCACGCCAGTTATCAAACGCCCCGGCCAGGACAAAACGCTCTTTAAGAATCCTGGCGATGGGGCCGGGATCGGGGCCACCATCACCGAAGAGCAGCAGCCTCCCTGGTCTGCGCGGGGGTGGTTACGGCCCAACCGGCGTCCAGGCATGTTGAGGGCCAAGAGCGCAGCCCGCCAGCCGGCCCCATCACCGGCCCACACCGCGTAGGGCGCTGGCCGCCTCGACGGGCCTGGCGAGTATCGGCCGAAGCGGTCCCCAGGCGAGAGGGCCGCCCTAGGATGGGTGTCTCCGTTCCCGCCGGGAGGCTGCTGTGTCGCCACACCGTCCCGACTACCCGCCGAAGACCCCGCCGCCGCCTAAGCGGCCCGTCCAGCCTCTACCGCCGGAGCAGCAGACTGCCCCTGCGCCCGCTCCGGTCACGATCCGCGGCCGGTCTGTACGAAACTGGGCTGTCACCCCGAGCAGTGGTGCGGCCTCCCGAGTGGGCCAGGAGGTTGCCACAACACTGCACCAGTGGGGCTACCGGCCGAAGGACGATCAGGCACAGCAGGTCGTCGAGCTCCTGCTGCGCTCGGCGGCGCAGGACGGCGGTCGGCGCGTCTCGCTGCACCTGGCCGACGACGAGGACCGGAACCAGGTGATGCTCCTGGCGCTCAGTCACCGGCAGGACATGCCGCCGAGCGACGACGGCCAAGCGCTCCGGGATGCAGAGCACATGCGTGCCTTGGCCGGGCTCGGGATTCGCGATGTCGGTATGGAAACCGCTCCGAGCGGGCGCCGCTGGTGGGCAGGGCTCGACCTTCCCCGCCCCAGCCAAACCCTTGAGCTGAGCGAACAGCGGCCGCGTGCGCTTTCTCGCGGACCCAGGAAGCTGGAAGGCCCTCCGAGCCCGGTGTAGCTCTCCCGCACCGTCCGGCGCCCTACTCCCTCTGCGCCGTACGGTGGGACCTCTCTCAAGCCGTGAGGCATTGCAGGTCAGAGGGTTGCTCAAGGATCTTTAGCCTGCAATCCAACTGAGGCGGCACAGCCCACCGGCCCAGACGCACCACAGTCGGGCTCCCTACGTGCGGCCAGCCTCGCTGTGCACCGCAGTAGCGAGGCACGTGGCGGCCAGTACCTCAGCGTTCCTCGGCACCGGACTACGGGGTGTGCGTGAACTCCGCCCACTCGGGGAGCTGCGTGGGTGCACCGAGGGCGGCCTCGGCAAGGACCCGGAGCGCGCGGCGACGCGTGCGGCCCAGCTGACCGCGATCGATCCGGACTGGGACTGCCCGTGGCCGCTCGACTGGCAGCGCCACTACCGCGTCCTCGCCGACCTGGTCGACGCCGACGGCATCCTGCCCTACATCGCGCCGGGCGTCATCTTCGAAGGCGACGACATCGGCAGATGGCTCCAGCGGCAGAAGAACCCGGGCACCTGGACACAGCTCCTACCCGAACAACAGCAGCGGCTGTCGAAGCCGGGCGTACACCCCGCTCGGGCATCCTCTCCCGCCCCGGCGACCGCGCGTGCGACCAAGGGCCCGAGCAAGGCGCAGCAGGCGTTCCAGCGCGGCCTGGCGGCCCTGGCGCAGTGGGTGGAGCGGGAAGGCGCGGACCGGCCCGTGCCGAGGGGGCACGGCGAAGAGATCGCGGTCGACGGCGAGGCGGAGCCGGTGACTGTGAAGCTGGGCGTATGGATTTCGCAGGCCAGCCGCCCGGCAGCGGTCCGGATCCGCAGTCCAAGAGCGCGGAATGTACAGCTCACGGTCCACCGCCGCGTGCCCGCGGCGGCCTGCATAGACAAGGTAGACCGCGGCCTGCGCGTTTTCGATCCTGCCGGCAGTGCCGGTGTACTGGCGCTGGACACCGACGGTGTGCACGCCCTTCTTCACGTCCCCGGTCTCGTCGACCACCAGCACCGCATCCTCATCGTGCAGATGTTGCAGCACGTACTCACGCACGTCATCACGCACACGATCGGCATCCCACCTGGCCCGGCCGAGCAAGTGCTGCATGCCGTCCGGACTCGCCTCCCCGGCCCACTCGGCGATCGACCAGCAGTTCTTGCGCGGCAGGCCCGACAGCAGTCCCAGCACCAAGTCCTGTACGCGGCGCCGGGGTTCAACCCGCGCGAACCGGCCCGCTATCTGGCCCATCAGGGCCTCGAACGCCTCCTGCCAGCAGGCAGGGTCCACGCTGCAGCTCGCGGCCACCGCATTACCTTGAAGAGTCCACACACCTCATCAAGGTCACGCGGTGGCTGTCCTGTTCCCGCGGCGAATGACGAGATTACGGAGTCCTGCTGGCACTGAGGCCCTGGAGTCCATGGATCCCGAGCCGAAGATCGCCGGACACAGGCAATGCGCAGAGGCCCGCCGCGCATGCATGCTGATGTCTGCCAACAGAAACGGGGGGCGTCAGTGGAAGCAACCACAACCCGCAGCGTGGCGCGTGCACGCATGGGATCGGGCCTGGCGGTGACAGTCCTCTTGCTGCCCTTCGGCGGCTACGGGCTGGCCAGGGCGGGGATTGTCCCCGAAGGCACACCGATCGTGCTCGGCCTGCTGTCCGCGATCGTCAGCTTCGTCCTCCTCACCGCGCTGTGCGAGGAGAAGGCACCGTTCCGGCACTCATCGTCGCACCTGACTGCGCACACCCTGACCGGCGAGCGGTCCGTCGACCTCAACCGGATCACCACCGTTCGGCTACTGACGACCTTCTCGTACGGCGGCGCGTACCGGACCCTGGTGGTGCGCGACGCCCACGGCGTGCGCCTGGGTATCACGACCGAAAGAAGCCTCAGGAAGCTGCGCCGAGCGATCGAGAAGGTGGACGCGAACGCCGCGCGAGGTGTCCCCAGGCCCCGGGTGAGTCGTGCGGCCCGGGCACATCTAGGCCTTGCCCCAGGGCGGGGGCTCGTCGTCCACACGGTTCTTGCCTTTCTGCTTTTGACGGTGTCCGGGAGCCTGTACGTGGTTGCCGTACTCCGACTCGGCGGGCAGTAAGCCTTCCCCGTAATGTCCGATGAGCCCGCCACAGTCCACTACCGCGACGGCTCAACTTGTGACCACGATCTACGGCTGGAGTACTAATACTCCAGCCGGACTTCGGTGTATGTCCTGGTCAACGGCTTGAGCGTGGGGATTGTAGTGGGACGATGCCGGGTGAGGGGCGAGTTCGTCCGGCCTGTCCCGCGAACGAATGACCGCGCCGTGTGTAGTGACAGCGGCGGGGACAGCCATCGCACGTGATCGATGACGCACCTGCCTCCGAGTGGGAACACGGGCTGGAAGAACTCTTCTTGCGGATCGGACACCGCTTCCCCCGCGTCGAGCCCAGACGCCGGATGCGGGACTACGTGCGAGGACTGCTCGGGCCCGTGGGCCGCAAGAACTCCTGGCAACTGGCCGAGTTCGCCGGGCACCGCACGCCTGATGGGCTGCAGCATCTCCTGGCGAAGAGCCGCTGGGAAGCCGACGAGATACGCGACGACCTGCAGGGATACATCGCCGAACACCTCGGCACCGACGACGGCATTCTGATCATCGACGACACAGGCTTCGTCAAGAAGGGCACCACCTCAGCCGGGGTGCAACGGCAGTACTCCGGAACCGCCGGCCGCACCGAGACCTGCCAGATCGGCGTCTTCGCCGCCTACGCCACCACCCGCGGTCACGCTCTCGTCGACCGCGAGCTCTACCTCCCCAAGTCCTGGACCGACGACCCCGAACGCTGCCGCACAGCCCGCATCCCCGAACACCGCCCGTTCGCGACCAAGAACCAGCTGGCCCGCACGATGGTCCTGCGAGCGCAGGCCGGCCCGCTGCCCGTCGCCTGGGTAGCGGCCGATGCCGCCTACGGACAGGACTCCCGCTTCCGACGCTTCCTGGAAGACGCCGGCCTGTCCTATGTCGTGGCCGTGCCGAAGTCCCAGCAGGTCCACGGACCCCGCATCGAGCACCTCATCGGCCAGGCCCCCGACGAGGCATGGCAGCGGCTCTCCTGCGGTGACGGTGCCAAAGGGCCTCGGCTTTACGACTGGGCTGCCGCACGACTGCCGGCGGTCTGGGAGTTCGACGGCGATGAGCCCACCCGGCAACGCTGGATGCTCGCCCGCCGCAGCATCACCAAGCCCGACGAACTGGCCTACTTCCTCGCATCCGCCTCCTTGGACGCCACCGTCGCCGATCTTGCACGGATCGCCGGATGCCGCTGGAGAATTGAGGAGTGCTTCCAGAGCGCGAAGAACGAATGCGGCTTGGACCAGTACGAAGTCCGCCGTTACGTCGGCTGGCACCGGCACATCACCCTCGCCATGCTCGCCCACGCGTTCCTGGCCGTCACCGCCGCCCAGGAACGGCAAAAGGGGGAGCCGACCATGACACGCCCGACCTCGTGGACCTCACCCCGGCCGAGATCCGCCGTCTACTGGCAGCTACCAGCCGGCGTCCTGCTCGACAGGGCAACCATGCGATGAGCTGGTCGAGATGGCGCCGCCGTCACCAGGCGCGGGCCCGCCGCTGTCACTACACACGGCGTGGTCATCCGTTCGCGGGACAGGCCGGGCGAACCCGCCTCTCACCCGGCACCATCCAGCTACAATCCCCACCCTCAAGCCGTTGACCAGGACATACACCGAAGTCCGGCTGGAGTACTAACCTCGCCGTTTCACTCGGGTACGGCTGGCTTTGGGGCGGAAACGCGAAAGTGCCTTCCTGACCTGGAACGATGAACCTTGCTGAGGGGTTCTGTCGGTCCAGGCGGAGGGCACTTTCTACGTGCAGGCTATCGGGTTGCGTTCCAAGGTCCATGTCAGTGCCGATGGTTCGGGGGTGGTCGGGCATGCCGGGGCACGGTTGCTGGCGGACCTCGCTGACGCCACCGGGCTGACCGCCGCGTACTCCGCCGCTCTCAGGCCACTTCGGCCGCGCGGGACCGGACATGATCCGGGCCGGGTCGCCACCGATCTCGCTGTGATGCTCGCCGACGGCGGTGAGGCGATCGCGGATCTGGCCGTGCTGCGCGACCAGGGCGAGGTGTTCGGCCCGGTCGCCTCCACACCCACGGCCTGGCGATTGCTCGCCGACACCGACGAGGCCGCACTCGCCTCACTGCGAGCGGCCCGCGCCACGGCCCGGGAAGTCGCCTGGATGCAGGCCGCCGAGACCAGCGAAGGCATACCTGCCGTTCGGGCCGGCGGACGAGAGCTTCCCGGCCTGGTTCTGGACCTCGACGCCACGCTGGTCGCCTGCCACTCGGAAAAGGAACAGGCCGCCCCGACCTACAAGGGCGGCTTCGGCTTCCATCCGCTGCTGTGTTTCCTCGCGAACACCGGCGAGGCCGTGTCGGGACAGCTACGGCCCGGCAACTCCGGAGCCAACACTGCCGCCGATCACATCGCGGTGCTCGACCAGGCGCTCGCTCAGATCCCCGACGCTCACCGGCACGGCACCGACATCCTCATCCGCGCCGACAGTGCCGGATCCGCGAAAGCCTTCCTCGCCCACGTCCGCAACACACGGAAACGAGGAGTCCGTACCTTCTTCTCGGTTGGATACGCCATCACCGAGCCGGTCCGCCGCGCTGTCCGGGCGATGCCCGACCGACTCTGGCATCCCGCCCTTAACCAGGACGGCACCCTGCGTGATGGCGCCGAGGTCGCCGAGCTGACCGGCATGGTCGATCTGGCCGGCTACCCGGCCGGCACCCGCATCATCGTGCGCCGCGAGCGGCCGCACCCCGGAGCCCAACTGTCCCTGTTCGACCAGGACGAGGGCCTGCGTCACCAGGTGTTCCTCACCGACACCCCTTACTCCGGTGGTGGTTCCGCCCAGTTCCTGGAGGTCCGCCACCGCGGGCATGCCACCGTCGAGGACCACATCCGGTGCGGCAAAACCACTGGATTCGGCCGCTTCCCCTCCCGCGACTTCGGTGTCAACACCGTCTGGCTCGAACTCAGCCTCACGGCGGTCGACCTGCTGGCCTGGGCCCGCGTCCTGCTGCTGGACGGCGAACTGGCCGCCGCCGAGCCGAAGAAGCTCCGCTACCGGCTGCTGCACGTCGCCGCACGCCTCACCCGCGGCGGCCGCCGCCCGCGCTTGCGAATATCGGCGACCTGGCCCTGGAGACACGAACTGACCACGGCCTTCCCTCGCCTCGCCACGTTGCCCCGTCCCGCAAGCTGACCGGCGAACCCTGGCCCATCACGACCCGAAGGACCTTGGAGAACCCGACCACCGCGCCGGGACTCCGCAATGTCCGAGCACCGAAATCACGTCGACCACCCGACAGTGGCCCCTCAGCGAAGCCTCATCGCCTCAACCGAAACGGCGAGGCTAATGGGCCTGGCATGGCCGGATAGTGGCAGGCGCCACTGACAACGCCGCCCATGCACGTCTGCGGGTCGATGCTGGCGAAGCTTTTCCGGCTGCCGTACCCGCCCGCCTACGATGCGCTCGTGCGGAATACCCAGGCGTGTGTAGCCGAGCAGGACGATCCACAGTTCCACGTGTTGGCGGAGCCCTCGTTCCAGCGGTCGTCCAAGTACTACTTGTAGTAGTCAAGGACCGAGGACGGGTTCTGCCACTGTCGGGTTGACAGGTCCTTTTGCCTCGCGACGTCGGCTTACGTGCCACTGGCTCAGGGTTTGGCATCTATGGTTCCGCGCCGGCATCACCAACTTCCGGCCGCCTCACCTCCAGTGCGGCAAGGGTCAGCGGGCGCAGCACGGCCTGGTCGTCGGTGTCGCGCGGGTACAGGGCGCGCAGGTCTGCGGTCATCATCCGGCCCCGGCTGGCGGGGCGGGTGTAGTCGTCGATGACGGTCTGCACGATCTGTTCGTCCAGGCCCGGCTCGTGGGGTCGGCCGCGCAGGACGTAGGAGAGGTGCCGGCGGGCTTCGCCGAGCAGGTGATGGTGCTTGAACGCGCCGCGCATCACGTAGACCACGGCGACGACGTCGACGGCGATCAGGGCGACGTCGACCACCGGTCGCACCCGTGGCCACACCGCCGTGGCTGCCGCCCCGCGTCCGCTCCGCCAGCCGGGAGACGACGTCGGCGCCGAACGCGGCGATCGCCGACTCCTGCCATCTCCCATCCGCAGTTCGGACAGCGAGCGCAGCTCCTTGCGCTTGGGCGGGCGGGTCCGGTCGGCGGCCTTGCAGCCCAGCGCGTAGCCGGCCCGCTCCCCCGGCAGGTGACCATGCTTCCCTTCGTAGTCGGCCACCAGGACGGACAGGGCGTCCTCGATCTGCTGGCGGCCGGTCGACTGCCAGCCGATGAGCCGCTGGTCGATGCCCGCGACCTCCATGACGGCCGGCAGCCAGGCGTCACCTCGCGCGGTCCCCAGGGAAGGGCCCGGCAAGGTGGTGTGGGCGGAGGTCTCGTGGGCCGGGACTACAACGAGGTCGGGGCGGACGTCTCCCAGGCGGCCATCTGCTCCCGGAACTTGGTGCAACTGACGATGTCCTCCTCGCCGCACTGCAGGGCGTGGACCAGGAGCTGGTGGGCGTGGTCGAGGTCGATCCTCCGCTGCTCGACCTCGGCGATCTTGGCGCGGATCATCGCCTGCCTGCGCGGTTGGTCCTCCTGGAACTCGCCGATCTCCGCCAGGGTCAGCCCCGCCCGCTGACACTTGCGCAGCACCACGATCCGCTGCGCGGCCCCCGGCGGGTAACGCCGCTGCCCACTCTGGCGCTCGGGCGCGGGCAGCAGGCCGTGGCGTTCCCAGAACCGGATGGCCGACGCCGGTACTCCGGTGATCTCCGCGAGCTGTCCGATGGTCATGCGCACGTAGCCGCTCCTGCCGTTCCCGCTCGGTCCGGCCGTCGGCCGCTTGACTTGAACCCGAGTTTAAGTTGAAGAGTGGGACGTGCGAGCACGGCGGCGATCGAGAGCCGCCGGCAGCGGACTTCGGAGGTGCCGGATGGCAACCACACGAGCGGCGAACGAGCGGGCGCACGAGCTGGTCGCGGCGGCGGAGGCGCTCTTCACGGCGGGGGTGATGTCCCACTCGGGGCATGCCAACCTAAGCGCCCGGCTCGACGCCGAAAGCTTCCTGCTGACGCCGGGATTCGTTCGCGGGCTCCGCCCCGGCGACCTCGCGACCGTCAGCCTCGACGGGCGGGTCCTGGAAGGGGAGCTACGGTCGGTCAGCGCCGAGATCATCGCCATGCACAGCGCCGTCTACCGCGCCCGCCCGCACGTGGGCGCCGTCATCCACACCCACTCGCCCTGCGCGACGGCCTTCGCCGTCGCGCACCGGCCACTGCCGTGCCGGACCGAGCCGATGCTGCGCTTCGGACAGCCCGAGGAGGTCCCGGTGGTGCCGTGGGGGCCGCGCGGGTCCGACGTGTCCGTCCGGGGCATCGTCCACGTCCTGGAGCGGCGCCCCACGACCTCGGCGGCCCTGCTGGCCAACCACGGACTGATCGTGTTCGGCCCGGACCCGGCTGCGACCGCCCATCTGGTGGTGGCCGTCGAGGAGAGCGCCGAGGCGGAGATCGCGGCGGCGGCGATCGGCGGGGCCGTGGATTTCCCCGAGGGTGCCCTGGCCGCCGTACGCGCCTCGATCGCCCGGGTCGCGTCATGACCGACGACGCGATGACGGCCGACGACACGACGACCGATGGCACCTTCGCCCGGCGCACCGAGGCCGTGCGAGCCCGCTACCACTCCACCCTCGGAGTCGTTCCGGGCGGCGTGAAGGAGCGACTGCGCCTGGCGCGGGACTTCGACCGGCTCCCCACCGAAGAGGCACTCGCGGCGCTGCGGCACATCGTGCTGACCGACAATCCGCTGGGCGCTCGCGTGCAGCAGCTCGTCCACTACGGGCAACTCCTGTCCCTCGGCCGGGAACACCCAGCCAGGATTCACGCCCGGGGCGCGCTCCACGCGGGCGCCACCGCCGCCGAGCTCATCGGGGTCGCCGAGACCGCCCTCATCACCTCGGGCGTCCCGGCGTACGCCTTGGGAACGGAGATCGTCATCGACATCCTGGCGACCCCCACCCTCTGACATCCCCCGTGCCGGCGCGGCCGGTCAGTGCGGGTCCCGGATACCGTCGATGACGACCAGTTCTCACCGCCGTGTCCGTCCTCGATCGCGCGCCGGTAGTGGGACCGCACGGCCAGCGGGAGCGCGAGATCGAGGCCGAGCGAGGCGCTGGTCTCGACGATGTGGTCGGCCATCCCCCCATAGGCCGGCGTCTGGCCTCGCTTGCACGAGCTCCTTCTCGCTGACCTGCGAGCGGCGGGTCTCATGGAGCTGGACGACTCGGCGATCGACGGCTCGCACGTCCGGGCGCTCAAAGGGGGGCTCACACCGGGCCTTCGCCGGTCGACCGGGGCCGGCCGGGCAGCAAGCACCACCTGATCGTAGACCGGCACGGAACCCCACTCGCCGTCACGCTCACCGGCGGATACCGCCACGACGTCACACAGCTCCTGCCGCTTCTAAACGCGATCCCACCGATCCGGGGCCGGCGCGGACGTCCGCGCACACGGCCACGCAGACTGTTCGCTGACCGGGGCTATGACTTCGACAAGTACCGCCGCCTGCTGTGGAAGCGGGGATCAAGCCGCTCATCGCCCGTCGTGGCGTCGCACACGGCGGCGTAGGCGCGGGCGTCGTGTCGGGCTTCCTCGGCTGAGGCTGTACCCACCGCTTGACCGCCGCCCGCACACAAAATCGTCCGAATTTGAAAGTGACAAGGGGTCCCAAATCCCAGGAGCGACTGCGCATGGTCGGAGACGACGAGGCGCCCGCAGACACCGACGTCGTCGCCTCCCTCCCGGCCCTGCGGAAAGTGGCAGCCGCCGGCGGGCCGGGGAGCCGATCAGAGCGAGACGGAGGGCCCGGACCTGGGTGACATCGAAGGGGCGGACGAGAACGCAGCTTCTCCGTAGCGAGGTCAGTGCTCACTGGGGCGTCCGTAGCCCGGCCTACGGTGCCTCCTTTCACACGTGCTCGTCAGTACCCCCGGGGACACTCGATGTGTTTATCGGGCCCGAGCACTTCGCCGGCCGATCCACCATGCCTCTTGAGCATTCCCGTGGGGGCACCCCGGGGCCCGGTTCGTCGCACAGCAGCCACTGCTCGTCCTGAAAGACCTGCGGTCTGGTCGGCGAGGCCCCGACGGTGGACGCCGAACGGACTTGGTCGAGTCGGCCTGGCGACGAGGCGCTGGTTACACGTCTGTGCCGTCCGAGCGGAAGTGCGTCGTTCTCGACCGTGGTCAGAGCTCCGGCATCCGGGTGGGGTCGGGGCTGATGCGTTCGCCGCGTGCATCGAAGAACAGCATGTTGCGTACGTCGATGAGGAGGGGGATGTGATGACCCCTGCGATGGCGGGCGCCCGGTTCATCGCGTATGACGAGCTCTCCGATGCCGTTGCGGGCAGGGGACTGCGCCGGACGCTGTGTGTCGCTTGGAAGTGTGGGGCGGCGGTCGATGAGTCCGGTGCGGCGGCGGAGCTGCCGCAGGAAGTCGGCGGCGCTTTTGCGGGCCGGGGTGTGGGGTGCGTGGTCAGGGAGTTGGGCCGGTACGTCTGCTTGTTGTCCGCCGACTGAGAGGTGGAGCAGTGCTTCGTGGCCTTGGAATTCGGTGTGCTCGACGACCCCGGTCATGGCTCGCTCGAAGGCGGTGGCGTGTGTCTGGTCGGCGATGCGGATGGCTTCGGGGCGCAGGCCGATGAGAAGGGGTTGTCCCTGGACGACACGGAGCATCTGGTGGTCACGGGTGAGCGGGTAGGCCAGGGTGATTTTCTGGGCTCCGACGTTGACCGCCATGACCCCGTCGACGGGGGCGTACACCGTGCCGTGCAGCAGGTTGATCCTCGGTGTGCCGACGAAGGAGGCGACGAAGGCATTGGCGGGCAGTGCGTAGAGGTTGCGGGGGGTGTCGATCTGTTGGACAATCCCGTCACGCATGACTGCCACCCGGTCGCCGAGCGCCATGGCCTCGGCCTGGTCGTGGGTGACGTAGATGGTCGTCGCACCGGTGCTCCGGGTGACCGCGAGCATTTCGGTGCGCAGGCGGGCACGCAGCCGGGCGTCGAGGCTGGAGAGCGGTTCGTCCATCAGGAAGACCGAGGGGCGACGGACCACGGCGCGGCCCATGGCGACGCGTTGGCGCTCGCCGCCGGAGAGCCGGCCGGGGATCTGGTCCAGGAGGTGGTCGATGCCCAGGGTCTGGGTGACGGACTGCACCCGGGCCGTCACCTGGTCGGGGTCTTGTTTCTGGACTGCCAGGGGGAAGCCGATGTTCTGTGCGGTGGTCATGTTGGGGTAGAGCGCGAAGCTCTGGAAGATCATCGCGACGTCTCGATCGCTGGGCTGGAGATCATTGGCGATCTCTCCGTCAAGGTGCAGTTCGCCCTCGCTGATCGTCTCCAGGCCGGCGATCATGCGTAGCAGGGTGGACTTTCCGCATCCGGAGGGTCCGAGCAGGACGAGGAACTCTCCGTCCTCGACGGTCAGGGAGAGCTGGCGCACGGCCCTCTGGCCGTTGGGGTAGGTCTTGGCGAGGTCGTGAAGGGTGATGGTGCTGCCCACGGGTGCTCCTGGTACGAGTCGCGCTTGGCGGGAGAAGGACGGACTGGTCAGGGGGTGAGTTCGTCGGCGGTGATGTGGAGGCAGGCGGCGACCAGGACGATGTTCTTGATGACGTACTGGCCTTCGAGGGTCGGGACAGCCGCGGTGTGCCAGGCGGCGTCGGGCAGCACGAGGAGGGAGAGGAAGACTCCGGCCATGTGGAGGAAGAACGCTGCCAGAGCCCAGCGGAGCAGGAAGCCGGTCAGGAGCGCGAGTCCGATGCTCGTCTCCAGGATGGCGAGGAGGAGCAGGCAGATGGGGGCGGGGATGAGTCCCAGGGTCAGTTCGGTCATGGCCCTGATGGTGAAGTCCTCGGCCGCGCTCGCGCCGGGGAAGAACTTCAGGACGCCGAACCAGCAGAAGACCACGCCGATGCAGACGCGCAGGACGGTCGGGCTGATCCGTGTGTAGCGGTGTGCGTGGGATGCGAGGCGGTTTCCCAGGGAAGGCCGCGGGCCCGGCGGCGAGGCGGAGGCCCGGTCGGCTGGGGCAGGGGTCTCGCTGGGGTAGCGGCGGTGGGAGGTGCTGGTCATCGTCAATCCTCCGCTGAGACGATCTCGGACACAGGTTGCTCGGTGCCTCGCGGCGGCGGCTGGTCACCGGCCGGGGCCTTGAAGAGCCGGAAGGGGAGGGCCCCGCAGGAGGCGTTGCTCCTGCGGGGCCCCCGTCAGCCGGCTGTGGTCAGCTGAAGTTGACGTCGCTGCACAGGAAGTACTTCTGGTCCATGTGCGATGCCTTCCAGACGGTCACCACGACGTGGCGTCCGCTGTAGCCGGAGGTGCTGACGTCCGTGACGTAGTGCGCCTGGTAGGGGTAGCGGCCGGTCTTCTTCACCAATTCAAGGTCGTCCCACCCGATCAGCTGGTACTCGGGGTTGAAGCCCTGCTTGGTGACGTAGACCTCGAGCCAGTCCGCGCCGTGTCGGGCCTCGTCGTAGAGGTCGACGGTGAAGTTGGAGCCGATGTCGGTCATCTTCCACGGTCCGGGGCGGTCGAGGGGCCGGTAGTTCGTCTCGCCCTGGCCGCCGGCGCTGCAGATCTCGCCGTTGGGAATGACCTGCTTGTAGTTGTCGCCGGTGTTGTTGGCGTAGACGGCCTTCCACGCGCCGATGGCGTTCGGGTTCTCGTGGTAGGTGCGGTAGCACATGGGGTCCTGGGACTCGTTGGGCTCGCTGTAGCCCCAGCGCTGCAGGCAGCCGTAGTTGCGGGTCTCGGGGGTGATGACGGTGCCGTGTGCGGAGGCCGCCGGGGCCTGGATGACGCCGAGGAGGGCGGTGGCCAGTACGGCGGAGCCCAGCGCGACGGCGCGGGACAGCGTTGCGGGTATGCGGTGCATGGGGTTCTTCCTCCGTGTCTTGGGGGATCACAGACCAACTGCGGCCCGTGGCTTACGTGCTCATGACAGTCGGGGGTTCAGGTGTTGCTGAAGTCGTTGTTCACCTCCTCTCGCCGGCGCACGGGCAGGTTCAGCTGGGCGGTCAGGGACCACCGGCCAGGGCCGAGGGCGGCGATGAGTAGGAAGGCCCAGCAGAACAGGGCGGCGCTCTCCCCGCCGTTCTGCAGGGGGAACAGTCCGTCGCTTTGGTGGTGGACGAAGTAGGCGTAGGCCATGGAGCCTGAGCACAGGAGGGCTGCCGGGCGGGTTCCCAGCCCGATCAGGACGAGTGCTCCGCCGGCCAGCTGGATCACCGCAGCCCACCAGCCGGGCCACTGCCCGGCAGTGGGTACCTGCCCGTGCGGGCCGCCCAGGACGTCGAAGAGGGTGGCGGCACCGTGGCAGGCGAAGAGAAGTCCGGTCACGACGCGGAAGAGGCTCAGGACGGGTTGTTCGAACCTGGTTGGTGGCATGTGCGGCATGCCTTTCTGCGGGGAGGCGCTGTCGGGGTCGGTCGCCGGTGGGCGCAGCGGGGCGGTCACCGGCGACCGGGCTGGTTAGGCGGTGAGGTTGAACTTCTGGCTGGCCCAGGTGCCGCAGTCCCACAGGTGGAGGCGGGCTCCGTCAGCGCTGCTCTGGCCTTCGACGTCGAGGCAGCGGCCGGACTTGACGTTCTTCAGCGTGCCGTTGGCCTGGAAGGCCCACTTCTGGCTGTCCCAGGTACCGCAGTCCCACAGGTGGGCCTTGGTGCCGTTGGCGGTGTAGCCGCCTTCGACGTCCAGGCACTTGCCGCCGGACTTGAGCTGCTGGCCGTCCAGCGTCCATGTCATCGAGGCTGTGTTCGCGCAGGTCCACTGCTGGATCGCGGTCCCGTTGGCCGTGCCGGCTCCGGCGCGTTCGATGCACTTGTTGTTGCCGCCGTTGACGATCCGGCCGGAACCCGTCCCCGGGTCGGGATCGGGGTCGGGGTCGGGGTCGGGGTTACCCCCGGGGCCCCAGGCGTTCCAGTTGTCCCAGTTCTCGGCGTCGAAGCCGAGCCGGCCGGGCTTGTCGGCGCCCCAGTTGGTGCCGGCCTTGTTGATGACGGTGCCGCCGACGGTGTAGTTCTCGAGCTTGAGGCCCTTGCCCTGGGTCGTCTCGTTGCCCAGGGTGACCTTCTGGCCGGCGGTGTTGGTGTGGCGCTTGAGGAGGCTGACCTGGCTGCTCGGGTCGAGGCCGTTCCAGCTGTCGATCTTGAGGTTCTTGACGTGGATGTTCTCGGTGCTGGAGAGGGCGAAGACGCGGATCGCGCAGTTGGTCTGGCCTTCGACGGTGATGTTCTCGAAGGTCATGTTCTTGACCCAGGTGTTGGGATCGGCCTTGGTGGTGGATCCCATGTCCTCCCAGTGGGAGGAGGAGTTGAGGATGCAGGTGTTGTACTTGACGTCCTTCCAGTACATCCGGTTGTGGATGACGTGGGTGTTGGTCACCCGGACGTTGTCGATGTTGCGGGGGGTCCAGCCCCACTGGATGACGGGGCCGTTCTCGTTCTTCCAGATGACGGTGTTATCGATGGTGACGTCGCTGTGGTACATCTTCAGCACGTCGTCGTTGGCGTTGAAGAACGTGTTCTTCATGGTGCTGCCGCGGTAGAGCTCGATGCCGTCGGTCTGCCAGTACCAGGAGCCGACCTGCTTGTAGTTGTCGACCCGCATCTGGAAGGTCTGCTCGTTGCCGTAGACGACGAACGAGTGGTAGGGCGGTTCGTTGATCGTCACGCCCTGCAGGTCGAGGTACTGCTGGGCGTCCGCGGACTGGAACTGGAGCATCTTCACGCAGGAGGCGTGACAGTTCGACGCCCCGCTGAGGTGGTCGTAGTTGTTGTTGGTGTCCGCCTCGTAGACGTACTGCTCACCGGAGAGGACTCCGTACCCGGTCACCTTGTACAGGCCCTGGGTGTCGTGGAAGAAGCGGAAGGCGCCCTTCACGTACGCGCCGGGTGCCAGGTAGACCCACTTGACGTTGGCCGGGAGCACCGCGTGGTACTTCGAGCCCATGGTGTAGGTACCCGGGCGGAAGTAGATGATGTCCTGGCTGATGTTGTTCAGGTTCGTGACCTGGCCGGGCTCGGGGTAGTGGATGCTCCCCGACGCGGCGGTGGGGATCAGCCGCTCCTTCTCCGCGCCGGTCGGCGTCGGCTCGGCAAAGACCATCATCGAGTTACGGGGCTCGGTGTGGATGGCCCGGTTGTTGCCGCCGCCGGTGGTGGTCAGCTTCCCGGCGTCATTGGCCGGGCCGGACATGTCGTTGTAGGCCGTGTACAGCTGCGGGTCGAACTCGACCGAGAATCGGTAGCCCTTCGAGCTGTAGGGCACCTTGACCCGGACGGTCTTGCTGTTGACCAGCTCCTTGTCGAAGTTCAAGCTGCTCGGCTTGATCTTGACCTGGTCGGCCGAGGAGATGCTCTGGTCGGTGCGCAGTGACACGTCGATCCACACGTCGGCCGTGTACTGGAACGACGACCAGCTCATGGTGAGGTTCGCCGAGGCGGAGAACTCCGCGCCGTCCTCCTTGGTGTAGCCGATCTTTCCCTTGCCGCTGCGGGGGATGCTCATGTAAGCGAACGAGTCGTACTTCGTAGTCGGCGCCGCGGCCGTGGCGACCTTCACGTCGTAGAAGGAGGACCGCCGCACCTTGTCACCGCCCACCGGGCTGCTCGTGTTGAACTCGTGGTTGTCGTGCCACCAGGTCTGCAGCTGCTCGCTGTTCGCGGTCTCTCCCGCCGCTCCTGCCGCGGGTGCCGAGGCCGCGGCGGCAAGGGCTGCCGCGGGGACGAGCCGGCCCGAAGGCAGGGGGGTGACCGAAGCCAGAGCGCTGGCCGGCATGACGGCTCCGGCGAGCGCCAAGGCCAGGCCGGCGGCGATGGCCGCCAGCGGGTTGAGCCGTCGCAGTCTTCCTGCGGGCATGATGATGTCCTCTCCATGATGGATCGGGGCATGGCCCCAAAGGCGCCCGCCTGGGGCGGGCACGAACACCGCTGGGGCAGCTGGGGCAGCTGCGTGGCGGAGTCATCGGTGTGTGCGGTCGCCCGTTTCCGGGTTGACCGGGGTGCGGAGTGCGGCACTCGTCTTGGTCGGCGGTTCGTCTCTCTTCGAGGGAGCTGGCTGAGGGAGTCCACGCGGGGATCATTCGCAGGGCCAGGAGCACAGGACACCGGTCCTGCGAGCGGAACGAACCGGTCCTGCCCGCCCCGAGGGGTGAGGGGCTGCAGATGTGGCGGCGACCTGTGACCCAACAGGCCCTGGCTCCGCCCCGGTTGCCGGTTAACTTCCCGTCATTTCTTCCTCGTGTCAATGAAATGAACAGGATTCTTCGACCTGCGGGGCCAGCGTGTGCATAACAAGATGCACAAAAGACGCAAAGCGACTACGAGCGTCCGGTTGGGGTGGGCCATCACGGTTGCGTAACACGCTGTTTTCTTCCTTGACGCACTTAAAGGCTGCGGGACACACTCCCGTCATAAGTAGCGACGCCGACTTCCACAGGTCGATGGCGTCCCAGCCGCAGGAGGCGCGATGACGATCTCTGCAACGCTTGGCAGTACCGGCCCCGCGCATACGGGAAGCCCTCGCCACCCGCATCGGGTTCGATGGCGCTGAACTTGATGCAACGGCCCTGACAGACCACTACCTGGAGGCACCGCGTGATGAGCCCGTCCAAGATCCGGTTCTCGGAGCTTGTCAGTGAGCAGACCAGGGCGGAGATCTTCGCGACCGTGCTCACCGCAGGACCCATCTCGCGCACCCAGCTCGCCCAGCGCCTGGGCCTGGTGCCCTCCTCTGTCACCCGCATGCTGCCGCCGCTGCTCGAGCATGACTACCTGCGTGAGAGCGACCCGGTTGCCCAGGGGCGGGGCAGGCCGCAGAAGATGCTGCACGTCAATCCCGACAAGCACGTGGTCGTCGGCATGAAGATCGCCCCCGGACGGGTCTTTGGCGTCGTCACCGACATGGCGGCCAACGTCCTGGCCCGGGACGAGGAGCCCCTGGCCGACTGCACCCCCCAGACCGCCCTGTCCGCCGCCGCCTCCCTGACCGGCAGGCTCCTCGCAGAGGCGCCCGAAGCGGCGGACAGGGTGCTCGGCCTCGGCGTCGGGGTCAGCGGCCACGTCGATTCGGCAGCCGGGATCTGCCGCTACTCGTCCCTGCTCGACTGGAACAAGGTCGACGTGGCCGGGCCGCTGCGGGAGGCGACCGGGCTGTCGGTGGTCGTCAACAACGACGTCAACACCCTGGTCGTCGCCGAGCGCTGGTTCGGTGAAGGCCGCGACATCGACTCCTTCGCCGTGGTCACCGTCGGCCCCGGCATCGGCTGCGGCCTGCTCCTGGACGGCGCCCTGTTCTCCGGCGCCACCGGACTCGCGGGCGAACTCGGCCACCTGCCCCTGGACCCCTCCGGACCCATGTGCAGCTGCGGCCGACGCGGTTGCCTCGAAGCCCTGGCGGGCGACCGCGCCATCCTGCGCCACCTCGCAGACGGCGGATTTCCCTGCGACACGATCGCCGACGCCATCGAGCTCGCGCGAGGCGAAGCCGGGGCGGCCCGCACCGTGGCCCGATCCGCCTTCGCCGAAGCCGGCACCGCCCTCGGCAGAGGCGTGGCCGGCATGTGCAACCTGCTCAACCTGCAGAAAATCATCATCGCCGGCGAAGGCGCGGTCGCCTACGACCTGTTCGGCCCACACATGAGCGAGGCGATGCAAGCCCAGGCGTTCTCCACCGCGGCCACCGACTGCGACATCCACGTCGACCCCGCCCGCCACGACCTCTGGGCCCGGGGCGCCGCCTGCCTCGTCATCCGCGATGCCGTAGGCGCAGCCATCTCCTGACCCGCAGTGCCTGTGGGGGCGGCAACAACCCGCCACCTCCAGCAAAGTAACTGAAAGCAACCAAGCGATCACGATGAGGTTTGACGTGCCCGAAATCGAAGCCACTCCCGCCGACGCGTGGTGGAGCGAAGCGGTGGTGTACCAGATCTACCCCCGCAGCTTCGCCGACTCGAACGCGGACGGCATCGGCGACCTGCAAGGCATCATCGAACGGCTGGACTACCTTGCCCAGCTCGGCGTCGACGTCCTGTGGCTATCCCCCGTCTACCCCTCCCCGCACGACGACAACGGGTACGACATCAGCGACTACCAGGACATCGACCCGCTCTTCGGCACCCTCGCCGACTTCGATCGGCTCCTGGCCGCCGTCCACGAGCGCGGCATGAAGCTCGTCATGGACCTGGTCGTCAACCACACCTCAGACGAACATCCTTGGTTCACCGCCTCGCGCGACGAAGGTCCCGAGGGCAGCAAGCGGGACTGGTACATCTGGCGCCCCGCCCGCGAGGGCATGGAGCCGGGCACCCCGGGTGCGGAACCCAACAACTGGGGCTCCTTCTTCTCCGGCCCCACCTGGACCTACGACGAGAAGAGCGGCGAGTACTACCTGCACCTCTTCTCCCGCAAGCAGCCCGACCTCAACTGGGAGAACCCCACCGTGCGCCAGGCGGTCTACGCCATGATGCGCTGGTGGCTGGACCGAGGCGTCGACGGCTTCCGCATGGACGTCATCAACCTTATCTCCAAGACCCCCGGCCTTCCCGACGGCATCGTCCACGAGGGCGCGCGGCACGGGGACGGCAGCCCCCACTACATCTGCGGCCCCCGCATCCACGAGTACCTGGCGGAAATGCACCGCGAGGTCTTCGAAAACCACCCGCGCCGCCTGCTCACCGTCGGCGAGATGCCCGGCGTCACCGTCGAGGACGCCAAGCTTTTCACCGATCCCGCGCGTCGCGAGATCGACATGGTGTTCCAGTTCGAGCACGTGGGGCTCGACCAGGGGCCCGGCGGGAAGTTCGACGTCCGACCGCTGAAGCTGACCGACCTCAAGGCCAGCCTCGGCCGCTGGCAGACCGGCCTGGGCGAGACAGGCTGGAACAGCCTGTACTGGAACAACCACGACCAGCCCCGCATCGTCTCCCGCTTCGGCGACGACAGCCCCGCCTACCGCGACCGCTCCGCCAAACTCCTCGCCACCGTGCTCCACCTGCACCGCGGCACCCCGTACATCTACCAGGGCGAGGAACTCGCCATGGCCAACGCACCCTTCGCCTCCATCGACGACTTCAGGGACATCGAATCCCTCAACCACCACCGCGAGCAGACCGCTCTCGGAGTCGACGAGGAACAGATCCTGGCGGGGCTACGCCACCGCAGCCGGGACAACGCCCGCACTCCCATGCAGTGGGACACCACCCAGAACGCCGGCTTCACCACCGGCGTCCCCTGGATCGCGGTGAACCCCGACCACACCCGCGTCAACGCCAAGGCTCAGGTCGCCGACCCGGACTCCGTCTTCCACTACTACCGCCGCCTCATCTCCCTGAGGCACACCGAACCCGCCCTCACCCATGGCGACTTCCACATGGTCCAGCCCGACCACGAGCAGCTCTACGCCTTCACGCGCCACGACGCGGCATCCGGCACCGAACTTCTGGTCCTCGCCAACTTCAGCGGAGCCGACCTCACCGTCGACCTGCCCGATGGCTGGGAACACAGCGAGATCCTCATCGCCAACGTTGCCGCCACCGCACCTCTCACGGCCCCGCACACCCTGCAGCCCTGGGAAGCCCGCGTCCACCGCCGCAACGTCTGACCAGCCCCACCTGAACACCCGTACCGCCTCCCCCCGCACCGCCCTGACCCTGCACACCCAAGGAAACCTCATGACGAACATGCGCTTCCGTGCTCCACGCCGCACCACCCGACGAGCCCTGCTCGCCGTGTCCGCTCTGGCACTCGTGGCACCGCTGACCGCCTGCGGCGGCGGATCGGACACCGCGGCCGGGGACGGCAAGACTCTGCGCCTGTGGCACTACGAGCAGGAGGACGGCGCCCTGAGCAACGCCTGGGACGCGGCCATCGCCGAGTTCAAGAAGACCCACCCCGACGTGAAGGTCGTCTTCGAACGCAAGACGTTCGAGCAGATACAGCAGAACGCCGGCATGATCCTCAACTCCGACAAGGCGCCCGACGTCATGGAGTACAACAAGGGCAATGCCACCACCGGACTGCTCGCCAAGCAGGGCCTGCTCACCGACCTGACCTCCGTCGCGAAGGAACGCGGCTGGGACAAGAAGATCAGCGAGAGCGCATCCGTCACCGCCCGCTACGACGCCAACGGCGAAATGGGCGGCGACAAGTGGTACGGCATCCCGAACTACGGCGAGTTCGTCCTCTCCTACTACAACGACGACCTTTTCAAGAAGTACAACGTGGCCAAGCCCACCGACTTCAAGAGCTTCGAAGCGGCGCTCGCCAAGTTCAAGGCAGCCGGCATCACACCCCTGGCCAACGCCGCCAACGACCACCCCGCCGGGCACTGGCTCTACCTGCTCGCACTCTCACAGGCCGATGACACCTGGGTCGACAACTACCAGCTGTACAAGGGCAAGGTCGACTTCCACGGCCCCGAGTTGACCTACGCCGTCAACAAGTACAAGGAGTGGCTCGACAAGGGCTACTTCGAAAAGAAGGACGTCGGCCTCAAGGGCGCCGACATGACCGAGCAATTCGTCTCCCAGAAGCGGCCGATCATGGTCGGCGGAAACTGGTGGTTCGGCGGCCTGACCACCGACATCAAGAACTTCGAATGGTCCACCGCACCCTACCCGGGCAGCGAGAAGACCCTCGGCTCCGGCGGCAACCACTGGGTCGTCCCCACCAAGGCGAAGAACAAGAAGCTCGCCGAGGACTTCATCGACATCACCATGTCCGACAAGATCCAGAAGCGGATCGGCGAAGAGGGCAACGTGCCCCTCGCAGCCAAGGCAGACAGCATCACCAACCCCAAGGCACGCGAGCTCATCACCGCATTCAACACCCACCAGGCCAGCAACGGCCTCGCCTTCTACCCCGACTGGCCCGTCGCCGGCTACTACGACACGTGGATGGCTGCCACCCAGAACCTCATGAACGGCAGTAAGCCCGACAAGGTTCTCGACGAGCTCGCAGCCCCCTACGAGAAGTACGCCGCCTCGCGGCGCTGAGGCTGACACACCTCCTCGCCCACGCGTCAGCCCCTTCACTTCCGGGGACGGCGGCTGCCCCCACCGGGCCGCCGTCCCGCCCATCCAGGAGCCACAGTGAAAACCACACGACGTACGCGGCCCACGGGGTACGCCGTCTTCCTCGCACCGGGCCTGCTACTGAGCCTGCTCTTCCTCGTCGTTCCGCTCGTGATGACCTTCTACTACAGCCTCACCCAGTGGCAGGGCATCGGAGACCCCACCTGGATCGGCTTCGACAACTACACCCGACTCTTCAGCGACTCCGACTTCTGGGCCTCGTTCCGCAACATCGCCTTCGTCATCGTCGGCATCGCGGTCGTCCCGACCGTGCTCGGCCTGTTCCTCGCAGCCCTCTTGTTCGACTACATCGGCAAGAAGCACGGCGACGGCGTCGTCAGCCTCTTCCGCTCCGGGCTCTACCTTCCCCAAGTCATCCCGGTCGCCGTCACCGGCCTGATGTGGGGATGGATCCTCGCCCCGGAAGGCGCCGTCAACAGCGTCCTCGAAAAGGCCGGCCTCGCCTCTCTGGCCGAAAACTGGCTCGGCGACCCCGACCTCGCACTCTGGGTCGTCCTCGCCGTCCTGGTCTGGATGCAGCTCGGCTACCCGCTGGTGCTGTTCCTGTCCGGGCTCCAGCGCATCGACCCCGAACTCTACGAGGCAGCCTCCCTCGACGGCGCGACCTGGTGGCAGCGCTTCACCCGCATCACCGTGCCCATCCTGCGCCCCGAGGTCTACGTCGTCCTGGTCACCACCACCATCGCCGGCCTGAAGGTCTTTGCCCAGATCTTCGTCCTCACCGGCGGCGGCCCCGGCAACTCAACCCTGGTCCCCTCCTACTTCGCGTACCAGAACTTCTTCGAGCGCGCCGACGTCGGCTACGGATCAGCCATCTCCAGCACCATCACGCTGCTCGTGCTGATCATCGCCGGAACGATGCTCACCCGCCAGGCCCGCGAGGACGGATGACCATGACCATGACCACCGACCCCACCACGCCCACAACGTCACGCACCCCCACACCAGGACCCCGCGGCCGGGGCGTCCGGCGCAAGACCCGCAAAGCCACCGGAAACCGCCGCTCCCGAGGTTCCTACGCGGTCCTGGCCGCCGTCGCCGTCTTCGTCCTCGCCTTCCTCGCACCCTTCGCCGTCATCCTGCTCAACTCATTCAAGACCAGCGCCGACTTCCGGGCCCACGGCTCCCTGTCCTGGCCCACCGAGTGGAACTGGAGCATCATCGCCGACGTCTGGGACCGCGTCGGCTTCACCCAGAAACTCCTCAACAGCGTCCAGATCAGCCTCGGCGTCGTCCTCATCGCCGTCCTGTTCGCACTCTTCAACGCCTACGCCATCGGCATCGGCCGCGTCCGCTGGCGCACCGCCTTCCTCGTCTTCTTCCTCGGCGTCAACGTCCTGCCGCAGGAAGGACTCGTCTACCCCATCTACTACCTCTTCAAGGAGATGGGCCTCTACGACGGGAAACTCGGCTACACCATCCTGGTCGGCATCACCTACAGCGCGTTTGGCACCTACCTGCTCTCCTCCGTCTTCTCCAGCTTCCCCCGCGAACTCATCGAAGCCGCCTCCATGGACGGCGCCGGCCGCTGGACGATCCTGTGGCGCATCGTGCTGCCCATGAGCTGGCCCACCCTGTCGGTGATGTGCGTCTTCTTCTTCGTCTGGAGCTGGAACGAGTTCCTCTACCCCCTCGTGCTGCTCATTTCCAACGACAACCAGACCGTCCCCCTCGGCCTGTCCGTCATGCAGGGCCAATACACCAGCGACCCCACTGCCATGAGCGCAGCCGCCCTCCTCGGCGTCATCCCCATGGTCGTGTTCTTCCTCATCTTCCAGCGCTCCCTCACCCGCGGCATGACCGCCGGCGCCGTGAAGTAACCCCGCCCCGCACAAGGGCTCAGCGCGCGCTGCCCTGGATCCGGCCAACCCACCCCGCCGCCGGATCCGGGGCACACCTCTTGCCTCCGCAACCCGGCGGCCGGCTCCTCAGCCAGAGCATGATGCGTTGCTAAGTGGTCGGCTCCGGAAGTCCTTCGGGGGTTGATCAGGCTGCCAGGGCGACGGAGGATTCTTCTTGTCGGTCGGCGGGTGTGTGTCGGTCGAGCCGGGCCAGCAGATCGTCCAGGTCGGAGGTGGTGAACCTCCAGTGGAATGGCTGTGCCGTGGCGTTGTAGCGGTCTTCGAATGCTCGGAGCCGGTCCCGGACCTGGGTCAGGTCCGTGAAGTCGTTGGGTGAGACGACCTTGCGCTGGACGATAGAGAAGACGATCTCGATCTGGTTGGTCCAGGAGGCGTGGACGGGGGTGTGGACCATGACCGCGTTCGGAAACGCCTTGGTGAGACGGTGAGCGTTTTCAGCTTCGCCACTCCAGGGTGACGCCGTGGCCCTCGCTGGAGTCCTGGAGGCTCCTCGGCTGGGCCCGCCGGGCACAGTGGGTCGTCTGTGAAAAGTCGCGGGCGGTCACCTCGCTGAGGGGCCGACCCTGCGCTTCGGGGCGGAGGATGGTCGTGAGGAGGGATGGGACGCATGCTCGAAGTACCATCCCTGCAAGGTTCTCCGGTCGGTACTTCCCAACCTCCGCAGTGGCGTGGTCGGACGGAGACATCCCTGCAGAGAGGGCAGAGGGCAGAGGGCAATGAGTGTGGCTGAGAGTTGGTCCCGCGTGATGAGTCTTCTTCGGCAGCACGCGCCAGCCGATTACGCGGACCTGCCAGGGCCCGCTACGGAGCAGATGCTCGCGGCCGCCGAAGAACGGATGGGCATCTCCCTGCCTGGGGACCTGCGGACGTGGCTGTTGCAGAACAATCTGGATCTACCTGAGGAAGATGTCGACGACGAAGTGGCATGTTGCGGCTTCGACGGGTTCCCGGACGAGGGAAGCTTCTTTCTGGGTGTCCGGGCGATGGAGAAGCTCTACGCGAATCACCCCTTGTCCGGTGGGGGCGAATGGCGCGAGGAGTGGATCCCGTTTCAGTCGGACCGGGACGGCTGGATGGGACAGTTCATCGACGCGAGGGACGGACGTATCGGCAGATGGTTCGTGGGTGCGCCCACGGTCACCGGCGAGTACGAATCGATGGCCCAGTATTTCGACTCCGTAGCGGAGATGCTGACGAAGATCGCCGATGGAAGCTACCCGGTCTGTGGGGTCACCGAAGGTCGACTCGTCTGGTCGTGAGACGGTTCCCAACCGCATGGCTGCGGCGATGGCGGTCATGCGGTTGGGGCTGCAGCGGGCTCGGCGGAGGATCTGCCAGGACTTGAGTCGTGCGATGCTTCGTTCGACCGGTGCCCGTGCCGCTGACAGGGCGCGGTTGACTGTCCGTTGGGTCGTGGTGAGGTCCTGGCGAGGAGGCCGTCTGATGGGTGTGGTCACCCAGGGGCCGGCGCCGATGTAGGCGCGGTCGGCGAGGATCGGAACACCCTGGCGTTCGCAGATACGGATGATGCGGTGGGTGCGGGCGGCGGTGAGGTCGTGAGTGCGGCCGGGCAGCGCGGGTGAGATCCACAGCAGGTTGCCGGTGGGATCGGTCACCACTTGCACGTTCACGCCGTGGCGGCGGTGCTTCTGGGAGAAGTCGGCCCGGCTGTCGCCGACGCGGTCGCACTCGGCGAGGGTTCCGTCGAGCAGGACGTGGTCAGGGTCTGCTTCCCGCAGGACCCGCAGCAGTCCGGGCGCCTGGCGGGACAAGTGCTCGACGACGGCCTTAACGTAGGCGTGGGCGGTGCCGACGGATATCCCGAAGCCGACAGCGATCTGTGCGAGCGGGTCGTGCCGGCGCAGGTATACCAGGCCGACGAGAGCGCGCTGGTGAGGTGGGAGCTTGCAGCGTCGGTCACCCTCACGGGTGACGATGAGCATGGATACCCACTCGACCAGAGCATGAGGCAGGTCGAGTGCGGCAGGGTAGGGAACCAACAGGGCTCCTGTGCCGATGGGTTGAGACTTCGAACACCTCCCTCAACGGCCCGGGAGCCTTGTGCGTTGCGGTCCTCATCCTGACTCGTCCTGGGTCACTCGATCAGTGGCCGCTCTGAAAGAGCTCAGTGGGTCGGGGCGACCGAAGGCGGACTACAGGGTCATGTTTAGGCGTCAACGACCCCCCGTGTGTTGCCGAGTGGCCAACTGCACGGTCCGGGGAGACGATGAACGTGAGACGCAGCGATGAGTCTGCGTGGGTCGGATCGGGCGCCCATGATCGGTTGGGACAGCAGTGGCCGGTGGCTGTACTGGGTTCGACCAGCACCCAGGATGGCGTAACGGCGCTCCACACTGACGGGAAGATCGTCGTTCTTCCGCATGGTGGGCTGTATACGAGGCCCAGTGCCCTCGGAGTCGGGACGGCTCGCCGCTGCGGGGGAACACGCTGTACCAGGCGTTCGTGCGGGCGCGGAATGCAGCCGGAGCACCGGCACGACATGGGGCGGGATCGCGATCAGACGTTCAAGGACGGCGAGGAAGTCGTCACCTTGCAGGAGACGCGGTTCCGCCAGCAAGGCGAGCTGATGTGTGTGGAGACCACTACACAGGGCCTGTACTGGATACGCGACGAAACGGCAGCGTCCAGCGGCGGGCGCCCGTCGTTCTAAAGTTGGCACCACGGAGGGTGAACAATGATTCCGATACCTCGACCGACCGATCCCAGCCCGGTGCTATATGTGTCCAACAAGAGCTACGGCCTCGACGACAGTGGTAGGTACTGGCTACGCGGCAATGACCATGCAAGGATAGTACTTAAGGGTATCAACATCCCGCTCGTCGATGACTGGGATTTTCCCGCTAGTCGCCCCTACGGTAAACTGGAGGAGTTGGCGAAGACGGGCGCAAATTGCGTCAGGATTCAGTGGTATGCGCAATATCCTGCCGCGTCGCGTCCCCCGTACGCCACGGCCGACCTAGACCGCGTGCTTGAGAAGTGCCGGACCAGCCGCCTTGTGCCCATCGTGGAGTTGCACGACTGCACGTGCAAAGAGGACCCCGAGCTTGTCAACAGTGAGCTGATGAGCTGGTGGACTCGGCCGGACGTGCTTGGGATGTTGAAGAGACATGAGCGATATGTCATTATCAACCTCGCCAACGAGTTGGGCTGGTACCGATGGCAAAATTGGTCACCTGCAGCCCTGGATAAGTTCAAAGTTGCGTACAAGAAGGCGATCACCAGCATTCGCAGCAAAGGGCTTCGAATGCCGATCATGATCGACGCACCGGACTGCGGCTCATCGGTCAACGCTTTTTTGAGCGCCGGCCAGGAGTTGATCGATCACGACCCGCTGCACAGCATCCTGCTCAGTGCACATGCCTACTGGGGCGATGACTACGACGGGTCCGCCGATGTGAATCTGGCGATTAGGGCGAAACTTCCCATCGTTCTCGGCGAGATCGCCAACAAGCAATTTGCGAACGACAACGAGTGCTTCTACGGGCTAGACGGAACAAATCTCGATAACCCGCCACGCACCGAATTCCGCTACCAGAATCTGCTTATCACCCTTACGCAGTGGGAAGTCGGGTGGCTTGCATGGGCCTGGTACAAAGATAATTGCGAACATCGAAGAATGACACCGGACGGCAATTACACGGGCGCTCTCGACGGCAGCCCCACGGGCTTGACGCCCTACGGCTCCGACATCCTGCACCAAGGTACGTACGGTCTTCGACTGGGATACTTCGGGCCGCAGAAACTTGACACCCTGCCTGGGGCACCGCCTGTGTGACAGTAAGCGCTGTGTCGCGCCTGAGGTAATCGGAAGGTTGTCCGAGCCCGCTCCCCGAGGAAGACCGTGAGGTCCTCGAACCCGTGCCCTGATGTCGATCAGGCTAAGCTTTGGCACGGAGTGTTCGGCGATCCTAACCAGCGCGCCTGAAACACGAACTCCCGATGCTGGATCAGGCTCAGGGGCCGACACGCCTGAAACCGGCTCCATGCCAAACTCCCTGTCTCTTGCGTCTTGACCGCGAACGGTAGCAACAACATGCCAGCGCGGATAGTTGCCACCCGCTAGATGACAGCGCCCGGCTAAGACCGTGTCCTATGTGGCGAGGCGGACCAGGCGTTTGTAGCAACAGAGGGCGGCGGCGAGGCCGAGGAAGGCCAGGTAGTTGCGGGGGTGGCGTTCGTAGCGGGGGCTGAGTGAGCGGTAGCCGGAGAGCCAGGACATGGTCCGCTCGATCACCCAGCGGTGGCGTCCTAGCCGTTCGCTGGACTCGATGCCCCTGCGCGCGATGCGGACACCGATGCGCTTTCCGCGAAGCCATTTCCGCAGTTCAGGGATGTCGTGCGCCTTGTCCGCGTGGAGCTTGCGGGGGCTTGAGGTGGCGGCCTCGGTGAGGGTCGTGTCTCGTTTGGTGACCGAGGATCATGGGCTTGAGGGCTTGGCTGTCGTGGGTGTTGCCCGCGGTGATGCCGACGAGGAGGGGCAGGGCCGTTCGCGTCCGACAGGACGTGCATCTTGGAACCCGGCTTGCCCCGGTCCACGGGGCTCGGACCTGTGAGTTCGCCCCTTTTTTTAGCCCTCACGTGGGCGGAGTCGAGGACAGCTCGGGAGAGGTCGAGCAGGCCGGCGTCGTCGAGCCGGTGCAGGGATTTCTTCGTGGAGCCGGCCCCACACGCCCGCCCGCGACCAGATCAGGAACCGGCGGTGAGCCGTCGACTTCGATATCCCGAAACATGGCGGCAATGCCCGCCAGGCGCACCCGCTGACCAGCACGTAGATGATCGCCGCGAACAGCGTCTCATCAGGCGTGTCCTGCGTCCCACCACCCTGCGACCGCACCTTCGATGGTGGGATCAGCGGCTCCGCGATCTCCCACAACCCGTCCGGAACAATCCAACTCCAAGTACCCCGCCCCATAACGGAGTCAACGACGCCTCACCACATAGGACACGGTCTTAGGGGTCGGCCGAGCCCGACCTGTTCGTCGTCCGCGGCGTGCGCCGGCACCAGCATCGGACGGCCGTCGGGTGCCGATTTGTCCGCCGTACCGCGACGATCACCACAGTCCCGCAATCCTCGCCCAGCGCACCGCTTCCCGTTCACCTGCACGCCCACTAGGCCACTTCTAAGCGTGGTCTCGGGGAACCGGGCGACGCTGCGCTGACCCTCTTCACCGGCCCGTCGCGCAGCTCCGTACCGACGGCCGGGCGGTAACCGGTAGAGCAGCACCTGGTCCTACTCGGGCTGCGGTGCCGGCCGCTGCGCCTCGGGCTCGTCTTGGCCGTGCTCGGCGGCTGTGGTGACGGCGATGCGTGTCACGTCCACCGTATGCCGATGGCGGACAGTTGTTCTACTCGTTCCGGGGTGAGTGTGGCGGTTCTGCTCCGTTGGTTGCTGACCCATGCCCCTAGCTTGAGCTGCACGATCCGCTGTCCCTGCTTCTGGCCGTCGTGGCCCTCCGCCGTCGCGGCCGCTGGCCTCTGTGGCGGGTGATTGTTTCGATGTGTTTGCGCGGGACCTGGAGGTGGCCTTCGCGTTCGTAGTACTGCTTGGCGGCGGTGTAGTGCATGGCCCACTTCTCCGCCTGGCTCGTGCGCGGTTTCGGCTTGTCCTCATCTCTGGCGGGTTGTATTCCAAGGACGTGTTCGCACATCCACTGCTGCACGGACGTCAGTTTGTCCCATCCGAGCTGCTGTGCCTGTACCCATCGTCCGAGGTCCTCGCCTTGGCGCAGGACCTGGCGCGTCTTGGTGGGCAGTGCCTCGCCAGCGTCGAGATGCATCCGGACCAGGTGGAAGCACCGCTGCCAGGTCACCGGCCAGCTCGGGCGCCAGGACGCGTCGATCTCCTCCAGCTGCTCACGCCGCTCGTCCGACAAGGCCCCGGCCGACGACTCCACCGGCAGCCCCTCGGCCCGCCGCTGTTCGATCTCGGCGGCCTTGCGGGCGGCGGCCCGCGCATTCTTCAAAAAGATGCCCACCTTTGCGCCCTGGTGGGTGGCGTCCAGCGGGGCGAGGAGGTGGCCGTGTTCGGTTGCCCACGCACGGGCGGCGGCAAGGCCTTCTTCCCAGGCGACGTCGAAGTGTGACCAGATCATGCCGAGCTTCTCGAGTTGTTCGACGCGGTCTGCGTCCATGGTGCCGCGGGCGTAGAAGCGCCTGGCGTCGGCGGTCCACTGCCCGAGGGGAAACCCGGCGAGCGAGGGCCGGCCACTGCTCGGTTTCCCCGCCCACGGTCTCCTGAGCCTCCCGTGCGGCTGTTGGAGCCTCCTGTGCTGCTTCTGGGACGCGGTAGGTGAACGGGACGCGTAGGTCGCCGTGGAGCTGTTTGTAGATGACGGCGGCTTCGATTCCGCGCCGCCAGTGTTGGTGTTCGGGGTTGAGGACGCGCAGGTTGATGAACGCGGCCAAGGCGGCCGGGGTCGCGTGGGGTGCTGAACTTCAGCAGTTCCCGGGCCGGCACCGACAGCCGGCCACTCCAGCGATTCTCGCCTTCCTGCTCCCCGTTGCGGCTTTGTACGCCCCTGACGCCGCTTGGAGCTTGCTGTTCGGCGAGCTGTTCTACAACCCTGGTGTCGTGCGCCCGCAGCGCCTCCAGCAGTTTGGCGAGGCCGCCGTATGCGCGGGAGGTGAGCATGTTGTCGGCTGTTTCGCCGGGCCCCGAGCAGGACCGGCACCACGAGCGAGGCGGTCTTTCCCTCGCCCGGCTGCATCCGCAACGCCCGGCCGACGGCTTGGACAAGGTCGGGCATGGAGCCGCGTACGTCCGCGAAGTACACGGAGTCGCAGTTCTTCGTGTCCACGCCCTCGCCGAGCACTCTCACGGAGCTCAGGTAGCCCTTCTCCACGATGGTGCCGTCCGCGGTTATCCCTGCGGCGAACTCGTCCAGGACGCGGCGGCGGTGGAGCGGTTTGTGCTCGCCGCACAGCCAGTCCGCCCAGATCGTGCGCGGGTAGAGTTCCGGTTCGGCGGCGTGCAGCTGCGCGGCGATGTCGGGGAGGCCGGCGGCGAAGGCTTCGGCTTCTGCGACGAGGTGGTGGAAGGCCAGCGTGCGCCGGAAATCCTCCTCTGAGGAGGCCTTCATCAGCGCGGTCTGCAGGGCTGCGAGTCGCGCTCCGCGGACCTGTTCGGAGCGGCCTTCGGCACCTAGGAGCTGCGCGGCTTGGAGCTGGGTGTCGGTGACGTCGACGCATACGACCTGGTAGGGGGCACAGATTCCTCGGTCGACGGCTTCCGAGAGTGTCAAGGTGAAGCAGCGACTGCCGAAGGGGCCGCCCGGGTCGTCGTCCATGCTCGCTACCAGCTCACCGGGCGCGCCGGCCTCGTCCGCGTCCCCGAGCTGCCACAACCGCGGGGTGGCCGTCATGTACAACCGGCGCAAGGACGGGATCTTCTGGTTGTCGTGCACGACTGCCCATGGCTTCCCGATCCGCCCCGACGTCCGGTGCGCCTCGTCGACCCACGATCAGGTCCCAGGCAGCAAGGCCTGCGGCGTGTGCCCGCTCCAGCGTGCCCAGCCCCAGGCTGGCGTACGTGGCGTACACGGTGACCTTGTCCAGGCCTCGCGTCCACTCCAGCAGCTCGCCCACGTCCGTGGTGTTGGGGAAGACAGCTTCCTCACCCCGCAGGGAGGACACCCCGAACATCGGCCCCCGGCGGCCTCCCTCGCGCCAGGCTGCCTCGGTTTGGGCGAGCAGGTCCAGCGAGGGCACGAGGATCAGCACCCGGCCCGCGT